>NC_000964.3:640000-947500 GCF_000009045.1 Bacillus subtilis subsp. subtilis str. 168 | reverse complement strand
GGTATCTAATCCTGTTCGCTCCCCACGCTTTCGCTCCTCAGCGTCAGTTACAGACCAGAGAGTCGCCTTCGCCACTGGTGTTCCTCCACATCTCTACGCATTTCACCGCTACACGTGGAATTCCACTCTCCTCTTCTGCACTCAAGTTCCCCAGTTTCCAATGACCCTCCCCGGTTGAGCCGGGGGCTTTCACATCAGACTTAAGAAACCGCCTGCGAGCCCTTTACGCCCAATAATTCCGGACAACGCTTGCCACCTACGTATTACCGCGGCTGCTGGCACGTAGTTAGCCGTGGCTTTCTGGTTAGGTACCGTCAAGGTACCGCCCTATTCGAACGGTACTTGTTCTTCCCTAACAACAGAGCTTTACGATCCGAAAACCTTCATCACTCACGCGGCGTTGCTCCGTCAGACTTTCGTCCATTGCGGAAGATTCCCTACTGCTGCCTCCCGTAGGAGTCTGGGCCGTGTCTCAGTCCCAGTGTGGCCGATCACCCTCTCAGGTCGGCTACGCATCGTTGCCTTGGTGAGCCGTTACCTCACCAACTAGCTAATGCGCCGCGGGTCCATCTGTAAGTGGTAGCCGAAGCCACCTTTTATGTTTGAACCATGCGGTTCAAACAACCATCCGGTATTAGCCCCGGTTTCCCGGAGTTATCCCAGTCTTACAGGCAGGTTACCCACGTGTTACTCACCCGTCCGCCGCTAACATCAGGGAGCAAGCTCCCATCTGTCCGCTCGACTTGCATGTATTAGGCACGCCGCCAGCGTTCGTCCTGAGCCAGGATCAAACTCTCCGATAAATGGATCACAGGTTAAGTTCACCGCATCCTGCGGCGACACCTGTGTGACCTGCGTCGTGCAGGCCCTAGTTTGACTGACTACGCACATCGCTGTGCGATTTTTTAAAAACTGAATTAACAGGTACGTTTTGTCTTGTTTAGTTTTCAAAGATCATTTTCACTTCTTGTTGAAGCGACTTTATTAATATAACATTTTGACTTTCTTTTGTCAAATGTTTTTTTGATTTATTTTCCCGCCGCTGTGAGCTTGTTTTCTCAGAAGCGCATCAGCGACGTTTAATAATATAACACGGTCAAGAATCAGAGTCAACACCTTTTTTAAAAGAATATCCTCGGTGATAGACAGCCTGTCCTTTCGTTTCTATCTGGCAGACGTTGATAAGTCCCTTTTCCGTCAAGTAATCAAGCATAACGCCAAGATCTTGGGTAAAGTGCTTTAGGTCATGATGTTGAAGAAGCTCACCGAATTGCCAAATGTCTTTTTCTTTCATTACTTCGAAAAGATGCGCCGAACCGATCTCGGCTTTGGAATGGATGAGAAAATCATTTGCTAAGAATAATAATTCAAGTCTTTTTTCCAGGCTCTCATGACTTTCAATCAGCTCGGAATATAATTTGTACACTTGGGGCTCCATCTGGCGCACTTGGCTCCACACCGTGGTTTCGGGATGGAATCCTCTGTCGATTACTTCAATACGTGCTAAATGATGCAGCGCATGAACAACGGCATTGTAGGCATCTAAAAATTGATTGGCTTCAAAAAAAGCTTTCCCTTCAACATACCTTCTGATTAATTTGCCGTATTCGAGTCCGATCTTCAGTTTACGTTCGGCAAACGGAAATGTATTCAGCCTGTCAATCAGTTCAACTACGTATTCATTACGGTCAAACAAGACTCTGCCATTTACAATCCAATCTATGATTCTTCTATTTGTTCCAAGCAAAATCCATTCTTGAATCTGAGAATCTGTTACCACATGCAAAGAAGCTGTTTGATGATCAAATTCATAATGCTTTATAAAAACTGGCTCATCAGCATCCTTTACAATCACCAGCAAAGCTGCATCAAAGTTATCTGTTAAGGAAGATGTTTTGTTTCTTCTCTCAATCATAATGACAGCCAATGTATTGGGGTGACTTGCTCTTTCTTGGTAAATTGGACGGAGAAGATTTTCCATCACTATTCCTCCAATGCAATTGTTCAAATTTTTTTATTCTCTATTTGATTCAATTCTATGGTTAAAACGAAATTCCTTTTTTCTAAACACATTGAACTATTATAAACAATTTCACAGTAACTCTCCATATGTAAATTCCAGTTCAACCGAAAACATGAAGAAAATCCCATCGGGTTTGTGCTATAGTTAAAACAGAGGGGGATGGACATGGCGAAATACTCCAGCAAAATTAATAAAATCAGAACATTTGCGTTAAGTTTGGTTTTCGTTGGGTTTATCATTATGTACATCGGGATCTTTTTCAAAGAGTCAGTTTTGCTTTCTAGTTTGTTTATGATACTTGGGCTTTTATCCATCGGTCTCAGCACGGTAGTTTACTTTTGGATCGGAATGCTTTCGACTAAAGCGGTTCGCGTCATTTGTCCAGGCTGTGATAAAGAGACAAAGGTTTTAGGAGTAGTCGATATGTGCATGCATTGCCGAGAGCCGCTGACTTTAGATAAGGGATTAGAAGGAAAAGAATTTGATGAGTCTTATAATAAAAAGAAAATGTCGAAATAAAATAAGCTGACCGTTTCGTGCGGTCAGCTTATTTTTAATGATTTTCTTTTTTCGAACACTCTTGGCAGACGCCGTAAATTTCTAAACGGTGGTGGCTTACCTTGAAGCCCGTGACGTGGGCAGCGAGCTGCTCCACTTCATCAAGGCCCGGGTAGTGGAAGTCCACAATTTTACCGCAGTTTTCGCAAATCGCGTGATAGTGATCGGATGTGACAAAATCGAATCTGCTGGAAGCATCACCGTATGTGAGCTCTTTTACCAAACCTGATTCCCGGAACACACGCAAATTGTTATATACCGTCGCTACGCTCATGTTAGGAAATTTCCCTTCCAGAGCTTTATATATATCGTCCGCTGTTGGATGAGCCATAGAGTTAACGAGATATTCCAGAATCGCATGACGTTGAGGAGTAATGCGAACTCCGGTTTCCTTCAACGTTTCTAAGGCTTCTTTTAGTTCATGTGCAGCCATCCGTCATGCACCTCTCTTCTAAAAAAAATTCTTACATTGTAATGTTTATAATTAGTGTAACTCTTTCTACGATAATTTGTCAATTGATATCAGGGTAAAAGTAAGCATAGGCTCATAGAGATTTACTTTTCAGACATATCTTTGAGGGTTTGAAGCGCTTCGGCTACATGGTCCTTTACTTTTACTTTTCTCCATTCTTTAATGAGCCGGCCTTCTTTATCAATTAAAAAAGTGGAACGCTCGATTCCCATATACTCTTTTCCGAAGTTTTTCTTCAGCTTCCACACATCAAATGCTTCCGCCAGCTTATGCTCGTCATCAACAAGAAGCAGAAATGGAAGGTTATGCTTCTCTTTAAATTTTCCGTGTTTTTCCTGGCTGTCCGGGCTGACGCCGATAATGACGGCATCCAGTTCGGCGAAGCTTTCGTGACTGTCCCGAAAATCGCATGCTTCAGTTGTACATCCCGGTGTCATGTCCTTTGGATAAAAATAAAGCACGATGTACTTTCCTTTATAATCCGATAATTTTACTGTTTCCCCATGATCACCTTTTAACTCAAGATCAGGCGCTTTTTGTCCGATTTCTATAGTCATTACGTTACCTCCGGATGTTTTTTTATTAAGCGTATCCAATTCTTGTCCAGATTACAACCATCTCAGCTGAATCTGAAGCCCGAAGCCATTGTTCTTGTTCGGAAGCATGCTACAATAGAAAGGACGCATGGAGATATAGGAGGTTTTTATTCTTGCATACAAAATCAATTGAACTTCACAATGAGGCATTACAGCACATTGTCGGCGGTGTAAACAGCCCGTCTAGATCATATAAAGCAGTCGGCGGCGGTTCTCCTGTTGCAATGGAGAAAGCAAGCGGCGCTTATTTTTGGGATGTGGACGGCAACAAATACATCGATTATTTAGCGGCGTACGGTCCGATTATTACAGGACATGCCCATCCGCATATTACAGAAGCGATTAAAAAAGCAGCAGAGAACGGTGTATTGTATGGAACACCAACGAAACACGAGGTTACATTTGCAAAAATGCTCAAAGAAGCCATTCCCGCTATGGACAAAGTAAGATTCGTCAATTCGGGTACAGAAGCCGTTATGACGACCATCCGCGTGGCTCGCGCATATACAGGCCGGACAAAAATCATTAAATTTGCGGGCTGCTATCACGGGCATTCGGACCTTGTGCTTGTCGCCGCAGGCTCCGGCCCGTCTACTCTCGGCACACCAGACTCAGCCGGTGTACCGAAAAGCATTGCAAACGAAGTGATCACAGTACCATTTAATGATATCGATAGCTATAAAGCAGCTCTTGAAAAATGGGGCAGTGAAATCGCGGCGGTTCTCGTTGAACCGATTGTCGGCAACTTCGGTATCGTGGAGCCGAAAGAGGGCTTCTTAGAACAAGTAAATGAATTAACACATAATGCAGGGGCTCTCGTTATTTACGATGAAGTCATTACGGCTTTCCGCTTTATGTATGGCGGCGCGCAGGATCTCTTACAGGTGAAACCAGATTTAACAGCACTCGGGAAAATTATCGGCGGCGGACTTCCGATTGGGGCCTATGGCGGCAAACAAGAAATCATGGAGCAGGTAGCTCCGCTAGGGCCTGCTTATCAGGCAGGAACAATGGCAGGGAACCCCGCTTCCATCCTATCAGGCATCGCTTGTCTGGAAGTGCTCAAAGAAAAAGGCGTGTATGAAAAGCTTGATCACCTTGGCGCTATGCTTGAGGAAGGCATTTTGAAGCACGCAGAAACACACGGCATCACCATTACGGTCAACCGGTTAAAAGGTGCGCTCACGGTATACTTCTCTGATGAGAAAGTGGAAAATTACGAGCAGGCTGAACGGAGTGACGGAGAAACATTCTCTACGTTTTTCAAGCTGATGCTGGAACGCGGAATTAATTTAGCACCTTCTAAGTATGAAGCTTGGTTTATTACCACAGCACATACAGAGCAGGATATTAAAGACACGCTTACAGCGGTCGAGGATGCATTTAAACATCTAAAAAACTAGAATCAAATACCTTGAACAGGAGCTTTGAGCTCCTGTTTTTTTATGGAATCAAACAGCGTGTAAGATTTTGGTCTTTTTCTAGAAAAATAGCTTGAATATTTGTATCGATCCCTGTATATTACTTAATTGTTTAGCAAATAAACTAACCGGGAATTTTAAGGATTAGCCCATTTGCTATGTCACACAATTTACTATAGAAAGGAATGCACGCACAAACCAATGAAACTTGGTGCCCGCATTTTCAAAACCGGGATTGCGATTACACTTGCCCTTTATTTGGCTTCGTGGATCGGGCTTCCCGCGCCGATTTTCGCTGGAATTGCAGCGATATTTGCGATCCAGCCGTCGATTTACCGCTCTTTTCTCATTATTATTGACCAGGTTCAAGCAAATATCATCGGAGCTGTGATTGCCACAGTGTTCGGCCTTATTTTCGGACCCAGCCCGATTATGATCGGGTTAACAGCAGTTATTGTCATTACAATCATGCTGAAACTTAAAATTGAACATACAATTTCAATTGCTCTTGTAACAGTCATTGCGATATTAGAATCTGCCGGTGACGACTTTTTAATGTTCGCGCTGATCAGAACAAGCACAGTCATCTTAGGGGTGCTTTCTTCCTTTATCGTCAACCTTGTGTTTTTGCCTCCTAAGTACGAAACAAAGCTGATTCATAATACCGTCGAAAACACCGAAGAAATTATGAAGTGGATCAGATTGTCCATGCGGCAGTCGACAGAGCATTCGATTTTGAAAGAGGATATTGAAAAACTGAAAGAAAAAATGATCAAGCTTGATCAGACATATCTTCTATATAAAGAAGAAAGAAGTTACTTTAAGAAAACGACTTATGTGAAATCAAGAAAGCTTGTCCTGTTCAGACAGGCCATTATTACTGCAAATCGGGCGCTTGATACATTGAAGAAGCTGCATCGTCTGGAAAACGAGATCTATCATATGCCGGAAGAGTTTCAGGAAACATTGACTGAAGAACTTGATTACCTGCTTTACTGGCACGAGCGGATTTTGATGAGGTTTGTCGGAAAAATCAAGCCGCATGATGACGCGGTTGAAGAAGGCATCCGGTATAAGCAGCTTTTAACAAAGTCATTTTTAAAAAATCAGCAGAATACGGATGAGGAGCTTATTGATTACAACATGCTCAATATTATGGCAAGCGCCGTGGAATATCGCGAGCAGCTTGAACATTTAGAAACACTTATCACAAGTTTTCAAACGTATCATCCGAAAGACTGCGAAATAGAAACAGAAGAGTAACCCGGTTAAACAGCCGGGTTTTTTTATATACAAAAAAATCTTATATCCTTCGTTAAAAGGATATAAGATTGATGTTTTAGTTCAAATTTTGAATGGTAAATAAGTGCTTGTATTGGCTCTCATAGTCCATGAGTTCATCATGGGTTCCGATTTCAATGATTGTCCCGTTTTCCATGACAACAATCTTATCCGCATGGGTGATTGTCGATAAACGGTGGGCGACAACAAAAGTTGTTCTATCCTTCGCCAGTTTGTCCATCGCTTCTTGAATGTAATGCTCACTTTCCAAATCCAGAGCTGATGTAGCTTCATCTAAAATGAGGAGCGGCGGATTTTTCAGGAATACCCGCGCAATTGAGATCCGCTGCTTTTGTCCGCCTGAAAGCTTAACGCCTCGTTCCCCCACCCGGGTCTCATATCCTTCTGGAAAACTCATGATAAATTCATGGGCATTTGCAGCTTTGGCGGCTTCGATTATCTCTTCAAGTGTGGCATCAGGCTTGCCGATCGCGATATTTTCCCGAATCGTTTCACTAAATAAAAAGGTATCTTGAAGCACCATACCAACCTGGTTGCGAAGGCTTCTTGCTTCATAATCGCGAATATCCGTCCCATCAATCAGCAGTCTGCCGCTTGTTACATCATAAAATCTTGGGATCAGGCTGACGAGCGTTGATTTTCCTCCTCCGCTCATGCCGACGAGAGCTACAGTTTCTCCTCTATTTACTTTTAAGGATACATCATGAAGAATATTTTCTTTGTCCTTCTCATATTGAAACGAAACGTTTTGAAACTCCACTCCTCCGCGAATCTGATCGGCCTTTATCGCATTTGGTTTGTCAGTGAGTTCATAGGGCTCGTCAATAAATTCAAACACCCTGTCCATTGATGCGATTGACTGTGTCAAAGTTGTAGAGGAATTGATCAGCCTTCTAACAGGGTTGTACATTCTGTCAATATATCCGACAAACGCGACCATTGTTCCGACTGTCAGCGGTCCATTAATGACAAAATACCCGGCGCACGCTATGACGATGAGCGGCGCCAAATCTGTAATGGTATTAACGACCGCAAAGGTTTTCGCGTTCCAATTCGTGTGGCGGATGGCTTTATCTAAGAAATGACCGTTTTTCTCATTAAATTGAGCCTGTTCATGATCTTCTATCGCAAAGCTTCTGATGACAGGCATGCCTTGAATGCGTTCATGCAAATGCCCCTGCACTTGAGCAAGAGCCTGTGAGCGCTCCCTTGTCAGCTTTCGTAAACGGCCGTAAAAATACTTCACTGATATTCCGTATAATGGGAATAAAACGATAGAGATCAGCGTTAATTTAACGTCCAGTGTGAGCATGATAGAGATTACAATCAAAATCGTCAGCATATCGAGCCATATATTCATCAGCCCTGTGATGACGAAATCCTTTGTTTGTTCTACATCATTAATCACTCGGGAAATGACTTCCCCTGTTCTTGTATTCGCGTAAAAACGAAGGCTCAGTTTTTGTATATGGTCAAACAGCTTAGCTCTTATATCATAAAGCACCTTGCTGGCAGTCCACTGGGCAAAATATTGCCGGTAATATTCAACAGGCGGGCGCAAAATTAAAAATAAGGCGAACATGATCGCCATAATCGTGAACAATGACGTGGTTTTGTCACTGGCCGTGCCGCCTCCTTGAATAATGTCGTCAACTACGTACTTCAGAAGCAATGGGAGAGCAAGCGGAATGGAGAATTTTACGATCCCGATTAACACTGTAACGAAAATTTGCTTCTTATAAGGTTTGACGAATTGCATGTAGCGTTTCATAACCCCCACGGTTGATTCCCCCTCTCTCTTTATCATGATGTGTGTGAGCCCATGTGAAAAACCTGTTGTACCCCGCAACAGGTTTTTACGTAACCATTATTTTGTATAGCGCAAATACCGTTCATACCACATATCGACAAACTCGGGCGCAAACGGTCCCTGACGCTGGTGAATCCAATGGAGCAGCGTATTTAAGTAGTCTCTTAAAATACTGTCGATTTCTTTTGGATAATTCATGGCTTTCCGATGATCATCATATTCGTCTTCATCGAGAATATTGTAGGTCATGTCAGGAAAAACCTTAACATCTAAGTCATAATCAATATATTTAATTGCTTCGCCATCATAGGCAAACGGAGAACTGATGTTGCAATAATAATGAACCCCGTCTTCCCTCAGCATCCCGATGACATTAAACCATTGTCTTGCGTGAAAATAACAGATTGCGGGCTCTCTGGTTATCCATGTCCGGCCGTCTGATTCGGTTACCATCGTCCGGTCATTGGCTCCGATGACACACATTTCTGTACTTTTTAAGATTGTTGTCTCATTCCAAATTCTATGAATCAGCCCGTTGTGCTTATAGCTGTGAATTTGAATGGTTTCTCCTTCCTTGGGATAGCCCATATTTCTCCCCTACTTTCTATAAAGCCCTACAGTTAGTATGTCCAAATTTGCTTACCGACAACGTCTTTTACCTATTATAACGTTACAAATTGAAAAATGAAAATAAAAGAGCCATTCCGGCCGGGGAATGGCACATTCCTGCACTACACAAAGGAAGACGGCTTTTCTGAGCTGCGATATGAACGAATGACCTGCTCTGTCTGCTTTTGAAACATATCCTGTATATCGGCAAGGTGTTTCCGTTTTACCGCAATTTCAGCCTGAATCCCACGCAGCCTTGCATCCCTTTCCAAATGCCGGAGTTCCGCCTCAATTTGTTTGCAGCGGTCGAGCTCTGATTGGAGATCGAGAAGCTTATCCATCGTTTTCATCTGTTCACTTACCAGCTTTTCAAATTCGGTCATCGGTTCCTCCTTCAGCCTGATGAAAGTATAAACATTTCCTCCTTTAATCATTTCGATCTCCATAAAGCAAACCCTTTGACTCATTCTGTAGACCTTCCACAAGTTTTGTCGTTTTTCAAACAGAAAAAAGCACTTCCACCCGAAGATGAAGTGCTTTTTTCTGTTTCAGTGATTAGCTGTTTTGTTGTTTGTTTTGTTCAGCAGATTGGTTTTGCTGTCTTACCTGCTGTGCGTCAGTTTCACTAGCGAATTCAGTGCCGAATTGACCTTGTTGTCCAGCTGATTGCTGGTTTTGTTTTCTGACTTGCTGAGCGTTTGTTTCGCTAGCAAATTCAGTGCCAAATTGACCTTGACCAGCAGCTGATTGTTGGTTTTGTTTTCTAACTTGTTGAGCGTTTGTTTTGCTGAAGTTATTTGAGTTAGCCATTGTTATCACCTCCACGGTCATTAGAATGTGCAGGTGATCGTATAGCTATTCCTCTTTTTTAAAAATTTTTAAACGAGCAGTGAGCGTCCGCCGTCAACGATAATTGTCTGTCCGCGGATCATGTCAGCCTTGGAAGACACTAGAAACTCCACAGTATCAACCATGTCTTTAATTTCGACCATGCGTCCCGCCGGCGTATTTTGGCGCGCATCCTCAAGCAGATCTTCTCTATTCGGGAAGTGCTTCAGCGCATCTGTGTCGATCGCTCCGCCTGAAACAGCATTGACGATAATTTGTTTTGGTGAAAGCTCAACGGCAAGATAACGGGTTAAAGCCTCTAACGCTGCTTTTGATACACCGACCGTGGTGTAGTTTTCAAGATAGCGGATAGAGCCTAATGAACTAATGCTGACAATATGCCCGCCACCGTTCTTCTCCATTAGCTTGGCAGCTTCCTGAGCGCAGAAAAGCAATGCTTTCGCATTAATGTTCATCGTCCAGTCCCAGTGTGTTTCTTCTAATTCCATGACAGGTCTTAGTACTCCTGAAGCGGCATTATTGACAAAAACATCAAGTCTGCCGAACGTTTCATCAATTTGCTGAAACATTTCTTTGATTTTTGCAGGCTGTCCTACGTTTGCTTTTACGACAAGCACTTTAACGCCAAGCTTTTCGATTTCTTCCGCTGTTTCTAATGCTGCTTTTTTGCTGCGTGCATAGTTAATGACGATGTTATAGCCGTTCTCAGCAAGTCTGATCGCGGCCGCTTTTCCGACACCGCGGCTGCTTCCTGTTACGAGTGCACATTTATTTTGTTCCATTTTTCCTCATCTCCTTGTAGCGTATAGTTCTTTTATTTCCACAAACAATAATGGCAAGAACTTTAAAGGGGGTCTTCTGTTATGTATGTCGGACGTGATATGAGCGAATTGAACATGGTTTCCAAAAAAGATTGGAAGAACAGTGAACTCGCTTATTTTCATCATGCCTTTCAGCAAATTATGCCTTATTTGAACGAAGAAGGCCAATCAAAATACCGGGAATTAACGCAAGAAATTGAAGCGCGCGGCGGAATGAAGCGCAATGAAGCGGACTACAGCCACGGCACGCGCGTCTCTTACGATTAAGAATGGTTTACGGAGCAGCCGAGATGGCGGCTGCTTCTCCTGCCATCTTCCAGATTTTTTGATGTGACACCGGGAACGCAAATTGTTCGAGCTCTTCTTTCGTTACTTTTTTCAGCTTGCTGGTATCCGACACTTGTTTTACTTTACCGAAAAACACTGAAATATTCCATACCAGGTGGGTGAAAACATGCTCGACTACACCTTGCAGATCACTGATATCAGCTTGTATGCCATATTCGTTTTCTAAGAAAGCAATGAGCTGTTCACGCTCAGTTTTGATCCCTTTTTGTGTTTCAAGATTCGGGAATTCCCACAGGTTGGCGAGCAAACCTTTAGACGGCCGTTTGTGGATATACACTTGTCCGTCTTCATCAGTCAGTACGATCGCGGCCATGGTTTTGATCCCGGGCTTTTTCTTTTTGCTTTTTACCGGAAGCTCCCGTTCAGTGCCTTCTTCAAATGCTGAGCAATGCTGCTGAACCGGGCAAAGCAGGCATGAGGGTGATTTTGGCGTACAGATCAAGGCTCCAAGCTCCATCAAGCCCTGATTAAATTCAGATGGTTTTTCTTTGGAAATAAAAGCTCGTATGGCGTCTTCAAAGATCGTTCTTGTTTTTGGTTTGGCAATATCATCCCAAATAGATAGAATCCTGGACATGACACGCATCACATTTCCGTCAACCGCGGGAATGGGTTTATTGTAGGCAATGCTGAGCACCGCTCCCTTTGTATAAGGGCCGACGCCTTTTAACCCGCCAAAATCTTTCTCGTCTGGAGGAACAATGCCGCCGTATTCCTGTTTCACTTCTTTTACCGCGCTTTGCAGGTTTCTGACTCGCGAATAATAGCCGAGCCCTTCCCATGCTTTCAGCACCTTTTCTTCATCAGCATCAGCGAGCGCTTCCACTGTCGGGAATTGTTCTACAAACCGGAGAAAGTAAGGAATCACTGTCTCTACTCTCGTTTGCTGCAGCATCACTTCAGATACCCACACCTTATATGGATCTTGGTCCTCTCTCCACGGCAAAACGCGCTGCTCTCGTTCAAACCATGAGATTAAATCATCGCGAAATTGCTGTATGTCTTTTTGTTTTAATTTGTCTTCAAGTACGTTCATATGTGTTTCTCCCCAGTCTTTCGCGCCCCGCTTTTCTTTAGACTGTTTTTTGTTGTACACTAAGGGCACAGTACGATAATATGTTACATTAAATAGTAATAAAGAAAAAGCGGAAACATATGAGAACGATTGAATCAGTTTAAAAATTGGGTATATGAAAATGGGGAATTTCTTACAAAGTGAATGTGCAGGATCACCCTGCAAGGAGGTCACCTATGGATACGGGCACACATGTCGTTATGGGCATCGCACTGGGCGGTATTGCGACGCTTGATCCTGTTGTCGGATCAGATCCGGCAATGGCTCACGCTGTTATGATCGCAACGCTTGCGGGCTCTCAGGCTCCGGATATTGATACTGTGTTAAAGCTTAAAAACAATGCTGTTTATATAAGGAATCACAGAGGATTTACCCATTCAATTCCCGCCGTTTTGTTTTGGTCTGTCATCATCCCGGCGATTCTGTATTTATTTTATCCTCAGGCCGATTTTCTGCACCTGTGGCTGTGGACACTGCTGGCAGTCGTTCTGCATGTCTTTGTTGATATATTCAACGCCTATGGAACACAAGCCATTCGTCCGTTTTCGAAAAAATGGGTTGCGCTCGGGCTGATTAATACGTTTGATCCGTTTATTTTTATCAGCCATCTGGCAGCTATCGCGATTTGGTATGCAGGCGGGAGTCCCGGCATCACGTTTCTCAGCTTATATATCATATTGGTAGGCTACTACTTGGTGCGCCTGATCATGCAGCTGAGAATTAAACGGAAGCTTCATGAGATGATTCATGATGAGATCGAAAGCATTATTATTTCTCCAACGATGAAATTCAGGCAATGGCGAATCGCAGTGACGACAGCACATGCTTTCTATGTAGGAAGAAGCATGGAAGGACATGTCGTGATTCTGGATACATTTAATCGGGTGCCTGTTCCTGAAACCGATGTAATGCATGCGGCAAAGCAGGATGATAACATCGCGGCGTTTCTGTCCTTTTCTCCGGTATACCGGTGGGAAGTGGATACGTTTAAAGATCATTATGAGGTGAGATTTATCGACCTGCGTTATCGGAGCAAAGGCCATTATCCGTTTGTCGCAATTGTTCATATCGGCCATGATCTCACGATTCGTTCATCCTATACGGGATGGATATTCAGCGAAGAAAAACTTCAGAAAAAATTAAAGCTCGGCTCTATATAGAGCCGGGCTTTTTACGTCTTATATAAAAAACAGCAAGCAGCAGACTGACGAGAGATATGATCGCCGATATTTTGAAGTATGGCGGATAGTAAGTCAGCTCAATGTGATTGTCTCCCTTTTGCGCCTTGAAGCCTATAAAAGCATAATCCGCTTTTTCGATCTTCTGTGTTTTTCCGTTGATCTTCAGCTCCCAGCCTTTTTCATATGGGATCGGAAGCATGATGTACTGGTCTTTTGACAGATGATAGGAAAAGGTCAGTCGATTTTTGTTCCAATTCAGTTTGTCTGCTTTCTCTGTTTTATTTTGCATTACAGCGTTTTTCAGCGTTTGGTAATTTTCTTCATAGAGCGCTATGTTTCTCAGCTCATAGGTTCCTTTCGGAAGATTGATTGAGATATGGCCTGATTTAGGCACTCTTACCGTTATATTATTTACTCCGGTTTTATAGATCGATTTGTTCGATTTCCTTGTTGTGACATAATCATTTACCTTTAATGTAAATCCTTTGTCTTTTGCTTTGCTTTTCAAATAAAAGCTGACATAGTAGTCTCCCGGAGCGGATGATGGCTGTTTCGGGGTGATGATCAGCTCTCCTCCGTTTTCTCCAGTTACGGTTAGCAGCCCGTTTTGATACTGGGCTTGTTTTGCGGTGATGTCCGACTTGGTGATCAAATTGGACGGTTTTGGTGTCTGCTCCGTTTTTCCTGATGGATCTTTTAATATAATTCCTTTCAGCATCGCCTGTTCTTTCGCAAGAGCGGGCAATCGGTCCAGCTCACTTTCGCTGTATATGGCATCCGCTGTTTTAACGAATGGAAGCATGTACTGATTCTCATAAACTGCATAATGCTCTGTTTCTAAATGCTTTTTGAAGCCGTACGGGACGCTGGCTTCGTTTGTTTTTTCGGTCATATAATATTTGCCGTAAAGCAGGCTGTATAAATTCGCCCTGTCTCCCAATGACGCGTAACGGCTGACGCTTTCCCTGCCCATATCGATGCTTAAATCATTCCAATAGAAGGCCAGCAGATCTTTGTTTAAAATGCTGGAATACGCGCTGAAGCCATTAAATCCGTAAATGATTGGCGTATTATTGCGGACCCCGTTCATCCAGTCGATTCTCATGAGCGGGTCATCGTCTTCCTTCTGTAAACGTCTGATGAGCTCAGATGATTCCCGCCCTCTGTATTCCTCACTTGTAAGATATTCTTTTGTCACACTGTCCAAATCGCCGCCTTCTGAGAGCGCGTATTTTTGATAGGAGTTGGCGACAAACAGCGAAGAAAGAATGATTATACCGTACACAGCCATTTTTGCCCGTTTTTTCGCAAAAGCTGCAGCAAACAAGGCTGCGATTGTCATGAGTAAGAGCAATAGAATACTTTCATTCGCAGGCTTCCATATATCGAGCTTATACCTTTGGATATGATACAAGTAAAGAAGCAGGACGACAGCTGCGGCCGGGAGCAGTTCTTTCCGTTTCAATTCAGACAGCTGTGACAAACCAGCCGCAGCTGCTCCCGCAATGGTAAAGGCCAGAACATATTCAAACCGGTTTTGCGGGGCGGAAAAACCGTTAAAGACGCTTGCCGCATACGGACTGAAATGAAACAGAATAAACAGCAGGCTCAACCCGGCAAAGAGACGAAACACACGGTTTTTGTAAAAAGAAATAATAAACAAAAACAGCAGAAAAGCGGCCGGCACAATGATGATCCGGCTCGAAAATAAGATATTATCATCGAAATTGAGCCACTCTATTTTCTGGCTGTATGGAGGGCGCAGGTTGTTTAAAAAACCGTATACTACCGGCACAAACGCCGCCGCACTGATGCCAAAAGAAATGAAGCCTGAAACGAGAAATAATCTGATTTGAATCCATCTTTTCTCTTCATGTGGTTCCAAACGGATCAGCCATCTGAACAGCACATAGATTCCGATGAATATAAGGTTTATGTATGCAAAGTAAAAATTGTTGATTAACGTCAGCGAACACGCAACGATAAACCACGCCGGACGCCGCTCTCTAATAATTTTTTCTGCGCCAAGCACAAGCAGCGGAAGCCAAACCATTGTATCGGTGAAAAATTCCCAATACGCTTCGTGACGGAAATAAATAATTGAGACGCCGTATAACACGGCTCCCGTGAACGATGCCGCCCTGTGCTTAAGAAGATAATGAAAAACAGAAGCGGACGTAAAGATGATCAAGCTCAATTTGAAAATACTGATAAAAACAGCTGACTCTGCCCAAAAAAGCGTATCCGTTTCTCCGATCAGCTGGACGGCTTGAAGCAGCCAAACAGCGGCAGACACAGCAAGAAAAAGAAAAGACGCAGAAAAATAATAGCCGAGCTGACTGAATGTGCCGCCGCCAAGTCCGAATGAATAATTGTAGAAAAAATTCCCGTGTGTATATTGGTCAAATAATAATTTTTTAAATACGATCATTTGCGCAAGCCCGTCACCCGGACCTGTCATATACCTGCCTTCCGCCCATTCTTTCACAAAAAAAGCGTGTGCCAGAACGGACACCAGCAAACTGGCCGCATAGATCATGATATGTTTTCTTTTCATATGAATTCTCCAGTCTTGCTTTTAAGATAATAGACACGCAAAAAAAGCACTGCCAATGGCGCTTGGTATTTTCAGTGCATTTTTGTCAGACGCCGCATGCTTTTTAATTCGTTCGTTTCAGGCAGGTCTTTGTTCGGGATATTCGCCTCTTTGATCAAATAATGCGGGCGTTTTTTTGTTTCATAATAGATTCGGCCGATATATTCACCTATTATTCCAAGACTTAACAGCTGTACTCCGCCGAGAAATAACACTGCTGAGATAATGGTGAAATACCCAGGCACAGAAATACCGTTAGTCAGAATTTTAACGAATGTGGCAATGATATAAATGATGGAAAGCAGCAGGATGAAAATGCCTGTATAAAAACATAATCTCAGCGGCTTATGATTAAATGAAACGACGCCGTCCATTCCGTAGTTAAACAGACTGCTGAACGACCATTTGGAGGTGCCGTTTTTTCGTTCGACATTTTCATAAAATACAATTTTCTGATCAAAGCCAATCCAGCAAAAAAGGCCTTTTGAGAAGCGGTTTCCTTCGCTCAGCTTCAAAAGTGCATTCACAGCTTGGCGGCTTAACAATCTGAAGTCACCGACACCGTCACGCAAATCGACTTCCACCGCTTTATTAATGAACTTGTAATACATAGATGATAAGAGTGAGCGGACAAAGCTGTCCCCTTTTCTGTTCCTTTGGGCAATGACTTGGTCATACCCTTCTTCGTAGCCTTTGATAAATTCCTTCAGCAAATATGTCGGATGCTGCAGATCGGCATCCATGACAATAACCGCCTCGCCCTGAACATGCTCAAAGCCCGCCAAAATTGCGGCTTCTTTTCCAAAGTTTCGAGAAAAAGATATATATTTTACCCGGCTGCACGTCGCTGCCAAGTCTTTGATCTGCTGAAGCGTGTCATCAACACTTCCGTCGTTTATGAAGAATATTTCATAGTCATAATGAATGTTTTTAAATTCCTTTTTTAAAGATTCATGAATGAGTTTAACATTATACCCTTCATTGTAAGACGGGATAATAATCGAGATTAATCCTTGCTTCATTAAGGCACCTTCTTTTTATTATTCTTTTTAAGTATTGCCTTAGGGGAGTTTTACACAAATCTTCAGTAAGGCTATTCCTTTTTTTAAAGTCGTTTAAACCTGTTTTTTGTTACAATTTTATGGTGACATTCATGATTTTTAATGTTATTTTGTCATGTTTAAAACAGACTATGAAAAAAAACGCACAGAAAAAGTCTGCCATTATGACAGACGGATGGAGAGAAATTTTAGCTTATTGGTTCTTAAGATATTCCAAAATCAGCTGATTGACGATGGCTGGCTTTTCGTGGTTAATCCAATGGGAAGCTTCATCAACAAAGATGAGATGTCCATTCGGGCAATGCCTTTCCGTCTCTTTCGCAAGCTTTCTGCTCAAAAAGCGGTCTTCCATTCCCCAGATCATTCGGTAAGGTACTGTTTCGTAAGAGGGTTTCTCTGCCAAGCTTCCTTTTCTGAGGGCTCTGTACCAGTTCAGCATAGCTGTCAGCGCGCCCGGCTGCTTCCACGCTTCTTTGTACCTGCTGACATCCTCGGATGTAAAAAGCGCGGGACGGTCGGATAATCCAATCGCTTTGTCTAATGTATCATAATCATTTTCCCTTAGTGATGCCTCCGGTATATCGGGCAGCTGGAAGTATGCGATATACGAGCTTTTCAGCCATTGCGGCGGATAAAGCGGCGTTACGGTTTTCATGACGTGCGGGTGCGGGATATTGATCGCGATCAGTTTTTCAAGATATTCCGGGCGTGTGGAAGCCAAATGCCATGCGACAGCTCCTCCCCAGTCATGACCGATGACAATTGCTTTTTCATCAGTGAATTGCGTAATAAGCCCGATGATATCATCTCTTAATGTATCAATCCGATACGAATCAATTCCTTCCGGTTTGTCACTGAGATTGTAGCCCCGCTGATCAGGAGCAATGACCCGGTAACCCGCATCAACAAGCGGTTTGATTTGATTTTTCCAGCCGTACCAAAACTCAGGAAATCCATGGAGCAGGACAATTAACGGGCCATCTTCCCGTCCTGCGGCTGCAACGTGAAGCGTGATTCCGTTCGTATTGACAAACTGGCATTTAACTCCGTCCACTTCTATCTCCTCCTTGACTGTGCGTCATGATTTTCAGCCTTTTCTCCGTTAGCATAAATGTTATGACACAGGCGGCAATCAGCAGGATAAGCTGAAGAATAAACAAGTTTGATCCCAGCAGCAAACCCATTCCCGCAATCACCAAGCCTGACAGGATCATTAATGATGCACTGTAACGGTTCGCTTCATTCCATAATCTTTGATCTGACATTGAGCGTCTCGTTCTGTATCCGTACACACTGTTGATCGATTTGGGAGGAAACAGTTTGATCAGTATGCCCGCAATGATCATAAGCCCTCCGCCGACTAAACCCGTCATATCATCATCTCCTTTCTCATTGTTACGTGCAGAAAGAAGAAATGTTTCATGCATAGGCAAAAAGACAAGCCTCGGCCTGCCTTTTTATCGCATTTGTAAATCCTTTGTGTGAATATAGCCTTTAACTCCGCCATAATCCACGAACGCCCAAGTGAAGTCAAATCCGCCGTTTTCACTGAATCCCCACCCAAGTATTGTCACCTCTGTTCCAGATGAGAGCTGCTTAGCTTTTCCGTTTTCGGGCGTCGGTGTATAGAAGGCTGTCTGTTTCGTTGTTTTCGCTTGGCTTGCGGTTTTCATTAAAAAGTGAGTTGAAATATATGCTTTCTTTCCTTTGAAATGAATTTGAGCCCAATCGGCATTTACGAACCTATCGACTTTTACCTTTTGTTCTGATGATACAGTGCCGAGAATATCACCTTCATGATTTGGCTCAGTCCGGACATTCAGCTTTCCTGCTTTTATGATGTAAGTATCGGATGATGGCATGCTGACAGATATGTCGTGAAGGGGCGCAGCTTTTGCTGCGGGAGCGGAATGAAGTGCTGTCAAACCCAGTCCTGCGGCAGCTGTTAAAGCGAGCATTACTTGTTTCTTTTTCATATAAAGCTCCTCCTCGCATTTTGACAAGATATAAGTGGTATTCCCTGATTGACAGGCTGGTGAAACATGTTTTGTTTATGATTTCTTCCTGTTAAGGTAATTTTAAGAAAATGAAAAAACCTGCCGGTCGTTAACGGCAGGTTTTTAATGCAAAAGGCCTCTGCTTTGATTTAAGTAATCATTCACGTCGTTACGGGAGCTTTGAAAAAGGTGGAGCTGGCCGCCATAGTTTTCAATCCATTGTGTGACGATTTTTTCAGTCATTTTTTCACCTTGATAGGCGTGTCCGGCTTTTGCGTAGGTTGCTTCGAAATCGCTCCATAACAATTCCACCCACGTTTTTGCCTGTATATAGCTGATCATCTCGTTCTTTTCCAGAAGCAGATTAGTCAGTTTCTCAATGTACATATTCATGTGTGCAGTCTCCTTTCTTCAGGAAAAAAATAACGCTTTATTACGTGGTGTTCTCCATATACTAACCTTACGTCTTCATCTGAAAAGACGCAACTTTTTGATCTCGAACCTAGGGGGATATGACATGGTCCGAAATAAAGAAAAAGGATTTCCTTACGAAAACGAAAACAAATTTCAGGGTGAACCGAGAGCAAAGGACGACTATGCTTCAAAGCGTGCTGACGGATCTATCAATCAGCATCCTCAAGAAAGAATGAGAGCCTCAGGCAAACGGTAAAGAAGAACAGCTGCATACACTGCAGCTGTTTTTTACCCTTTATTGACTTGATATTCGTAGACGCTCTTCTTTTCTGATAAGTGTGCGAAGGTAGAAAGCACAAGTCCGCATGCGGTCATAAGCGCACCTCCTGCAAACAGCCAGGAATAAGAGCCTGTTCCGTTTAAAATCATTCCGCCGATCCATGCACCAAGGGCATTGGCAAGGTTAAATGCTGATACGCTGACAGCTGCGGCAATGGTTGTGCCGCCCTCAGATGAGGAAATGACCTTTGTTTGCAGAAGAGGCGGCGTGCCGAATGCGCATGCCCCGAATAGGAACGTTGCCACAATGGCTGCAGCCGGGTAAATGGCGATGTAAGGAAATACAGCCAGAACACCGATTAAACCGATCATTACGCCGATCATCGTCCGAGTCAGCAAAGGCAGCGGTACCTTTCCAGCAAAGAAATTCCCGGCAACGCCTCCCAATCCATACGCAAAGAGAGCACCTGTAATGCCAACCGTGCTGAATCCGGCTGAATGCCTCAAAATGGGTTCGATAAAGGTGTAGGCGATAAAGACACCGGAATAGCCTAAAATGGTAATCGCGAAGGAAAACAGCACTTGTTTGTGTTTAAAAACACCCCACTCATTCATAAGCATTGGGATCACTTTTGGTTTTCTGTTCGGCACGGCAGCCATAAGGCCTAAAAATCCGATGACACCAAGTGCCGTAATGATGGAAAACACCGCTCTCCAATTCAGGACATCTCCGAGATAAGAGCCGAATGGAACACCAAGCATTAGAGCCACTGTCAGTCCGCCGTTCATTGAAGCAGCAGCTGCAGCACGCTTTTCCGGCGGAACCATTTCACTTGCGAATACCATGGCAATCGCGAAGAAAGCGCCGTGAATGGACGCAGATAAAATTCTTGAAATGGCCAATACCGCAAAATTCGGCGCCAGTGCGCTCATCAGGTTGGAAAGGATAAATATCGCCATCAGCCCAAGAAGCACAGGCTTTCTCGGAAGCTTGACGGAAATGATGGTGACGAGCGGCCCTGTCAAACAAACGCTTGCCGCATAAGCCGTGACAAGAAGCCCTGCGGATGAAACCTGTATATGAAAGTCATTGGCAATCGACGTCAAAATACCCATCACCGCGTATTCTGTATAGCCGATTGAAAATGTACAAATCATAAGAACAAATATAATAAATTTTACAGATGGGTTTTTGATACTCAACGTCATCGCCTCCTTTGATTTTAAAAAACAACGAGTTTCATCTTAAAAGATTTTTCAAGTGAATTCAATGATTTTTTCTTTAAGAATTCGTGTAAATGTGCTGCAAACAAAAAGAGGCTGATCATCAGCCTCCTGTTACGCTTTATTCTTTTTCTTGCAATACTGAGATTGGCAGCGCTTCCTCTTGCTGAGGGGAAGAGGTCCTGTATCCCCATGCGAAAACGCCATTTAAATAACTGATGGTAAACTCGTCCTCAGTGTTTTCCACACGATATGTTTCTCCCGGTGAGTAATCTTCCGGGTTCAGCAAATATGCTTTTGCCATCGTAATTTTCCGTTCGAGCACTGCCAGTTCGTTTATGATTCCATGCTGTTCGGCTTTTCTTGCTTTTTCAGAAAGTAATGCGATTTCGGTATTGAGTTCATGCGGTGTCATTTGACTGTATCGTTTCTCCATTTCAGTACTCCTCTTCCTGCAGTAATTGCTCGATTAAATCGAGTGAGAATCCTTTGCGGAATAAAAATTGTTTGACCTTCATGGCGCTTTCATATGAGCCGTCATAGCGGTATTTTCTAAACGCTTTTTCCGCGTGAAGGCGCAGCGCTTCTTTCTCTGTGTCTTCATCATTTTCATATTCAATCTGATCCATCGCCGCGCTGATAACATCAAATGAGAAGCCCTTGCGCTGAAGCTGCAGCTGGGCGCGCTGTTTGAGTTCTTTCGTCGAAAGCTTTTTATCTTTTTTGAGAAGCTTTTCAACATGCTTGACCGCTTCTCTTGTCTGATCTTCAAAGGAAAAGGAACTTAGCGCCTCCTTAATTGTATCGTCATCAATTCCCTTCGCTCTTAGCTCTCTGAACAAAACATCAGGGCCTTTTCCGTTTGTTTTTTTGTGAGTGCTGACATAGGCTGCGGCAAATTCCTGGTCGTTTAAGTACTTGTAATCGTTAAGCCTATGGATGACTTCCGCAATGACGGGGGGCGAGGTTTCTTTTTTCTTTAAGTGATCCTCGACCTCTTTCGTCGACCGCATTCGATAGGATAAAAAGTCAAGCGCACGGTTGAAGCCTTTCTTCACTTCATCGCCGTATTGAATCTCAATGATGTCAAGATCATCGAGTTCTTTTCCCTTCTTGAGCTCAAATTTCACGAGCACATCCGCGTCCACGCTGAAGGCGTATTTATCATCCAGAAAAATATTGAAGCGTTCCGTATTCTTTTTTTGCGTTGATATTTTTGTAATAAACGGCATCTTAATCTCCCTTCTCAGGCCTGAAACGCGTTTTCTTTTATTACAATGAGGTAAAGTATATTTATTAGAACGATGAGGAGAGATGTTCATGAATATCGCAATGACGGGCGGAACCGGTTTTCTCGGCCAGCATCTGACAGGCGTTCTTACCCGCCAGGGACACCATGTTTATATTTTATCAAGAAACGCAAGGGAAACTGAACAAAAAAATATGACATATGTCCAATGGCTGTCGGAAGGAGCCGCACCGGAGCAGGAACTTCCTCATATTGATGTCTGGATAAATCTTGCGGGAAAATCGATTTTTGGCCGCTGGACAGAAAAAACGAAGCAGCACATTCTCTCCAGCCGTATCAATGCGACGCGTGAAGTGCAGCGGCTTATTCAGAAACAGAAGGAGAAGCCGAAGACATTGATCCAAGCCAGTGCCGTGGGCATTTACGGCACAAGCCTTGAGAAAACTTTCACAGAGGATTCTGCAACGTCAGATGAGGATTTTCTCAGCCATACTGCACACCTGTGGGAAAAGGAAGGACAGCATATTGAAGCGATGGGCATCCGGACAGTTTATGCGAGATTTGGCGTGATGCTTGGAGAAAAAGGCGCTCTCCCGCTCATGATTCTCCCCTATAAGTTTCTGGCCGGCGGAACGATCGGAACGGGAAGGCAGTGGCTGTCATGGATTCATGTCGAGGATGCGGCCCAGATGATCCGATATGCGGTGGAAAACGCCGGCATCTCAGGCCCAATGAATGTCACCGCGCCCAATCCTGTGGACATGAAGCAATTCGGAAAAACGATTGCACGGGTGAAGCACCGCCCGCACTGGCTCCCCGTCCCGGAATTCTTTTTATCAAAAGCATTGGGTGAAATGAGTCTTTTGATTGTGAAAGGACAGCGCGCTCTTCCGAAAAAAGCGATAACCTCTGGATTTCGTTTTACATATTCGGATCTTGAATTTGCACTCTCACAGCTGATAGCGGACCGAAAGACTGTATAAAAACAGCAGGAAGCGTCAACCTTAAGAATAACATGGTTGAAGGAGGTCCTTTTTATGGAAAAAAAGAGGGAGAAGCACCAGCAAGGCGCCAACCTGAAAAAAATGCAGGAAGTTCTTTATTCAGGCGAATTTAAAAAAGCGGAAAAAGCTGCTAAGCGGAAGTAGGAATACATAGCCCCTTAAAACCAAATACTATATTTGTTTGATATCACTTTTTAGGGGGAATTTGATATGGGCAGAAATCATATCCACAAAAACCGTGATAAAAACAAACAAAAGCTTCCACAAGTTCCCGATGCCTTAAAAAGGGAAACTGACGGCGTTTACGAAGAATATTCAACCGAGCTTGCTGATGCAGATGACCGCGAAGCGCAAGAGCGTGCGAAAGCAGCCGACAACAGAGCGAAAAAGAAATCTCGTTAATGAAAAACCCCTTGTCTCCGTTTGAGACAAGGGGTTTTTTACATTTCAGTGAATCGGTCGCGGATCGGTGTGCGTTTTTTCACTTCCGGCGCCTCGTCAGGATAACCTGTTTGTATGATGGCGGCGAAACGCTCATTATCCTGTAAACCAAAGGCCTGATGGACTTCTTTGTCATAAAGGATTTTTCCGCTTTTCCAAACCATGCCGATTCCTTTTTCCCAAGCGAGAAGCTGAAGATTTTGAATCAACGAGCTTGTTGCCGCAAAATCGTCGTCCCGCGCTCTTTCGTTTTCATCTTCCTGAAACACGACGAGGAGAAATCCCGGAACGCGCCCAAGTGTGTTTTTGAAATTTTGAAGCTTTTCCTCTGTCATATCCGGCTTGGATTTCTTAGAGAACGCTGCAAATGTATTAATGAGGTTCGCTTTACCTGTCTCACTGGAAACGTAAATAAATCTCCATGGCTCTGTCACTCTGTGATTTGGCGCATATTTTGCCGTTTCAAGCATGTCAAGAATGACTGCTGAAGGTACTGGCTCTTGTTTAAACTTTCGAATCGATCTTCTGCTGCGTATGATGTCCCTCAGTACTGAATGCTGATGTATTTGTTCGGTTTGAGGCATACCGTCTCACCTTCCTATGCAATTGAAAATGATTATCATTTCATAATGATAACGGAAAGTGCATCTTTTTGTAAACCATCATCCGTATTAGATTTTAAGAATACGGGTTTCTGAGTAAACGGCTGTTCCTGTCATGTTCACTTTCACATGGCCGCCGGCTTCGTTCATTTCGATCTCCACTTTTCCGTCTTTTCCAATTTCCTGCCCTTGTTCAATGATAAATTTATGCTGCTCGGCATTGCCATAATGTTTCATATAAGCCCCCATCACGCCGGATGCTGTGCCGGTCACGGGGTCTTCAATCGTTCCCGAATACGGGGATGAAAAGTGGCGCCCGTGCAGGTCGCTGTCGGGATGGACGGTTTCAAAGGTAAACGGATGGACTGAAGCTTTTGGCAGATCAACTAACACTTCCGGAAATTGTTTGTTATCTGGCACCATTTTTTTGGAAGCCTCCAATGATTTAAGCGGAACGATGGCTGTCCATATCCCAGTGCTGCCAAACACAATCGGAAGGTCTTCATGAAAATCTTCATCGGTGATACCCAGTGCGTCCGCAAGTTTTTTCCGATCGCCTGTAAATGGTTTGAATTGCGGAGAGGCCTGTTCAAGCGTGATATGAATGCGGCCATCTTTTTCAGAAATCTTCACAGGCAGGATACCCGCTTTCGTTTGGATGCTGTACGTTTTACCGCTCTCCAGCATTCCTTTCTCACATAATGCGTAAAGAGAAGCAACTGTCGCATGACCGCACAAATTCATTTCGTGTCCAGGGGTAAAGTAACGGAGTTCAAGATCGGCCGACTCGCTTTTTCGGATAAAGGAGGTTTCTGAATACCCGGCACGTTCAGCTATGATCTGCATCTCGTCTTCCGTATAATCGTCTCCCTGCAAAACGACGCCTGCGGGGTTTCCTTTGCCGGGACTGCTTGTAAATGCTTCATATTTTAATACCTCTGCTTCTTTCATTCATCTGCCGCCCTTTCTTTATCAATGTCTCTGTCAGTATAGCAAAAATAATTACGAATCTTCAGTCATTATCAAAAAAACCCATTTTCTTTTTTAAGAAAATGGGTGTAACGATTAAGAATTTCTTGTTTTATAGAGCAAATAAATAAAATAAGGTGCGCCGATAGCCGCTGTAAAGACGCCGGCCGGCACTTCCACCGGAGCAAATAAGGTTCTGCCGACGATATCAGCTGTTAAAACGAGCAGAGCTCCAATAAGTGCCGACGCTGGGAGCAGCGCGCCATAAGATGAGCCGACAAGCCGTCTTGCAATATGGGGCGCCATCAGCCCGACAAAACCGATTGTGCCGGCAACTGAAACTGCACAACCAGTAAGAGCCGTACTCAAAAGGAGCAAGAAAAAACGATTTCGCTGCACAGCGCTTCCTGCACCCGCCGCAATATCTTCACCCAGCACCTGTATATTCATATTTTTTAGCGCGACAAAACAAATGAATAAGAGAATGACAGATAAGATAATAGCTATTTTTACATGCTGCCAGTTTGACCCATAAACTGACCCAGTGATATACACATTGGCTTGTGATGCTCGGTAAATCGGGCCTTTGATCATCAACAGGGTAGTCATCGCCTGCGCCGACATTGAAAATCCGATTCCGATAAGCACCAGCCGAAATGTGGAGGCGCCATTTTTGTATGCCAGTAAATAGACGATGAGCCCGACAGCCGATGCGCCGATAAATGCGGCTGCTGGAAGCCATGACAGACTGATCGTAAGTGAACTGCTGCGGTCTGAGAAGAACATCATTAAAAGCACGACCGCTACCGCCGCTCCTCCTGTTATTCCGATAATATCCGGAGATGCGAGAGGGTTTCTGACGAGCCCCTGCAATATCGCGCCTGCCGCTGCCAAGCAGACACCGGCGCATAAAGCCGTCAAAATTCTTGGCATGCGGAACGACATGATCATCAGTTCATCCAGCTTGGAACCTGCACCAAAGAATGTTTTTGCTACATCCCAGGGAGGAATAAACCTTTGTCCGAGACCAGCGCTTATGATGAGTACAGCAGCTGTTAACCCCAGTAAAACCAAAAAGACGATCCATGCTTTCTTTTCAGCCGCAGTAACGCCAAAACGAAGTTTCATAGCTTCGCCCCCCTTCTTGCGATGTACACAAACACAGGCATTCCGATGATGGCGGTCATGACCCCGACAGGAACTTCCTGAGGCATAATGATATATCGCGCACCGATATCCGCGCAAACAAGCAAAATGGCACCCAAAACAGCGGAAAATGGCAGAACCCAGCGATAATCATTACCAACGACAAAGCGGGCAAAATGCGGAATAATGATGCCGATAAAAGAAATCGGCCCGGCAATGGCGACAGCGGACCCTGCAAGCATGACAACACAAAGCGCCATCACAAATTTCAGCAGGCCTGTTTTTTGGCCGAGTCCTTTTGCCACATCTTCTCCCATAACGAGGAGATTAATTTTTTGGCCGAGAAAGAAGCAGATTACCAGCGCTGCCGCTGCATATGGAAACATCGTCATCAACAGATCCAGACTCCGGCCCTGCACAGAGCCAGTCAGCCAAAAAAGCACCTGGGCAAGCTCGAGTTCGTTGACAGACAGCAAGCCCTGTGTCAGAGAAGAAAACATGGCTGCCATGGCAGCTCCCGCCAGCGTCAGTTTGATTGGCGTCAGCCCTTCCCTCCCAAGCGAGCCTGCTGCATAGACGATCGCAGCGGTAAATGCTGCCCCCAGAAACGAGCTCCATACTAATGCCTGAGGTGACTGAATATGCAGAAAAAACGATCCGGCAACAATAAAAAAACCTGCACCGGCGTTAATCCCGAAAATCCCCGGTGACGCAAGCGGATTTTTTGTGAGCGCCTGCATGAGAGCGCCCGCGGCTGCAAGCGAGGCGCCGACGACTGTCGCAACCAAAGCGCGCGGAAGCCTGACATCCTTGATGATGACATGCTCATTTGTTCCATTGAAGGAAGTAAACGCCTGATAGACCTGTCTCCATGACGTACCTGTATAGCCATACACGACGCTTGCGCAGACAGCCGTCAGTAAAATGAAAATCAGACATACTAACACAATCCATTTTGAAGATGCCTTTTTGCAGATCATGATCTAATTCTCCTAGTTATTTACTATGTAATGTTTGTTTTTGAGAATAATCCTCAATTAGGGATTGACACTCTTAACACTGCTTATTATGATCTAAATGATAATGAATTTCAATATTGGGAGGAAAAAGATGAAAAAGCATATCAGCATGCTATTCGTATTTTTAATGGCCGTTATGGTACTTTCTGCCTGTAATAGTTCAGAAAGTTCAAGCAACAGCGAGGTGTCAAGCAGCAAAACAAGAACGGTCAAACATGCAATGGGGACATCAGACAACATCCCCGCCAATCCAAAACGGATTGTTGTTTTAACTAATGAAGGAACAGAGGCGCTCTTAGCGCTTGGCATTAAGCCGGTCGGAGCCGTAAAGTCATGGAAGGGCGACCCGTGGTATGACTATCTGAAAGATGACATGAAAGGTGTTAAAAACGTCGGTCTTGAAACGGAACCGAATGTGGAAGCCATCGCAGAATTAAAGCCTGATTTGATTATTGGAAACAAAGTGCGCCAGGAAAAAATTTATGATCAGTTAAATGCGATTGCGCCGACTGTTTTTGCTGAATCTTTGGCCGGGAACTGGAAGGATAACCTGACTCTATACGCCAACGCGGTGAATAAGGCGGACAAAGGCAAGGAAGTCATTGCCGATTTTGATAAACGTGTTTCTGATTTAAAAAACAAGCTGGGCGACCAGACAAACAAAACCGTTTCAGTCGTACGCTTTTTATCCGGTGAATCAAGAATCTATTATACCGATTCATTTCCTGGGATTATTTTAGACCAGCTTGGCTTCAAACGCCCTGAAAAACAAGTGGAACTGTTTAAGAAACAAAAGGACCAATTTACGTTCTCAACCGACAGTAAAGAATCTATTCCTGATATGGATGCTGATGTGCTGTTTTATTTCACTTATAAAGCCGATAATGCAAAAGAAAATGAAAAATGGGCCAATCAGTGGACAAGCAGTTCACTATGGAAAAACCTGAAGGCCGTGAAGTCAGGTAATGCACATGAAGTCGATGACGTCGTATGGACAACCGCAGGCGGAATTAAAGCCGCAAACTACCTGCTTGATGATATTGAAACCTACTTCTTAAAAACGAAATAAAAAAAGACTCCGTCTTATTAGACGGAGTCTTTTTTGCTTTTGCCAATCAGACGTGTAACGAGGAACATGGTGACAGAAAGAGATCTGTTTTTCCGATACGCTAAGTATTTCCCTCGCCACTCCGGTTTATATTTTTCTTTAAAGGCTCTTAGGCCGCTGAAACTGTACATGTATCTGACATTATTAAAAATGACAGCGGCAAACCTTTCGGACCAGAAGGATGTAAAGGCAGTGCCGACATTGGCCAAGGGTGCCATCCCCATATTAAATGACGTACAGCCCTCTTCCTTTGCCCATAAAAACATACGGATAAACAATGCGTCCATAATGCCATTTGGAGCGTCGCCGCGATAGCGCATCAGATCGACCGATATCTCTCCTTCCTGGTACATCGGCATGACATTTGCGAATGCAACGATCTCTCCTTCTGCATTTTTCATATAGGCGATCGGCGCTTTCTGTAAATAGGAAGGATCAAAAAATCCGAGCGAGAATCCCTTCTCTTTTTTCGAGCCGAGCCATTCGTCTGAGATTTGCTTCAGCTCCTCCAAAAACGCATCAGAAAATGGGGGATGATCCACATGGAAAGTATACTCCTCCCGCTCAAAGCGGTTATTGATTGCCCGAAGGCCGGCTTTTTTCTTCCCAGTCAAGGTAAATGTATTTAAATCTACATATGCTTCCTCACCCAATTTAAAGAAGTTGTAGCCAAAATCGTGATACAGCGCCATGTCCTCTCGTTCAATTTGATAGAACAAAACACTGAATCCCTTCTGATGCGCTTCGTTCAGAAATTCTTCCAGCACGAGCGGGAATGATTCTCTTTGGCCAGATGGATCGCCGAGCACGACCAGCCTTCTGGCGATTTTCCCAAACAGAAGCAGTGCATTTCCATCGCTAGAAAAATAAAACCGCTTATCTCCAAGAAAACCAAGATGGCTCAGCGCGTTGCCGCCTTTTTCATTGAGAAACGCAGCAAGACGCTCAGGGTCAGCTTTCTCTCCGATCGGTTTCGTTCTCTTATGATAGACCACTGTAAATATCAAGAAGAACAGCGGCACAATGATGATCGCCATGATGGTTGCATGTGTAATATGCGAGGTGCTGTGGACGAAATATTCGTGACGCAGCACCTTCTTCATCCGGTCCCAAATAAAGCCCGCGATCAGATTGTAGTTAAAGAGCGCCACAGTAAACAGCGCCACAGCGAATATCAATTGTCCCAGTGTATAGGATGCCTGTTCGCGGACAAATTGTTTTTTCAATAGCACAAGCAATACGATAATCATCGGCAGTACGAATATCGCGCTGATGTTAAGCCCTTTTAAAAAGCTGAACACAAAGCCGCCGACAAGCGCTGTAATGGCCATCGTGTAGGAACGTTTTGTCCGTTTATAAAGCTCGATCGGCAAAATGAGCAGAATGAGCGCTGAGCTTAAGGACAGGCCGTTGAACAGCAAAAGCGCCGGGCGCGGAATGTGCGGTATAACCGTCAGCCTGTCAATCGGCAAGGAAACTGAGGCCAAGACAATCAGACCTGCTACGAACACAATAAGGGAAAGCGAGCCTTGCAAAATTCTCACTAATACCGCACGCTGAACAACAAGCAGAACGTTTGTCGTCTCAATTGCCGGTGCGATGCGCGGGTTCGTTTCGAGCCGCTTCATTGTATTTTCCGTCAGGTCGCCGGCGGCAAAGAACAGTCCCAAGATAAATGGGATAAATGAGTAGGCGAGCCTGTACAACACAATAGAAGTAACGATGGCCTCTTGATGATAGCCAAGCTGCTCCATCCCCAGCAAAAATAAAAGGTCAAACGAGCCGAAGCCGCCCGGCACGAGGCTGATCATTCCTCCGATCGCCGCAATGACGAACACCCCGAACACATACCTGATATCTGCATGAATGCCCATAGCGAACAAAGCAAAATAGATGACGGTCCCGGCCATGAGCCATTCAACAACTGAAGCTCCAATATATGCGAAAATCGGATTTTTCACTTTATCCGCATTCTCTTCGTCCCCAGCTTTGCGGTCTTTTATTTTGGACACCGCTAAAGATAACGGCAATATCAGTGCAAAACCGATAACGACCGCCCACAGCCAAGGCTTCTCATGAATCACTTCATCAACTGGCAGCACTCTCGCAGCAACGAAAATGCTGAAAACAGATAATCCGAGCAGCATAGATGATGTGAGCCAGGCGATTCCTTTCACGAGTGCCTTATGGTCTTTCGTATGCTCCTTATAGAACATCATTCTTAACCCGACTCCGGCTAAACCGCCGAATCCCAACACATTATTAAATGAATTGGCGATCCAGGAAACCCTGAAAACTTTTCCGTTTGTGATCGATAGGCGCAGTGAGTACTTCAGGACGTAATCATACAGCGACATAGCCGCAACAGCCAGCAAGCCGATCAACACAAGCATGAATAAATCCGTTCGTTCCAGTCCGTTGATGACCATGAGCGTACGTTTGAATGACAGATTTGTCAGTTCTTTTTTCGATTGATAAATAACAAATAGCAAAACAGCAATAGGAAAAACGATTTTTAATATTGATAAAGCATTCTTTTTAATCAGCAATGGTCTCTCCAATCATATTCTAGTTCGATCCTCTCCCCCAATAATCTCCAACTCATTATACACTACCGTTATTTTTCGGACAAAGTCCCGCATGCGGTTTCTGCTCACTTTCTTTCAGGAGTGAAAATCGAGTAATATGGTAAGAGGAGTGAATGATGAGGAAGTGATGAAATGGAATATAATTTACACGATACAACAGTCTTAAACGAAAACATTCTTTCATCGGAGGAACGGGAAATATGGGTGCTCTATATGAAAGTCTTAACGTCCGCCGGGCTCGGTGATGTGTCCGAGTGGATGAAACTGGATATGAGCATGCCGCAAATGAAGGTGCTGATGCTATTAAACAACCATGGAACATTGAAAGTGAGCGACATTGCTGAAAAAATGGGGGCTTCCCTGTCCAATACAACTGGGCTGCTTGACCGGCTTGAAAAATCAGGATTTGTCAAACGCTCACATTCTGAAGAGGACCGCCGCTCTGTAGTTGTTCAGTTGACAGAGAATGCGAAAAAGATTTTCCGGGGTTTGTATGAAAAGGGCCACCTGAAATTGAAGCGTTCATTAGAGCTGCTGTCCCCTGAAGAAAAGCAGGCTGTTTACGAAGGGCTGTCTATCCTTTCAAGAGCATTAGAGAATGCGAAAAAAGAATAAATCAGTAAGTCTGTCATCCGCAAACTGCGGGAGCAGGCTTTTTTTATTTGACATTTAGTTCATTTAAAATGAATAATATATTTCAAGTGAACTAAAAGGAGTTGACGAAAATGTCTGAAGCATTAACAGAGCAGAAAAGCCAAAAGTGGGCAATCAGCCTGTTTACGATTGGCGTGTTTATGGCTGCTTTAGATAACGGAATTATTTCGGCTGCTTTAACAACGATAAACGAGTCGTTTTCCGTTTCCCCTTCCTGGGGATCATGGGGCATTACCCTTTATACGCTCGGTCTTAGCGTCAGTGTGCCAATCGTCGGAAAACTTTCCGACCGCTACGGCAGAAAAAAACTCTTTCTCATTGAGGTTTGCCTGTTCGGACTTGGTTCTTTGCTTGTTGCTTTGAGCCAAAGCTTCCCGCTCTTTCTGATATCGCGGCTGATTCAGGCGCTTGGAGGCGGCGGGATTTTCATCATCGGCAGCTCTCACATTCTCGCGACCCTTCCAAAGGAAAAACAGGGGAAGGCGCTTGGGCTGCTTGGCGCAATGAACGGGATGGCCGCTGTGCTCGGGCCAAATATCGGAAGCTTTCTGCTTGATTGGACCGGGTCTTGGCATTGGCTATTTTTGATTAATTTGCCGATTGCCGTGCTATTGGTTGTTTTCGGCGCATGTTTTATCGCGGAAACAAAAGCACCTGAGGCTAAGCGCCTCGATGCGGCCGGAATCTTCCTTTTGTCCCTGTCGATTTTAGCTGTGATGTACGGCATGACCAATCTTGACGGGGCAAATCTCTTACACAGCTTGGGGAATCCGGAGGTTTATGGATGTATTATTTTTGGCATACTCTGTTTTGCAGCGCTTATCTCGTATGAAAAGAGAGTTGAAATGCGAGGAGGCGATCCCATTTTGGCGTATTCTCTGCTGCGAAACCATATGTTTCAGCGCACGCTTATCATCGGTTTGTTATCCGGGGGGCTCTTGGCGGCAGTCATTTTTATCCCGTCATATGTCGAACAGTATTTGGGTGTCCCTGCCGCAAAAGCAGGCTATTGGATGACACCGCTTGCGTTGGCTTCCGGAATCGGCGCTTGGCTTGGCGGAGCACTTACCGACAAAAAAGGTCCTGTAAAAACCGTTATTCTTTCGGGAATCATCTCATGTGCGGGGTTTGCTTTATTTCCGCTCTGGGTCACGGAAAAATGGGAGTTTGTGATCGCAAGTGTGGCAGCTGGGATCGGTTTTGGCTTTCTGTTAGGCGCTCCGCTGAACGTCCTTGTATCAGAAGCGGCAAAAACAAATAAGGGTACAGCTCTTGGCACGCTTTCATTAGTAAGGCAAATTGGACTGACCTTGGCGCCTACTCTTTATGCAGGTTTTATCACAGCCGGGTTTGACCAAATAGGTGATGAGATCAACAGCCGCTTATCGGACAGCGGATATTCAGAAAAGGCGATGCAGATGATTCCGGAGATCGACAGTTCTGAAGTTTCTTCTTTACAAGAACAAATCGAACGCATTCCCGTTCCTGAAGTCAAAACCGCGATAAGCGACGCCATTCATGCGAGTGTCGCCAGCGGCTATGATCATTTATATGCAGCGGCTGCTGTGGTCTCACTTCTGGTGATTGCTGCTATCAGTATTCCGGCTTTCCGCCGGCAAAAGCGTTAAGACCACCCCATCCGTCTGGAAAGCTCCGTAATATGAGCGATATGGTGATGTGAGTGCCAGACATACAGGCCGAGCGCGTTCTCCAGGGTAATGATCTCCTTTGTATCAGGGTGATAAAATCCGCGCTTAAATTGCTGATCCGTCAGGGTGCGGAGCAGAGCCGTCCATCTTCCGTGAAGCTCCTGCAAAAGCGCGAGTGAGCCGCTCGGATCTGCCGTTTTCGAGTCTTTTAGCTCCGACCATGCTTTTTCATCATACGGACGGATAGCCGGTGTCTCTTCCGTCAAGCTCAATTTAAAACGAATATAGCTGTTCATATGACTGTCAGCCAGATGATGAACAACTTGCCGAACGGTCCATCCACCGTCCCGGTACGGTGTGTCAAGCTGGCTGTCCGTCATGACCTCTACAGCTTGCTTCAATTTTGCCGGCACTTCTTCAAGTACTTGAATCCATTTATCTTTTTGCTCCTTCGATATGGATTCCCTCGGCTTGTATTCTCCTATTGGGTAGCTTAGATTGACTGATGTCATGAATGTTCTCCCTTCTATTCAATCTTCTCCTTTATTTTACAAGAAAAAGATTGTATATTGTGTCTTTTTCCCATACAATTAAAAACGACACTAGTGTCATTTTAATAATCAGGAGGATGAATCATGGAAAAACCGTTGTTTCGCAATCAAAAAGGACTGATGACACTGTTAGCCTCGCAAACCATTTCTTCACTTGGAGACTGGCTTCACATTTTGGCCGTGCTAACATTAGCCGCTTTTCAGCTTCATGCTTCTCCATTAGATATGTCGCTTTTAATGATGTCGTTTGCTTTGCCTGTCATTGTACTCGGACCTGTATCGGGTCTGCTTGCCGACCGTTTTGACAGAAAAACGATCATGTTTCTATCTGAAATCGGCCGTGCCCTCACTGTTATCAGCTGCGTTTATGTCAGTGAGCTTTGGCAGCTTTACGTATTGCTATCCGTTCAGAGCTGTTTTTCTTCACTTTTTTTACCTGCTAAAAACGGAAAGCTTAAGGAATTGGCTCCGGAAGCACACATTCAGCAGGCCGTTTCCGTCAGCAGCATCATTGATAACAGCTCAAAAATCTTCGGCCCTGCCCTTGGCGGCACGCTGATCGCTGCTTTCTCGATACACTCTGTTTTTTATATAAACGCCGGCGCCTTCTTTCTTTCCGCTGTCATTTTGTTTTTCCTTCCCAGAGATGCTTTTTTACAAAAAGCCAATACACCTCAAGAAAAAACAGCAGCACTTACTTCTATCAAGGAAGGCCTTCAGTTTTTGAAACGGATGCCGCTTCTATTAACAGGCTTACTAACAGCTTGTGTCGTTCTCTTTGTTTTGCAGATTGGTGATTCCCAAGCGATTATTCTTATCCGCTCCTTTTCAGGAGCTCCGCCCGAGCTGGCAGGCTGGTGCATGGCCGTAAGCGGAGCCGGGATGCTCCTTACAGCGGCCATTACCGGCAGACGGCGAATCACTTCTTATTTGCTTTATTTCTCAGCTGGAACCCTTCTTCTTGGACTAGCAACTGGAGGTGCGCCATTCCTAAGCGGTATGGGAATTGCCGGCATCACTCTCTTTATATTTGCTTTTTTCATCATGGGGGCGGCTTTCGGCCTCGTCCATATTCCATTTCAGATTCTCGTGCAAACAACAGTGCCTGTCGATTACAGCGGTAGGGTGTTCGGCGCTATTCAGAGTGCGACAACCCTCGCCTCTATCCTCGGCATGGCGGGCGGGGGCGTGCTGGCGGAATGGATCGGTGTATCACTTGCTTTTCTTGTCTGTGGCTGCTTGCTGATCATGATTGGGTTGATTACACTTATAGGTAAGAAAATTGCAGAAAGCAGGCGATATCTTGTCACCAAAAGTAACAAAGGAGCACAAGGATAAACGGCAGGCAGAGATTTTAGAGGCTGCCAAAACGGTTTTTAAACGAAAAGGATTCGAATTAACGACGATGAAGGATGTTGTAGAAGAGTCAGGTTTCAGCCGGGGCGGTGTCTATCTTTATTTTTCAAGCACTGAGGAGATGTTTCGCCGCATTATTGAAACAGGGCTGGATGAAGGACTCCGAAAGCTTGATAAATCAGCTGAACACCAAAGTGTTTGGGCCTCCATTTCCAGCTATTTGGATGAACTGACTGAGGGCCTGCGAGATGTAGCAGATACGCTGGCGCCGGTGCAATTTGAATATTTAGTGACAGCTTGGCGCAATGAAGAACGGCGGCAGTATTTGGAGAAAAGGTATGATCTTTTTGTGGAAAGGTTTTCAAGGCTATTGCAAAAAGGGATCGATCAGGGAGAGTTTCAGCCGGTTCAGCCTCTTGCGACTATCGCCAAGTTTTTCCTCAATATGAATGACGGCATCATTCAAAACGCCCTGTATTTCGATGAAGAAAAGGCTGATGTATCTGGACTTGCTGAGTCTGCAAAACTATATTTAAAAACAGTTCTGCAAGCGGATGAGAAGTAAAGAAACGCGGCAGGAGCCCTCCTGCCGCTTGTTTTTCACCCTGCGTGATCACGCACTTCGACTGTTACCTTCTTCTGTTTTGGCTGATAAATTTTCCCCACAAATAAATACCCGTATTTGAACTTATTCAGCGCCCATGAGGTCATAATCGGGCCGGCTGTGCACACGGCAAACAACAGGAGAACAGCCGGTACGGCAGGAATTTCGGGCATATTCAAAAGCAACACGTAGCCTATAATCATAAAATAGGCATGAAGCAGATAAATCGAAAAGGAATAGTTGCTGATAAACATCATGATTTTCGGCACATGCTTCATTTTGGAAAACAAATGAAAACACAGGAAAATCATGCTTGTTGAATACAGCATGATATCAGGCCGCTTCGAGCTGATCATGCCGATTTCACCGACATAAGAAACAGTGACAACCAGCGCCCCAGAAGCAATTGCGGCGCCGTACACCACCCAGCGGTATTGGTTCAGCAGCGCTAAAAAACGCTTGTATTCTTTTCCGCAATAGTAGGCTAGACAAAAGTAGAAAAGCCAGCCTGCGAACGGAACCCAGAAGAACGGAAATGCCCCTCCCTCTTCAGAAGCAGGAGCCGGGCTGGCTGCGGAGAAATAGCCTAAATAAGCGGCTGTCACCACAAATGAGATAGACAGCACCCATTTCGGCGATGCTTTTTTCAAATACTCATGAAACATCATATGCAGCATGTAAAATTGAAAGATGACGAGAATGAAGTATCCGATAAAGTTTCCTAAGAATACGTTCGCCAGATATTTTTGCACAAACGCGAGAAAGGTTACCTCTCCCCCCATCGCACTGGTCATCAGCAGCGCATCGATGGCTGCGATAAATAAAAAAGGAACAAAAATCACTTTTCCCCGCTTCTTTAAAAAACCGTCAGGCACCCCATCAGGATAAGAACGGGCCAGTAAAAATTCAGAGATGAAAATAAAAGCGGGCGTGCTGAACATCAGGAGTGTGCGGAAAGAATCAACAGTGTGAGAAATATCTGCAAGAGCTTCTGCCTGAAGCATCAGGACCATTGAAATGATATGGAGCAAGACGACACTTAAGCACGAAATGCAGCGGATCATAAAAATTTCTTTAATTTGCATAACAGCGCTCCTTTTATTTCAAATTGATAGAAATCGATGGTTGTACCTTAACATGTCCGCTCTATTTGAAAAAGTGCCTGATGTCATAAATTGACGTATGCATGATAGACTAAGGTCATAAGACCCTATGGCTTTCTCAGACGAAAAAACCCACTGTAACGGAGACAGCAGGTTGTTTTTTGAAGATATTAATTTGTATTGAGGCCTCCGCCATTCAGCCCTTCTTTGATATAGCCGTTCACTTGGCTATTAGAAAGCAAGCCAATATGACCGATGCCATAAAGCTGGATGTTTCGCGCTCCTTGTAACCGAGACAAGCTATTGATGACAATTTGATCATTGAGACTGTAAATAGATGTATAGAGGATCTTTTGATTAGGGTCTGTGCCCGGCAGCGCGGTTGATGACACTAAACCATTAGCCCCTCCAAGCGTTACGACATTTTGAATCTTATTGCCCCCGCCTAAATATTTAATATAGTACAGCGTATTGGCGCCTCCCATACTATGAGCCACAATATCTACTTTTTTTGCCCCAGTCTCTTTTAAAACACGGTCAACATATGAAGCAAGCTGCGGGCCGTTATTTAGGTTGTTTCCTGTTTTATCATAAAAATCAATTGCGTACAGTTTGTTGCTTTGCCAGCCTTGAGAAATTAAGTAGTTTTTAATAGCGAAAAAGTTGTATGATGCACCACTTATTCCATGAACAAGAACGACAGGATTATGTACTGACTCAGCTTTTGCGCCAGACGGCGGAGCGGCTAAAACAGATAGAATCAGCGATAAACAAATAATGAATGCCATAAGTACTTTTTTCACGTTTATTCCCCCAAAAAATTTTCATACCACCAATTTCCTATTATATATAAAAAATCAATATCGTTACTATTTTTTCTGAAAATTAAATTTAAATCTCTTTTATATTGACGGAGATAAATCGGATACCTTCTGACAAACCTTTTATCTTCATTTCCAAAGAGCCCGGTTGTGTTCCCTTCCTCCCTTTTCTATAATAAGGGGAATAGGCAGTTAGAATCACAGTTGAGCACCGGCTCATCTGTTTTGCGAAACAGCCAGACACGGAGGATAGCATGAGAGTATTAAAATACGCCATATTAGGGCTTTTGCGAAAAGGCGAATTGAGTGGATACGATATTACGAGTTATTTTAAAGAGGAGCTCGGCCAGTTTTGGAGCGCCAAGCACAGCCAGATTTACCCTGAGCTCAAAAAGCTGACGGATGAAGGATTTATCACGTTCCGGACAACGATTCAGGGCACAAAGCTGGAGAAAAAGATGTACACCCTGACAGACAGCGGAAAGCAGGAGCTGCATGACTGGCTGATCCGCCACCAGCCGATACCCGAGACGGTGAAGGATGAATTTATGCTGAAGGCTTATTTCATTTCTTGTCTATCGCGCCAGGAGGCTTCTGATTTGTTCAAAGACCAGCTGCAAAAACGCCAGGCCAAGCTTTCTGACTTACAGGGAAGCTATGAAAAGCTTATGGCTTCAGCAGAGCCGATGTCATTTTCTTCACCGGACTTCGGCCACTATCTTGTGCTAACGAAAGCGCTGGAGCGGGAGAAAAATTACGTTTCTTGGCTGGAATCAATTTTAGCTATGATAGATAAGGATTAACCGCAGTTCAGGCTGCACCCATACGAATGTACCCACATGCAAAAAAACATCTGCCTAAACGGCAGATGTTTTTTAGGCTCGGAGCGCTTTCAGCCCCGCTGCGAAAGTGATCGCAGCAAATGCAAGCAAAATGCCGCAGATTCCGAGAATATCTGTGACGCGGGCACCGTTAGCGATAATCTCTGTCAACCCGCTCATCGCCCACTTTTGCGGAAGAAATTCAGCGATGGATTGCATAAATTTCGGTTCAATGTCGATCGGCCAATACATCCCGCTCACCATACATGTTGCGATGACAAACAAGTTGCCGAACGCAAGCTGCTGTTCTGGCGTTCTGACGTTGGCCGCAATCATCAATCCAATGCCGACAACGGTCAATAGAAAAAGTGACACTAATACAATAACTGCAGCCGGATTCCCCCAGTTGATGCCAAACAGCCAATGGGTGGAAAGAAGCAATATTCCAAATTGAATCCAGCCAATGACAAAGAAGGACAGCACATACCCAGCACCGATTTCGGCTCGGCTGACAGAGGCTGTAAGCAATCTGGACCATACGCCGTTTTTTCTTGCTTCTAAAATGGTTCCAGCCGCTCCCATCATGGTCAGCATGACAAACAGGATGGAAAACCCTGCTGCTCTGGAGGCTGTGTCACTTGCTTCCGCACCCTCTTTTTTATCACTGAGCGTCTGTCGTGTTACAGCCGGAACTATATCTTCATGTTTTTTGGCGAAAACCGTTTTATACGCCGCCTTCCAGTTCTCTCCCGCTGTCTGAGATGCCGTTTTTGCCGCGGTCACCTGAATATTGAGCGTTGCCAATGCGCTTTCTGCATATTGTTTGACCATCGGCGCTTCCGACAGCTCAGGGCCGTGACGGAAAATCAGCTCAGGATGTTTGCCTTTTTCCAGCTGTGTCTGGAACGAGCGGGAAATGACGATGATCCCGGCAATTTTCTTTTGTTTCAGCTTTTCTGACGCTTTGCTTTCAGACATGTTTTCGAATACATACATATCATCGTGTGCCTTCAGCTGCCGAATATAATGCTGTGAGAGAATCGTATCGTCCTGATCAACGATTGCAAGCCGCACCTTATCATCATTGCCGCTGAGCATACTCCCAAATACAAAGGTAAGCAAAAGCGGGGCAGCAAACATGATCAAATAGTTCTGTGGCTTCTTAAAAATGAGAGAAAGCTCAATGCCGCAAATGGCTAGAATTTTTTTCACCTTTTGTACCTCCTTATCTTGTATGAAGCCGTCTGATACCAATTACAAGTGAACAAAAGCCGATCGCCGCAAAAAGAAGCACAGGCTTTTGAAGGTCAGCCCAGCCTCCCCCTTCCATTAAAGAAAGAAAGCCGTCAAGCGCCCAGCGATTTGGCACCGCTTTGGATACAGACTGCAAGACGTCCGGAAATTGGTACAGCGGCAGCATGGACCCGCCGAGAACCGCAAGCAATTGAATGCCGAAGCCGCCTATCGCATCTGCAGTTTTCATATCGCTGATGCACGACGCAAGCAGCATTGAAATACCAGATACAGCTGCGGCGTAAGAAAGCCCGAGTACACTCACTAACAGCAGATTACCGCCCCAGTCCACACCAAATACGTTGATTGTGACGATCAGAAATATGAAAAATTGTATGATGGCAAACAGATACGTCCCAAGCCATTTTCCGAAGAGAATGACGGATTTTTGCGCAGGCGTCATCAGCATTCTGGCAAGCGTCTCCGTATCCTTTTCCTGTAAAAATGATTTCGCCCCGACTGTGATATGAAACAGCATAAACATGCAAAGCATTGCCGCCGAATAGTATTGAAAACTGGTAACGGCTTTGCTGCCGACAGATTTTTCCGCAATAGTAAGCTTGTCACCTGTTTCTTTTTCTAGCGTCTTTGCCAGCTTTTCTGCAAACTGTGCAGGGTCAAGTTTTCCTTGCTTTACAGCTTCCGTTTTACTGATGTAGTCCATTGAGCCTGACGCGGCTTCCTTTACCGCTTTATATTGCTCTATAAATGAGCTTGCAGCTGTTTCAATGATGGAACTTTTCAATGTTTGATCAGGAGCGGCATTAACAACAGCTGAGGTTTTGCCGGCTTCCCAATGGTTCGGGATAACGATGCCTACATCGATTTTCTTTTCATCAATCAGTTTTTTCATCTTGTCTTTGCTGCCGACTTTTGTGACCTTTATCGACTTCATTTTTTTGAGAACATCTTTTGTAAACATGTTTGCTGTATCTGACTGGTCTGATTGAATGTAGCCGACTTTGATATCATCAATCCGGCTGCCTCCGTCAACAACTGATCCGAGCGCTGCGCCTAAAATACAGGTTAGGATGAGCGGCATTAGGATAAGCATCATAAACCCTTTTCTGTCCGTGATTCTGATTTTCACATCTTTCCATGCGATCCATATGCTTTTTTTCATTGCCGTCCCTCCTCAATCCCGCAACGTGCGGCCGGTCAGATTCAGAAACAGGCGCTCCAGATTCGGTTCCTGCACCTGAAGAGACAGCAGGTTTATATGATGAGCAGTGGCTTCAGCAAGCAGGCTTGTGACGACTTTCTCATGATGAGCCGCAGAAATGTCAATTTTGAGCTCTAATTCATGTACTGTTACATCATTCACATGGGCCAGAGATCGGATCGCCACAAGAAACGCTTCATTGATCCCGCTGACCGTGAGCTGAATGATGGTATCGCCCCCAAGGCGGCTGCACAAATCAGTTTTTGTGCCAATCGCAATCATTTCCCCCTGATCAATTATCCCGATCCGGTCGCATAAAAACTCAACTTCTTCCATGTAATGACTCGTATAGATCACCGTCATGCCCGTTTCGTTGAGCTGTTTGACCGTTTCTAAAATGTGATTTCTCGATTGAGGGTCAATACCGACAGTCGGTTCATCCATAATCAGCAGCTCGGGCTTATGCATTAAAGCCGCACCGATGTTGATTCTTCGTTTCATCCCCCCGGAAAATGTTTCAATCTTATCTTTAGCCCGCTCAGTCAGACCGACATATTCAAGGACCTCAGCCGCTCTTTTTTTGGCCTCACCGTGCGTAAGTCCGTACATTTTCCCCCAAAACATAAGATTCTCATGAGCCGTCAGCGTCGGATATAATGCAATTTCCTGCGGAACAATGCCGATTTTTTGTTTCGCTTTGGCCGTTTCTTTTCCGATAACATAGCCGCCCACCGTGATGTTCCCGCTGTCATGCGGCACAAGGCCGGAAATCATCGAGATGGTTGTGGATTTCCCCGCACCGTTAGGCCCGAGCAGACCGAACGACTCCCCCTTTTTGAGGGAAAAAGAAATGCCTTTCACGATTGTTTTTTTTCCGTATGCCTTTTTGATGTTTTCTGCTTGCAGCACGTCGTCTCACTCCTTTTTTTGATCCATTGCCATTGTAGAAGAAAGAAAGGCGTGCGGCATGTAGCGGCAGATAGAACATAGGGCATGAAAAAAAGGCCTGTAAAAGGCCTTTTCAGAGAAGCGTATATGCAAAACGTCATATGTCAAAAGACAGATACACCATATCTGACCGAGTAAATGGCGGCTTGGGTTCTGTCCCTGACAGCCAGCTTGCTGATAATATTTGAAACGTGGTTTTTGACTGTGCCTTCTGTAATGTAAAGCTTTTCGGCAATTTCTTTGTTATTCAGCCCGTATCCCAGCTCAGCCAGAACTTCGATTTCGCGCTCGGTCAGGTCGAGCAGCTCGTTAGGTTTTTCTATCTCATTTATTCCTTTCAGCTGTTTTTCACGCTTCCATTCATTCAGCATTTGGGCAGTCAATTCCGGCGGAAGCACCATTCCGCCAGAATGAACAGTCATCACTGCTTTTACAATCGTATCTGCAGACATATCCTTCAGCAGATACCCGCTTGCTCCCTCTTCAAGCGCTTCAGCAATCAGCGCTGAATCCTTAAAGGTTGTCAGCATCAAAACCTTTACGCTTGGCAGCGAGCTTGTGATTAATTTTGTTCCCTCCACCCCGTTGGAAACCGGCATGCGGATGTCCATTAACACGATATCCGGCTCCAGCTCTTTCGCCTTTTCGAAGGCTTCCTGTCCGTTTCGCGCCGTTGCGATCACATCGAGCTCTTCTCGGAGCTGGAGCAGGGATGCCAGCCCTTCTCTGACGATATCCTGATCGTCGGTAATGATGATCTTAATCATGATAAACTCTCCTTTTGCTGCACGGGCCCGAAGCTCCATTTTTTATTGGCAAGTGAAAATTCTGCATTTACAGTAAATCCTTGATCCCGTTCGCTTTCAAAGCGGATCATTCCGCCATGCTCCGCTGCCCGCTTTTTCATATTCAAGAGACCAAAACCAAGTGCTGCCTCAGGATTGCCTTTGCCGTCATCCTTAATGACAAGGCTGATGCTGTCCGTTGTGCAGGCAAGCTGTATCGAACAGGCTGCGGCGCCGCCGTGCCGTTTGGCATTGGTCAGTGCTTCCTGCACCGTTCTGATCAGGGTCGGATGGAGAGACAGCGGGATGATTGCAGGATCACCGCTGACCGCAAATTCTGTTGTGACTCCTGCATTTTTGCAAAAGTCCTCTGTCAGCTGTTTCAGCGATTCGATTAGCGAAGGATCGTTTTCAGTTTGCAGAGTGCGTACTGATAAGCGGACATCATCAAGCGCTTCACGGGCAAGTGTTTCACAGACACCTACTGTCTCATCCGCTTTTTGGCTGTCTCTTTTTTGCCATTCACGCAAAAGCTGCAGCTGGACGAGAAGGGCCGTCATTTTATGCCCCACTGTATCATGGATTTCACGCGCCATTCTGTTCCGCTCGTAAATGGCAGTCAGCTCTTCAACCTGCTTCGCATATAAATGGAGCTCCTGATGTGCAGCAGACAGCGCCAGATGGGACTCCGTCAGTTCCTGAAACTGCTGTTTTGCCGTATCCTGCGCATCCAACAGCTTGCGGATTAATTTGCCCACGACACCGCAGAAGACAACGAATGTCATGCTAGTCAAATGATCAATGACAAATTCATTGCCGAACATCGCATATGTACGGATGAGGACGGTCAAAAATAAAATAGAGGAAAGACATAAGACAGACCATGCTGTTCTTTTAGGAAACCCCCGCAGAAAAAAGGCGACCGCAACCGGACAAAGCATAATAATGAACAAACCTGTGCCGGGAAAGATAAATCCGAACGAAAAGCCGATTGCAATATCAATCAGGCAGAACCAGATGGCATTTGTCTCTTTTGTCAGCAAAACATGATTGGCTGCATACATGGCAGCACCTGCTGCTATAAATACATATCCAAACCAGTTATCCTCTTTCACAATGGACAGATACATTAAACAGCTCACCATCAAGGTGAACATTCTCGTAAAAAAAAGAGCTTTCACGCTCATCACTCCCGATACCCAATTCCCTTCTTATCATACCTGCCTCAGGGCATTTTTGACAGGAGTTTCTGGAAAATAAAAACCGCATATGAACTTTATGTCATATGCGGCGCATTCCCTCATTTATTTAAATTCAACCCAAACTGACCCTTGGTTTGCCGAGCGCACGCAGTTCTCAATCCAGCGAATGCCCTCGATCCCTGCATCAATGTCAGGATAAACCAAGTTGTTCAAGATTTCTTCATCTTCACGGTTTTTGGCGTCTATCGCAATGGCAAATTTAAGATAAATATTGGCCCATGCTTCGGACAGCCCTTCGCTGTGTAAGGCGCCCAGTCGTTCATCGGCGTTGCAAACATCATCTAAATACGGCATGCCGCGAACGAGTGTCTGGCCCGGCTCTCCCTGCACTTCATACGTCAGTTCATTTGGCTTGCTGTCCCACCACTCAATGCTTGCCTTTGAGCCGACAATCCGGATTCTATGGCCATCCATACATCCGGCATTGATTGACGATGTCCACATCGTTCCGACCGCTCCATTTTCATAATGCATCAGCACATGGGCATTATCCTCTAGCGGTGCGCGGCTGCCGACGAAGCTCTGTCGGTCACACAGCAGCTCCTTAATTTTCATCTTTGGCATAATAAGCTGTGACATATAATACGTGTGGGTAGATAAATCGCCCAGCACAAAGCTTGGCCCGGCGATCGCAGGGTCGACACGCCATTTCTGTGCAGCGCTTATCTTTTCACCTTCATCTGTTGCACAAAAACCGTGTGTGTACTGCAAGTCAACCACGCGAATATCGCCGATCATTCCTTGTTCAATCATCGCACGCATTTGAAGAAGCATTTGATTGCCTGAAAAACCGTACGTCACGCCGACAATTTTCCCTTTTTTCTCTGCGAGCGCTTTGATTTCCTGCCCCTCTGCTGAAGTGAAGAACAGCGGTTTTTCACAGATGACATGCACTCCTGCTTCAAGCGCCGCCTTACAAATCTCATAATGAGTGCCGTTCGGAGTGGCAATCGATACTACCTCTATGCCATCCTGTCTTTTCGCTTCCTCGGCAAACATGGTTTGATAGTTGGGATAACAGCGTTCCGCATCCACTCCAAGGTTCACCCCGAAATCTTTTCCTCTTTCGGCATCGATATCAAAAGCGCCAGCAGTTAATTGAAAAGCAGTATTGTCTCTCAGCGCTCCAATACGATGTTTATATCCAACCTGGCTGAGCCGCCCGCCGCCTACCATTGCCCAGCGAAGCGGCTTAGAGATGATTCTTTCTCCATTTAGCATCATGAAAACCTCCTATTGGCTGATGGTTTGTTTTAAAGCTTCTACAGAAGTACGGATGCCCGCTTCAGGTGACATCGTCAGATCCTCCATTTCTAAAGAAACCTCACCTTCATATCCCATCATTTTTACAACTGAAAAAAATTCCTTCCACCACTGTAAATCCTGTCCACAGCCGACAGCTACGTAATTCCACGCCCGGTTTGCAGGATCTGTCACTTCTTTTGTTTCTAAAAGTCCGTTGACCGCCGATAAATATCTTTCAATTCTGACATCTTTCCCATGGACATGGTGAATGGCTGAGCCGAGCTCCCTTGCTGCGATGATCGGGTCTGCGCCCATCCATAACAAATGGCTCGGGTCAAGATTCAAACCGACCATCGGGCCGACTGCATTTCTGAGCCGAAAGAGAGTCTCAGGATTATAGACTAATTGAGAGCTGAAGTTCTCAAGCGCTATTTTCCCCACGCCGCAGGCCTCCGCTTTTTTGACAAGCTTCTTCCAATATGGGATCGCAACGTCTTCCCATTGATAGTTGAGGATATCTTTTAAAACGGGAGGCCAGCTTACTGTGTATGTGATCCAGTTCGGCACTTTGTCGTCCGGGCCGCCGGCTGGCAAACCGCTCATCATGATCACTTTTTTGACGCCTAATAATCCAGCCAGCTCCATCGTTTTGTCAGTTATGTCTCTGTGCGATTTGCCCAATTCACCCGGATCTAAAGGGTTCCCCGAGCAGTTTAATGCGCAAAGTGTCATGTTCCGCTTTTCCAGCGCTTGTGAAAATTCTTTTCTTTTTTCGCTGCTTTGCAGCAATTCATCAAGATTCAAGTGAGGTGCCGGCGACCAGCCCCCGGTTGTCATTTCAAGTGTATCGATCCCAAGCTTTGCGGCAAAATTGAGCATGTCTTCAAAAGGCAAATGCCCTAGGCTGTCTGTTACATAAGATAGTTTCATTGATAGATTCCTCCTGGTATCTCAGGTTACGATAAGTGAGTTGTTTGATTTTGGATTTCCTGATCAGCGCGGCGGCCATACTGGCGAAAGGAATGCTCAAGCTGTTCAAGTGACCGCCCTTTTGTCTCAGGCACATATTTTTTCACAAATAGAATCGCTAGGATATTCATAGCGACAAAGATAAAAAATGTCGCCGACATCCCAATATGATTGAGCAAAATGGGAAAGGTGAATCCAATGAGAAAGTTAGCTGTCCACAAGCAGAAGGTGCTGATCCCCATGCCAAGCCCCCGCACATGCATAGGAAAGATTTCCGAGAGCATCAGCCACGTCACCGTAGAAATGGCAGTCTGCTGAAACGCAAGAAACAAAATGGTCAAACTCAGCACAACATACGGCAGGGCGGGTGTTCCTTCAAGGACAATGGATAAAATCCCGATCAGCAGAAGGGCTGTCATCGTGCCAATCTGTCCGATGATCAGCATGGGCCGGCGACGGACTTTGCCGAGAAGCCATATCCCAAAAATGACCGCAATAACTGAAATAACACCGTTTGCAATATTGCCGATTAATGCAGCTTCTGTTTGAAAACCGGCTTCTCTCAGAATTTCTGTCCCATAGTACATAATCGAATTGACACCGGTAATTTGCTGTACGATGGCGATTCCAATCCCAATGAATAGAATGCGCCTTATCCACGGCTCTTGAAAATCATGAAAGCCGGCCTTTTTTGCTGTGCCCTCAATCGCATGTTTGATTTCTTTTATTTCCTGCTGTGCCTGACTGTCTTCACGGATTTGCCGAAGCACCCGCAGGGCGTCACCCATTCTGCCTTTAGCTGCCAGCCAGCGCGGGCTTTCAGGCACGATGAGCATTCCGAACCATAACACAACAGCCGGAAGTGTCGCGATGACCAGCATATACCGCCATACATTTGCGCTCTCCCCCATTGTGCTGCCAATAATGGCGTTAAAGGTGTATGCCAGAAGCTGGCCAATTACGATCATCAGTTCATTTTGTGTCACGATTCGTCCCCTGCGTTCTGCCGGCGAAATTTCCGCTAAAAAGGTTGGAACCGTTACAGAAGCGCAGCCAACCGCCAGTCCAAGCAGAAAACGAAAGGCAATCATCACGGACGCGTTTGGTGAAAAGGTACAGCCAAGTGTGGCTGCGATGAAGAGTAAGGCTAAATAAAGGATCGTTTTTCGGCGGCCGTGCCGATCGGACAGACGTCCTCCAAACATCGCCCCGAAGGCTGCCCCGAGAAGCAGGGAACTCGCAACCAGTCCTTCTGTAACAGGTGTAAGATTCAGCTGACCTGCAGTTGCCATAAAAGGAAGTGCCCCATTAATGACACCCGTATCATAACCGAACAACAGGCCGCCGAATGTAGATACCAATGTAATCGTTCGTAAAAGCCCTTTATGAGCTAAGCTTTCTTTTCCTATTACAGCCTCTTTCTTTTTTGTACTCACGGCTTTCTTCCCCTTCTTTCAAGAATGGCAGAGCACCCGACACCAAGCATAAGCCAATGCATCCCTCCTTCAGCAATACCCCTTGTTGTAACCGCTTTCTAAAAAGATTATAAGACAACGAGATTTCTCGCGTCTTTATCATATGAAGACATTGTTTTGTCATTTCAGGACATCTTATTCGTGCGGCTTGGCCTGTTCGATTTTTTGAAAAGGTTTATTGATTTGAAATGCGGTCATTTTTGAGTCTTTATAAAGGGAGCGGAAAAGCCCTGGAGAGCTGCCGATTTTAGCGGAAAAGACGCGAGTGAAATAATGTACTGAGAAACCGATTTCTTCCGCTATTTCTTTAATCGACAAATTCGTTGATTTCAGCAGTTCGGCAGCTTTGTTTATTTTTTCATTTTGGACAAATTCTGAGTAGCTGACGCCCAGTTCTGCTGCAAATAAACGTGATAAATGCCTCCCTGAGATATGAAAGTGGCTAGCGACATCCGTCAGCTTTAACGGCTGTGACAGATTGTCTTTTATGTGCAGTTTCACCTCTGTCAGCAAAGCAGAAGATGTGTGAATGGGCTGCTTTTGTTTCGGGCGTTGGGCGTACGGGAGAAAGGTTTGGATTAATGACAGGATCAATGCATGCGACAAATGAGATAGGATCTCTTTGTCAAAAGCATTGACAGGTTGCGCTGCTTGCAGCATTAACGTTTTCCAAAGCAGGCCCGGCGGTTCGCCATCTTTCAATTGCATTGTGATAAAGGGGCTTTGTTTCACTTCTTCCATCACTTTGATCCATTCGGCGCTTGACTGATCCTCGCTCAGCTCGAAAGCGACGTAAAAAAGGAACAGCCCTGTTTCACTTTTGATTTGGTGCAAATGCTCCGGCTTTGACAAAAAAATCGTCTGTTCACGAAGCGGATATGTACGATCGCCTTCAAGGTAATATCCTTCACCTCTTACCACGTAACAAATTTCATAAAAGGAATGCTTATGAAGCAGTGTGTTATAGTGGTTCGTCATCGCTCCCCAGTAGTGGACGTAAAATGAAACATCCTTTTGCTCTAAGCGATGCACATATTGATTTAATGCTATTTTGCCCGTCACAAGGTGGTTGAGTTCCATGTAAACGCCTCCTAACAAGTTGGTTCTCTCATCATAACAAGGCGGACAAAAATAAAAAATCCCCCTGCCGTTATTTCGGCAAGGGGATTGCAGTTAAATCACAAATGTAATATAGGCGCCGGAAACAGGGTCTTTCACACGAAAGCTGTTTTCCGTCTCTTCAATCGAATACCCGGCATGTTTGACTCGGTTTGCCACCAAATCCAGCTCCTCTTGGTGGGGCAGGACAACAGTATAATAATCTAGTCCGCTGGCATTTGTCGGTTTAGGCGGCGCATTTCTTCCCGCCCAAATGTTTAAGCCGATATGATGGTGGTACCCCCCGGCTGAAACGAAGAGGGCGGACATGCCCGCATAGTTTCCGACAATGTCAAAGCCCAGTACATCTGTATAAAACGCCTTTGCTTCTTTCAAATCACTGACATGCAGATGAATGTGTCCGATGATTGTATCGTTCGGAAGCGATGTTTTCCGCTCATCTCCTGCCTCTTCCAGAAGGCCCTCAATGTCAACAGCGGTTGTCGTCATGACGTAGTTTCCTTCCCGATCACGCTGCCACGTGCTGCGGGGGCGGTCAGCGTACATTTCAATGCCGTTTCCGTCAGGATCAGACAGGTAGAGCGCTTCGCTGACAGCATGGTCTCCATGTCCGATAGCAATGCCGTGTTCAATCAGGCGGGCGAGCGCGATCCCAAGTTCTTTCCTGTCCGGAAGAAGAATCGCAAAGTGATAAAGGCCTGTCACAGACCGTTCAGGCAAGACGACAGCGCTCGGATTTTCTTCAAGAATAAGCAGTACGCGTTTCCCGTCAGCCGTTAATTCCGCTTGGCGGTCCGTCTTTTTTAAGACTTGAAAACCGATGACGTTACAGTAGAACTGAAGCGAACGCTCCAGACTGCGAATTGTGAGTTTGGCATAGCCAATGTGTGTATCCTCATGAATGCTGGTCATGCTGCATGCCTCTTTTCTTATGCTGAAACGTTTCCGTTCTTTTTTCCTTTAAACACAAATGGGTCCAGCGCCAGGAATCGACTTCCAGTAAGCGCCAGGTGAATGGATGTCAAAAGCAGAAGGTAATCAAATTCTGCATTGCCCATGAATGGCGCTTTCAGCTTAACAGTGATGATGGCGCCGATCAGTGTAAGAGCGAACAGTACACCGACAATACGTGTAGCCAATCCGAAGAAGACAAGCACTCCGCCAATCAGTTCAATCGCTGCGATGACATACGCCATAAAGCTTGGAAGGCCTATGCTGCCGAAAAATTGGATGGTGCCCTCCATTCCCTGAAACTTTGATAAACCGTGAACAAAAAAGATAATACCTGTAATAACTCTTAAAAGTAATGTGCCAATTTCAAATGATTTATTCATTTTATCCTCCTTGATAAATGTTATCACTTACTTAATGTAAGCTAGTATATATACATAACTTGTTTACGTCAAGTAATTTTGTTACATTTTACGAAAATGAAATAAAAGTACTATAAAACTGTAACAAAAAAAGACCTCTGTGCAGGACAAAGGTCTATTTCTCAAATTGGCTTTCATATAAGTCACTGTAAAATCCTTTTTGCCGAATCAGCTCGTCATGGCTGCCTTTTTCAATCATTTCACCGTTTTTTAGCACCACAATCTGGTCCGCTCTTTGAATGGTGTTCAGCCTGTGGGCAATGATGACGCTTGTTCTTCCTTCCATTAAACGGGCGAGCGCTTCTTGAATGTTGACTTCTGTAACGGTATCAATGTTGCTTGTCGCTTCATCCAAAATGAGAAGAACCGGATCGGCAAGCACCGCCCTCGCTATAGAAATCAACTGCTTCTGCCCTTGACTGATGCCCGAACCGTTTTGCGTCAGTACGGTGTCATACCCTTTTGGCAGCCTTTCAATAAAACTATGGGCATTCGCTGTTTTTGCAGCGGCTTCGACTTCCTGATCAGAAGCATCAAGCCTGCCGTAGCGAATGTTTTCTCTGATCGTTCCCTGAAATAAGAAAGAATCCTGAAGAACAAACCCCATGTTTTTTCTTAGGCTTGCTCTAGTAAGGGTTTTAATATCTGTACCATCGATTAAAATTTTTCCATCGTTAGGCTCGTAAAAACGGGCGAGAAGGTTAGTGACGGTTGTCTTCCCCGCCCCCGTCGGTCCTACAAACGCGATGGACTGCCCCGCAGGCACGGTAAACTGTAAATGCTTCAGTGTCTGCTGCCCTTTATCGTAACCGAAGGACACATCCCGGAATTCAATGCTGCCTGTTTGGATGGGCTGATGCACGGCGTTCTTTTCATCCTCGCGCTCTTCTTTTTCATCAAGCACGTCAAACACCCGTTCAGCGCCGGCGATTGCGGACAGCATCGTATTAAACTGGTTGGCCAGATCGTTTAAAGGGCGTGTAAATTGTCTTGAATACTCGGCAAAGACAACGATGGAGCCGATCGAGATCCAGCCTTTCAGCGCAAACAAACCGCCGATTGCCGCAATCATTGTAAAGCTTAAGTTATTCAAAGAGTTCATGACCTTCGGAATAAACCCGGAAATCGTCTGCGCCCAAAAGCCCGACGTCTTGAGTGCAGCGTTTTTTTCGAGGAATTCAGCAGTAATCTGCTTCTCACGTGAATATGCTTTGATGACCTTTGCGCCTGAAACAGATTCCTCAATATACCCATTCAGATCACCAAGGTTTTTCTGCTGTTCTTTAAACAGCTTTCCCGTTCGGTTGGTGATCCATTTCAGGCTCGCTGCCATCACCGGAATAATGGTCAGCGTAATCAAAGTAAGGAGCGGGCTCATGTACAGCATCACCGCAATCGTCCCGACAAAGGTGATCACACTTGACAAAATTTGAATGACTGACGTGTTTAAGGTAGAACTGACATTTTCGATGTCATTCGTCACCCGGCTCATCAGCTCGCCGTGCCGCTGTTTATCAAAAAATGGAATCGGCAGCTCATGCAGATGGGTGAACAATTCGCTTCTCATTCTGAAAACCGTGCCCTGCGAGATCGTAATCATCCAATAGTTTTGAAACCAAAGCGACAGGGACTGAATGATATAGATAGCGAGCAGAAGAAGCAAAACAGGAATCAAGCCGCTGACCGTTTTCCCGACGATAAAATGGTCGATGGCCTTTCCGATCACAAAGGGACCAAGGAGTCCGAATATGGCGCTGATGACAACCATTAGCATGACAAGTATGAGCAGTCCTTTTCTTTCAGCCAAGTAAGACCAGATTCGTCTCAGTGTGCCCTTTGTATCCTTTGCTTTCGCCCGCTTTTTCGCGCCTTCTTTTTTGTCAATTGGCAGTTTGGGATATTGGAAAGGCTTGCGGATGTCTTTTAGCATGACTCGCTCCCCTCCCTTCCGAATTGTGACTCGTAAATGCGCTTGTATAACTGAGATTCAGAAAGCAGCTCACTGTGAGTGCCTTTTTCAATCAGTTCGCCGTCCTCAAGCAGCAAAATCTGATCAGCTTTCATCGCCGTGGTTATTTTTTGTGTAATGATCAAAGTTGTGCAATGGTATGTGCTGATTGCTTCAAGCAGCTTCGCCTCCGTTTGCAGATCAAGCGCGCTTGTGCTGTCATCTAATAGAAGGATAGCCGGTTTTCGAATCAGCGCCCGCGCAATGGAAATCCGCTGCTTTTGGCCGCCGGACAGGTTGACGCCTCTTTGCCCCAAAACAGTGTCATATCCATTTGGGAGCTTTAAAATCGTTTCATGAATTTGCGCAAGTTTTGCCGCATCCATTATTTCATCTAGTGAAGCATTTTCTTTGCCCCAAGCGATGTTTTCTTTGATTGTGCCGGAAAACAAGAGGACTTCCTGCGGTACATATCCAATTTGCCTGCGCAGCCCTTCAGCCGGAATATCTTGAACCGGCTTTTCATCTATGTAAATGCGGCCTGAATCCGGCTGATAAAGCCGCGGAATGAGCTGAAAAAGCGTGGACTTGCCCGAGCCCGTCGCACCGAGAATCGCGATCGTTTCTCTTGGCTTTGCGGAAAATGAGACATTCCTGAGCGCTTCTCTGTCCATTTCAGGATAGCGAAAGGATACATGCTGAAACTCAATCCGTCCTGACAAACGATCAGATATGGTGCCTTCCTCCCGCTCGTCGCCTTCTGTTTCAAGCACCTCACCGATTCTATCCCCTGAAGCCTTCGCCCGGGTGAAAATCATAATCAAAAACGGAAACATCGAAAGCGCGCCTGTAATTCGTGTTGCGTAGTTAATTATCGCAACAACATCGCCAACCTGAGTGCTTCCGCTCGTAATACTGTAGGACCCCGCCCACAAAATCAAAAGGATGCAGAGATTCATCAGCAGCATCAGTACAGGCATCGTGAATTCCACAAGCTGAAAGGCCGAAACCGTTTTTTCCATCAGCCTTGTGTTGGCTTTGATAAATCGTTTGACTTCGTGGCTGCCGCGAAGCAGCGCTTTGATCAGCTTGATTGCAATTAAATTTTCCTGCATGATGGTGTTCACTTGATCCAGCCTTTTCTGCACTGAGCGGAACAGTGCCCCGCCTTTCCTTAATACCCATAGCAAAAACAAGATCAGGATCGGAATGGTCACAAGCAGAAAAAACCCGAGTTTCACATTAACGGCAAGCGACAGCACAATGCCGCCTGCAATCATTAAGGGAGCCCGCAGCATAAACCGCAAACTCATAAAAATCATATTTTGAACCTGTGTGACGTCGTTTGTCAGCCTTGTAATATAAGAAGAGGACGAAAACTGTCCAAATGTGGAATAGGAGAAGGACTGGATTTTTTGAAAAAGCCCTTTTCTCGTATCATAGGAAAAGCTTTGGCTGACATGGGCGGCATAAAAGGAATTCAGCATCCCCGCCGCAAAGGATAACACGGTCAGCCCGATCATGACCGTGCCCCATATCCATACATGCCGCAGATCTTGCTTCAATATCCCATCGTCGATGATTTTTGCAATCAATAAAGGCTGCATCAGTTCAACTGCAAGCTCCGTCAGCATAAGAATCAGAGCAATTCCCGCCAGCAATGAATATGGTTTTAAAAACGACAAAGCCTTTTGCATGTAAAAGCCTCCAAACCCCTTTTTACTCGATTGTCTCTTTCTTTACTTTACTATGGCGGTCTTTTTGACGGCAAACGAAAACCCTCCCGAAAAGGAGGGCAGTCTTTATTGATTCAATATTTTTTCCACACGCTCCCGCATCTGCGGCACGCTTAATCCGATAATTACCTGAAACGCCTTCCCGTTCCTGACAACGCCGTGTGCGCCAAGCGCGCGGAATACGCTGTCGGGTTCAACCTTTGTTTCATCCTTGACACTGACTCTGAGGCGGGTGGCGCAGTTTGTGACTTCAGTGATGTTGTCTTTTCCGCCCAGCGCTTCAATATACAGAAAAGCGGTGTCATCAGCCGTTTCAGCAGCGGAGGCCGTTTCATCCTTGTTTTTTCGTTCTCTGTATTCCTTTTTCGAATATAGCTTTGTTTCCTGCTGTTCATCCTTTTCCCGTCCTGGTGTAGCGATATTGAATTTGAGGATTAAAAATCTGAAGACGAAAAAATAAATTGCTGTAAACGAGAGCCCGATCAAAATTTGATACACATATGTCATACCGTGGCTGCCAAAGAGCGGAATCCAGTTCAAGGTTACCGCCTCAATCAGTCCGCCTCCCATATTTCCGACGACGCCGGCCATATACATAACTGTCGACATTGTGGCGGCAAGCACGGCGTGAACCGCAAATAAGAAAGGTGAAATGAATAAGAACGTAAACTCAATCGGCTCTGTAATACCGGCGACAATCGCTGTCAGTGTGACAGGAATCAGCAGCCCTGCGACGAGTTTTTTCTTTTCCTTTTTGGCTGTCACATAAAAAGCCAGGGCGATACCCGGAATACCGAAGATTTTCGAGTTGCCGTGAAGCGCGAATCCGCCTTGCGGAAAGAGCTCCTTCAGCGGTTTGGCGCTTTGCGAATATTCGCCGAGATGCTGTGCCCAATACGTGACGATCCCGCCTTCCGCTACAGCCGGGCCATAAATAAACGGCGTGTAAATAAAGTGATGAAGGCCGGTCGGAATTAAAATCCGTTCCAAAAACGTGTATATCCAAACGCCCACCGCCCCAGAAGCAACCAGGAAGCTTTGAAGCGAGCCGATTCCCGATTGAACCATCGGCCAAATATAAGACACAGCCAACGCAATTGGGATCATAATAAAGAAGGAAATCATCACGATATATGTTGAGCCTTGAAAGATGCCGAGAAAATCGGGCAGTTTTTTATCAAAATAGCGATTATGCAAAAAGACGACAATCGAAGAAATAAAGATGGCTCCGATGATGTTGGTATCGAGCGTTTTTATGCCCGCAATCATCGTTAACCCGCTCGTTCCGCCGACCTCTTGATTCATGTCGACGCCAAATGCTCCTCCCCATACCGTCAATATCGCGCTGACAAAATAGTTGAATGTCAGGTAGACAGTAAGCGCTTCCAAACAGGCGCGTGCCTGAGCTTTCTTCGCCAAAGCAACCGGGATGCCAATGGCGAATAAGAGCGGCATTTGGTTAAAAACAGTCCAGCCGCCCTGCTCAATGATATACCAGCACTGATACCAAAAACCGTCAGGATCGGCGAGCGGTCCCATGAGGGTTTTATTTTTAAAGAGCGTGCTGATACCGACGATAATGCCGGCGAACGCGAATAATAAAACAGGCACAAACATCGCGCTTCCAAAGCGCTGAATTTTTTGCATCATACCAGAACCCCCTGCTACTCATTGTCATTTTTTTCTGCCTCTTTGTAATCAACATATGCGCGGAACAATGCTTCGCCAACGAGAAAAAACGGTGCAAAAGCGACAATTTCCGTTCTATCGCTTAATGTCACAGGTTTGCTTGTCGCATAAAGATTATGCGGAGTCAGCTGGGCGAGGACATTGTTTTTTAAATTCGTAATGGAAATAAAGGGAATACCCTTTGCAGAAAGCATTCTTGCCTGAGGAATCAGCTCCGGTGTTTCTCCGGAAAGAGAAATGATGATAAACAGATCGTTCACTTTAAAATCATCGCGCATCAAATTAAATTCATTTGTGTCTTCAATCAAAATAAGATAGCGATGGCGCGGAATAAACATTCTTTGCAGGTCGCGGGCGCATATCTTTTGCGCATTTCCAGAACCGTAGACGAAAATGCGGTCAGCTGCATCAATCAGCTGGCACATGTCCGTCATGTCCTTTGTCCGTAAAAACTTCAAATTTGCTTCAATATCATCAAGCAGCTTTTCAAAACTCATACTCTCGCCTTCTTCCGGCTGATCTTCCCACTTTAAAAAGACGCGAAATTCACTGTAACCGCTGAAACCGAGCTTTTGGGCAAGCCGTAAAATTGAGGAACGCGATACACTGCAAGCTTTGGCCAGCGCGTCGATTCCAAGGTGATAGCATGTGTGCTTATGATTCAATATATATTTTAAAATATGAAAATCGTTGTCATTCAATTTGCTGTAGTGCTGATTGATCAGTTCTTCGAGCTGCATATCAGATCCCCCCATTTTCTTTCTATTATATACAATTACAGATTCGAAAATGGGGGAATTTCATTTATGATATGCGGGTTGGGCTTTGATCAAGCTCAGGCCAGAAGTCTTTGTTGGCCTCCACTAAATCCTCAAGAATGAGTCTTGCCACACGCGCGTTCGGCACTGTTTTTGACAGGATCAGCGCCTGCCACAGCTTTTGGAACGATTTCTCTGCCCACGCTTCAACAGTCAGCTTCTCAACGGATACCTGCTGCTCCATGAGCCCTTTCTGGAATTGCGGAATGGTGCCAACGGTAATCGGTTCAGGTCCATTTGAGCCGACGATGCATGGCACCTCAACCATCGCAGTCGGGTCAAAGTTCGCAATTGCACCGTTATTTTCAACAATCAACAGCATTCTTTCACCTGTGTTGTAGGCAATCGCCCGGGCAAGATCAACGATATACGATGCGTGGTCATCGATTTTAATTTCGCTGTTTTCCGAGGACTGTTCACGTGTGATCATGTCACATTGGCTGAAAATAAAAGCTTCGCGCCCTTCCATGACTTCATTCGCCCGCGTATGATTCGGATTTGATTTTTTCACCATATCATCTGGGAACAAATAATATTGCAAATACGTATTCGGCAGTGTGTCAGGATCTGCAGCCTGCACGTCACGCGCTTTGGCGAACGTGTCATTCCAGCTTGCCTCCACAGCTTCAGCCTCTGTTTTCGGAATATAACCGTATTGGGATACATGTTCCTTCAGCTTCGGCATTAAATCGTTGCCCTCTTGATCCTGAATCGATGTCCACCAGCCGAAATGATTCAATCCGTAATAGCGGACCTTCATTTCTTTTCTTGAGGATAAGCCAAGAATTTGCGCCATCCGGTCTTCGATCCCAACCGGCATATCACAGATATTGAGAATTTTAGAATTCGGTCTAAGGCGTCTCGTAGCTTCAGCCACAATTGCCGCCGGATTGGAATAATTGAGCATCCACGCATCAGGCGAGTATTTTTCCATGTAATCTAATATTTCAAGCACACCGCCGATCGAACGCATACCGTATGCGATCCCGCCCGGCCCGCACGTCTCCTGGCCGACAACTCCGTACTTTAACGGAATTTGCTCATCAAGCGCGCGCATCGCGTATTTCCCTACTCTGATGTGCGCCATAACAAAATCGACATCTGTAAAAGCTTCTTCCGGGTCAGTCGTCGCTGCAAATTCAATATCCGGCGCTTTTTCTCTGATAAAAACGTCACAGGCGCCTGCAATTCGATCCTGTCTCTCCTTATCATTATCATACAGCTTCAGCTTTCTGATCGGAAACTCCTCCAAATGGTCCAAGAGCATGAGTACGATCCCTGGAGTGAAAGTGCTCCCTCCGCCCGCTATTACGATTGAGAATGATTTTTTCTTCATATGACGACCTCCTTGATAACGTTTACAATTCCATTTATACCATGAGATAGCTCGTCCCGTAACACGTTTGGCGCACTTAGGTCATTTGATCAACTTTAGTGTTTTTTCCCATAGAGCGGGAAATTTCTCATTTGCCTTATGTCTGAGAGATTTGGTTTTTTTACCTTTTTTGTAATCTTAAAGTCTCACCAACTGTGAATTTTAAGTGAATATACGCCCTTCCAATTCTTATGAAAAGGTTCTTTTGTACGATTCGGATACATGCCGAATTATTTATAATCATTTATATAAAACATCCAATTGTGCGTGAATTTAGAAAAGGCAGGGGACAAAAGTTGGACTCATATAAAGTCATTGAGCTGGCAAACAAGTATAGTGCGGCCGCAGAAGAGGTCAGAAGCTCCAAAATGCTGCTTGAATCCCGGTTATCTGCATTGGGAGATGCTTGGCAGGGCAAAGCAAGAGATTCGTTTGACCAGGATTTCGAGGAAACGAAAGCCGCCTACGATCAATTCGAACAGGAGCTGCTTGAAACAAGCCAAGAGCTGAAGGCTGCCGCTGTCAAAATAGAAGAACGAAAAGCTGAAATTGCCAGAATGGAAGAACTGGAGCGTAAAGCAAGAGAGGAAAGACATAAACTCGGGAGGTGAACGGTGTGTCAGGAAACATTGCAGTTGATCCGGATAAGCTCGAACAGCTTGCAAATGATGTAGTCACTGAATTAACTGATATGGAAAACAAATATAAGGACCTGCATGTGGAGCTGGGGCAGATGATTTTGCAATGCGATCCCCGCTACAGCAGCTGTTTTTCTGGAGTGGGCGATGCGTGGAGCTCAGGAAAGGCGCTCGTCACTAAGCTGAGTGACAATGAGATTTTCATCAGAAAAACAGGCGATAAATTTGTGGAACAAGATGATATTTTGCGAAAGCTCTACAATGCCTACGACAAATACGGTACGATGACAAGCTTAACCGCTCTTATGCTGACGCAGGGAAAATATTACGGATTAGGGCTTACGAAATTTGTGAAACAACCAAGCGGCTTGCATACAGCCCAGCACTCAAAACTGCTCTTGGATATTTCCAGGGCCGTTGACAGCTCACGTTATCAAAAAGCGGCAAGAGTGCTTTTGAATCCTAAATATTTGTTGAAAAAGACAAACCGTCCATTTTCAGATTTGGTACATAAAAAGTTTACAAAATACTTTCCTCAGGACACGGTGGATTTTTCAAACAGCGTCAGAAGCTACACAAAAGGATTTCTTAATGAAGCCGGCGTACGCTCCACTTTGAAGGATGTGGGAAAAACGGGCTTGAGATTCGCGAAAGGAAATGCCATTACCGCCACACTGATTACCGGAGCGACCGAAACATTCGGAGCAGGCGTGAAAATTGCTGAAAATTATGCAAAATACCAGGATAAACCGGAAGTTCTCAAGCGTGAAAACGCCAAGGCCGTCGGGAATGCTGTGAATAATACGATTTTTGTTGCCGGCGGTGCCACAGCTGGTGCTGTCATCGGCGGTGCAATCGGAAGCTTTGCAGGACCTGTGGGTACTGTCCTTCTTGGGGCAGCAGGTTCATACATTGGCGGAGTCGTCGGAGAACAAATCGCCAAATATACAGCCGGTTTTGCTGAAAAAGCAGCCTTAAAGCTGAAAGAACCGATCCATGCTGTTGTTGATACAGCCAAAAAAGGGCTGGAATCAGCCGGCAAAGTCGTCAAATCAGTGAATGACGGCATAGATGCGGCGAATAAATCGATACATAAAGGGATAGACAGCGCGAAAAAAGGAATGGAAAAAGCAAAGAAAACAGCGGATTCGCTTATACACGGCGCAACCCATTTCCTTAAAGGGAAATTTTCATTTGGATAGGAGAATAAACAATGAAGCAGTTTACAATTAGCATAGAAGAACTCTTGTTTTGCTTTTACAGCGAAGGGTTTTTTGAACAGGGAATGGCCTTGAAGCAGGCCTATTTTCCGGAAATAGAAGATGAACAGCTCGGCGCCTTATTTGAAGCCGCGTGCCGCTCACTCTTAGCCAAGGATGCAGCGGAATATCGGAACCATCAATATCGGTTAAAGGACGAGTACTGTCCGTTTATCCATGTATTAAACGACGCTGACTATACAGTGAAGCTTTCTAAATTTAACGGGCAAGGTGCCGAACAGAATGTGTCATGCCATGTATCAAAATTCGGCACCTACTCTCACGAACTCCTTTTTGATGAACAAGTCCATCGCATTACAAAAATGGAATCAAGTGAAGGGTTACTTGCTAAGACAGATGAGTTTTTACATATAATAGATACAGAGGATAAAAGAGAATCGATTGTAACATTGACATCAAATGAATTTGAAAAACTCTTGGAGGGCGCTTCAGACAACCCTTCATATCTAAAAGAGTTCCTTGAAAAACATGACCACCAAGAGGACGTTACCCGATTTGCAAATGATCTGGCTTTGCGGAAAGGGAAAATGGATACACTTATGCGTCTGGCATATGGAAAAGATAACACTCCTGAAGTGGCTGACATGGCATTCGTCCTGCCGGGGGCCCACCATACTTGGCTTGTCACAGGCATCACCCAGAATGAATTTTCTATCCTCCCTGCTCATAAGGATGTTGTAAATCAAATCATTTCAAAATGATAAGAATTGAATTAACAAAAGGAGAAAAGCATTGAAAAACCAAGAAATCATTGAAGTCAAAAGCAAAATGTTCCTGAGAATATGGGCTTTTGTCGGATCTGCCGGTATGGGATTAGCATGTTTGTGGCTCTTTTATATGGGTATTACGTTTCAAACGAAATATTACCTATTAGCCATTCCTGCTGGCTTTCTGTTCACCTTGTTTTGTTTATATTTATTTATCATCTTCTTTCCGGCTTTCACCCCGCGGGGAAATACCATTTTCCGCATCAAGACAGGAAAAAATGGAGAAGTGTTCACTGACAAAGTGTCTGTTACGTTTACTGATATCAAGAAAATTGAGATGAGCCGCCATAAATTTAGTCTAAAAGGAATCTTCCAAGAAGATATATTGATCCAAACCGTGGATCAGAAGACCATTCGCATTCCCACTTGGAACATCATTCCGAATCCGTTGTTTTTCGAAGCGGTTGAACGCTATATCCTTCCACATCTGAATGAAGAGGCGAAAAGCAATTGGATCGGACAGTTTACAGACATCCAACGCAGTGCGTATTTGAAGGAATTTGAGAATCATCCGAAGCTTTAGGGGCAGCACATGATTGAAGTAAAAAGCATGATGTTTCTAAGGGCTTGGCTGTTCCTCGCTACAGGGGGCGCCTTTATTGTGGGAGTCTGGCTGGTGTCTGAAGCCCTCACGTTTGAATCTAAATATGCCCTGCTTTATTTGGGCGGCGGATTACTGGCGATGATTTATGGATTGATCACATTCTTTATGGCTTTTCCTGCGTTCACAAGCCGTGGAAATGTCATTTTCACCATAAAGACCGGACCTAGTGGCGAAATCTTCTTGAGAAAGCGCAGCGTGCTGTTTTCCGAGGTGAAGCGGCTTTATATGGGACGCCATCAATACAGTTTGAAAGGGATCTTTTTTGAGGATATTATCATCGAGAAAACAGACGGCAAAATCGTTCGAATCCCGACCTGGAACATCATCACGAATCCGCTGTTTTTCGAAGCGGTTGAACGCTATATCCTTCCCCATTTGAATGAAGAGGCTCAAAACAATTGGATCAGCCAATTTACAGAGGTTCAGCGAAAAGCGTATTTGAAGGAATTTGAGAATCATCCGAAGCTTTAAAAGCTCTCCTCCTCTATAATGAAAGATAAATGCAAATTGAGGAGTGCTCATGATGCTGATTACCATTCTTTTATTTCTCGCGGCAGGGCTTGCTGAAATTGGCGGCGGATATCTGGTTTGGCTATGGCTGAGAGAGGCAAAGCCAGCTGGCTACGGAATCGCCGGGGCGCTGATCCTCATTGTATACGGCATTCTTCCGACGTTTCAGTCCTTCCCATCTTTCGGCCGTGTATACGCCGCTTATGGCGGAGTATTCATCGTGCTTGCGGTCCTGTGGGGATGGCTTGTTGACCGGAAAACACCTGATCTGTATGACTGGATCGGCGCATTCATTTGTCTCATCGGTGTCTGTGTTATTTTATTTGCGCCGCGCGGATAACAAAATGGCCTGCTTATGAAGCGGGCCATTTTTGTTTAATCCTCTTTTAAGCTGTTCAGCTGCACTTCATGCTCCTCTTGCGGTTCGTCAAGCGGATAAATTCTTGCTGTTCCAGTTTCTTCATTTACGTGCTGAATGTAAATAGGAACGCCGTTATATGTTACTTTCTTCATGTCGGGAGATTCTACAATTTCTTTCGCCCTTTGAATATTCATCGTAACACCCTCCTTCAATACATAACGTTTCCATTTCCTGAAGGAAGTATGCTTTATGATTCAGCGGACAAGTTGAATTTTTTCAGGCGTTTGTAGAAAGTGCTTCGGGGGATCCCGCTGATTTTTGCGGCTTGAGAGACGTTTCCTTTTGCAGATTCAAGCGCTTTGATCATCATATCCTTTTGGATTTGCTCACGAAAAGTAAGCACGCCGGCAGCAGCCGGCTTTTTTTCTGCAGAGCTGGCCGGCAATCCAGCGGCTTCCAGTAAAGCGGGAAGCGATTCATCTCTCAGCCGGCCGTCCGGAAATCTGATAGAAAGACGTTCAAACACATTAAACAGCTCGCGGATATTCCCCGGCCACTTCCATTGCTTCAGCACATTACAAAAATCAGAAGGAAGATCGCCTGGCCAATGATTCTTCTGTTTGTAGTACTCAAAGAGATCCGGGATATCCTCGGTGCGATCGCGTAATGGAGGGAGTTCAATTGGATAGACATGAAGACGGTAAAACAAGTCCTCTCTGATTTTTCCGTTTTCGGCAAGCTCGCGTAAATCACAATGTGTGGCGGCAATAACTCTGATATCAACCGGAATTTCTTTCGTCCCGCCGATTGGCGTTATCTTGCGTTCCTGAAGCACCCGTAAAAGTGCAACCTGCATCGAGTGGGAAATTTCTCCGATTTCATCTAAAAATAATGTGCCTTGATTCGCTTTTTGAAAGGCGCCTTTATAGCCATTTCGTTTCGCTCCCGTAAAAGCGCCCTCTGCATATCCGAACAGTTCGCTTTCAATCAAATCAGACGGAATCGCTCCGCAATTGACAGCAACAAACGGACCGTGCCGTCTCTCACTGTTCTCATGAAGCGCGCGAGCCGCGACCTCCTTCCCCGTACCCGTTTCACCCGACAAACAGACCGATGCATCCGTCGCAGCTGCTCGTTCAAGGTGCATCAGCATCGCTTGCGATCGGCCGCTTTGCCCGATCACTCCATTGAATCGAAACGCCTTCTTTTTCTTTTGTTCCGAAAGATAAAAACAAGTGCCGCCATCTCCTATGGTGACAGCATTTTCGATTGAATAGCCCCGTTCCTTCAACTCGTACAGGTGCCGGCCCTGCCAATCCGGCATTGAGGTTCGAATCGGCATGCTCGCACTGATGATGTGCTGCTTGGTATTACAGAGCACCATCGGCACACTGGATGCAGCTCTCTCCCCAAAACGGCTGATCAGCTCCAGCTCTTTCTCACGGCTTTTAGCTGCGAGTTCCCGTTCAGCGGCATAGGCAATCGCCGTGGCAATACCAAGCATATGAGGATGCGCGCCTGCCGCCGGGCATGATATGTCAATTACACCCGCAAGGCTGCCATCCTCATGGTGAATCGGAGCAGCTGAACAGTTCCAAAGATGGGAAGCGATAGAGTAATGCTCTGATCCTTGTATTGCAACCGGCTCGCTGATGTGGAGCGCCGTGCCAATCGCATTTGTTCCGACAGCCGTTTCTGTCCAGCATGCCCCTTCGACGAAATTGATGCGTTTGGCTTCATAGAGCGCGCGCGGATGGCCGTCCAATGCCAGAACAACACCGTCTGAATCAATTAACAGCGCCATCATTTCCATTTCTTTTATGGCAGGCAGCAGTTTTTCGAGGTAAGGCTTTGCGGTCGTCAAGAAGAATGAATGTTTTTTTGACTGCTGATCCAGCTCCGTTTGCTGTAAAACCTTCGGGCCTTTTTCTAAATAAGGATTGACCTCAGCTTTTTTGCAGCGATGCCATGACTCTGCAATCCGTTTTCTTAATCGGGCTTCGTCAAGCACACCGTCTTTCACAAAACGTTTCCAGGTTTGCAAATCGTTTGGGACCGAATTCATTTCCTTGATCGCTCCTCCCTTACACGCCGTTTTCATCTATTGTAGGGGAAAAATAAAGCGCTTTCAACAATAAAAAAGCAGGCGCCTTATATCCATGCGCCTGCTTTTTCCTTTATTATGCATGTACCGCAAGGCCGATCGTGCTTAACAGCGCCTCATGCAATGTTTCCGATAAAGTCGGATGGGCGGCGATAAAATGCTCCGCCATATCTGCCGTCATCTCACCATTCATGATCGCTGCCGCTTGGCCGATGAGCTCGGTTACATCCGGGCCAATCATCGAGACACCCACGATTTCGCCGAATTCCGGTTCAGCCATGATTTTGACCTTTCCTTCCGCTTGCTGTTTAATGAGCGCCTTGCCGTTTGCGGAAAATGAAAATTCGCCGATCTTCACATCCCCGTATATGCTTCTTGCCTGTCGTTCTGTCATTCCGATACACGCGATTTCCGGGGACGTATAGATGCAGCGCGGCACATGTTTCTCATTGATTTTGACATCCCTTCCGGAAGCATGAGAAGCAGCGATGATGCCCTCATGGAAAGCGGCATGCGCGAGCTGAATGCCCCCTATAGCATCTCCGCACGCGTAAATATGAGGCACGTTCGTCTGCATGTGCCCATTCACCGGAATGCCCTTTGGAGAAAAATCAACTCCGGCCTGTTCCAGCTGCAATCCGTCAAGACGGGGTTTTCTGCCGATCGCCACCAGCACATAATCGGCCTTCGTTTTAAACTCTCGCTGACCGCTTTTCCATATTGCCGTTTTGGCCGTTTGATCCACCCGCCCTAATCTGGATGAAGTATGCACTTCGACACCGTCTTCCTCAAGTTTCTCCTGAAAGAGACGGGCAATATCTTCATCTTCAGCCGGGATCAGCCGGTCCGCTGTTTCAATGATGGTCACCTGCGATCCCAATCTGGCGAACAGCCCTGCATACTCACACCCGATGACACCGCCGCCGACAATGACTAGTGAAGACGGAATCTCGGAAAGAGAAAGCGCGTCTTTGCTGTCGAGGATCCATTCGCCGTCAAATGGGGCAAAAGGCAGCTCGATTGGCTCTGACCCGGAGGCAATCAATACTTGGTCCGCCTCTCTGATTTCTTTTCCGTTTTCTCCTTCGATCAAGAGCTTTCTTTCAGAAAGAAAGGAGGCTGTTCCCTTTACAACCTGTATTTGATTTTTCTTCATTAGGTACTGAACGCCTTGGACAAGCTGACTGACAACCTGTTGTTTTCGGCTTTGCATTTTACTCCAATCGACTGATATCGCACCTGCCGGAAGTTCGATTCCAAAGCTGTCGGCATGCTTGATTTTATCAAGAACGTTTGCGCTTTCTAACAAAGACTTTGTCGGGATGCAGCCTTCATTCAGGCAGGTCCCCCCAAGCTTGCCTTTGTCAATGAGCAGCACGTTTCTGCCCTGCTGTGCCGCGGAAACCGCAGCCGCATAGCCTGCAGGTCCGCCGCCGATAATGGCTAATGTCATGTCGTTTTCACCTGCTTTTCCTATAAAATTAATGCTGCGGGTTCTTCCAAATATGTTTTCATCGCCTTCAGGAATGCAGCGGCAGGGGCGCCGTCACACGCTCTGTGATCAAATGTCAGGCTGAGTGGCAGGATCGTGCTTCTGACGATCTCCTCCCCTTGATACACCGGTGTGTCATAGCTTGCTCCGATGCCGAGAATGCCTGTTTCCGGCGGATTTAGTATCGGTGTGAAATGCTCAACTCCAAACGCGCCAAGGTTTGTAATGGAGAAAGTAGATCCTTGCAGTTCTTCGCTTCCCGCACGTCCCTCGCGTGCTTTTTTGGCATTTTCTGAGATGGATTGAGCCAGTTCAATCAGCGATAGCTTTTCAGCATGGCGGATGACAGGCACCACTAAGCCATTTTCCAAGGCTACAGCCATACCAAGGTGCACATGGGGATGTGTGATGATGCGCTCATTTTGATAAAAGCTGTTCAGCACAGGGTGAGCTTGCAGAGCGAGAACGGCGGCTCTTGAGACAAAATGAGTGATCGTCAGTTTTGTGCCGTATCTCTCTTCCGCAGTTGGTGAAAGCTGTTTTTGAAGAGTGGCAAGCTTGGTGATATCAGCTTTCATCGTGATCGTCAGCTGCGCGCTGTTTGCCAGGCTTTCCTGCATTCGGGCAGCGATGACCTTTCTCATGCCTGTCACCGGGATTTCCTGCGCTTTCTGCTCCGAAACAGGCTTTGCTTGATCTTTTTTCTGTTCAGCAAGAGCCTTTGTTACGTCATCCTTCACGATTCGTCCGCCTGGTCCAGTTCCTTTCAGTTGTTTTAGGTCTAATCCTGCTTTTTCTGCTATTTTCCTGGCGACTGGAGATATTTTCATTCGATCTTTTTTGGAGGCTGCGGGTTTGTTTTCTTGTTTGACGGGCTGGACGGCTTGCGGCATATTGTCTTCAGCAACAGGCGCCCCCGCCTCTTCCTGCACCGACTCATTGGCGTCCCCGATATAGCAGATAGCTGTGCCGGGCGGAACCTCTTCTCCCTCTTTCACTTTGATATCGATCAGCGTTCCTTTTTCAGGCGCTTCGATCTCCATTTCAATTTTCTCCGATTGAATGCTGGCAATGCTTTCTCCCTTTTCAACCGGGTCGCCTACTTTTTTATTCCATATCGATACTTCCCCTTGTTTCATGGCCATTCCCAATTTTGGCATCACTACTTTTACCGCCATTTGTGTCCCCCCTTTAATTCAATGCCGGCTCGCCAAGCAATTCAAGCGTGACGCTGACAATTTTATCTGGTGTCGGCAAATATTGATCTTCAAGCACTGGTGAAAACGGAACCGGTGTATGCGGCGCTGTAATCCGTTTAATCGGCGCATCAAGCAAATCAAAGCCCTTGTCAGCGACAAGCGCAGCAATATCCGTGGCAATGCTGCATCGCGGATTGGCTTCATCAATGATGATCAGCCGGTTTGTTTTTTCTAACGATGTGAAAATCGCATCCTCATCCAGAGGAGACAGACTGCGGGGATCAAGGACCTCGGCTTCGATGCCCCTCTCTGAAAGCTGTGCAGCCGCTTCAAGCGCAGTATTGACCTGCTTGCCGACTGCAAAGAGCGTAACATCATTGCCTTCGCGTTTGATATCCGCTTTTCCGAGGGGAATTGTATAATAATCTTCCGGCACCTCGCCCTTCATGTTGTAGGACGTTTTGTCTTCAAAGAAAAACACCGGATCATTATCTTCTATTGCTGCAAGCAAAAGACCTTTGGCATCATACGGATTGGATGGAACAACTGTCTTCAGTCCAGGGATGCTCGTGAAAAGGCCATACAGCGATTGTGAATGCTGGGCAGCGGCCCGGAACCCTGCTCCGTATGTGGTGCGGACGGTAATCGGCACTTGCGCTTTTCCGCCGAACATATAACGGAATTTCGCCCCTTGGTTGATCACCTGATCAAAGCACGTGCCGATAAAATCGTTAAACATCAGCTCGGCAATCGGTCTCAAACCGGTTGATGCCGCAGCCATAGCCGCTCCCATATAGCCTGCCTCAGAAATCGGAGTGTCCAGCACTCTTGTACGCCCGAATTCCTGTACGAGTCCCTTTGTGACCCCTAATACACCGCCCCATGCTTCATCATCCTGCAAATGATCGACCGCCGCTCCCCCGGCGACATCCTCACCGATCAAAAGCACATTTTCGTCTTTTCTCATCGCAAGCTTCATTGCTTCATTGATCGCGTCTGACATGCTTATGACTCTCGCCATCTCTTACATTCCTCCTTTTTCATATGACACATACACATCTGTCAGCAGCTCCGAATCTTTTGGATATGGGCTGTCTTCGCTGAACGAGACGGCTTTTTCAATCGATTCGCTGACACGCTGTTCAATGTCTGACAGCTTATTAGCATCTGTTTCTTTTAAAAGGTAGTTTTTAAAACCTTGAATGGCATCTTTTTCTTCAAGGTGCTCAACTCTTTCATCCTTCGTTTTATAGGTTTGGGCATCTCCTTCGAAATGGCCGTAGTTTCTGTAGGTCATACATTCAATCAAAGACGGGCCGCCGCCGTTTCTTGCTCTTTCTATCGCTTCCTCGGCTGCCTGGTAAACTGCTAAAATATCTTTGCCGTCAACTGTAACCCCCGGCATGTTATAAGCAGCCGCCCGATCGGCGATTGAATCACAGGCTGATGCGTACTCAAATGGGGTAGCTTCGCCATAGCCGTTGTTTTCAGCAACAAATACGACAGGAAGGTTCCATACAGCCGCTAAATTCAGCCCTTCGTGGAAGGTACCTTGGTTATTTGCCCCGTCCCCGAAAAAGCAAACGCTTACATTTTTAGTCTGTTTATATTTAGCCGTGAGCGCTGATCCGCATGCGAGCGTAAAGCCGCCCCCGACGATTCCATTTGCGCCTAACATGCCTTTATCAAGATCCGCAATGTGCATAGAACCGCCCTTGCCTTTGCACAATCCGGTCGCTTTCCCGAAAATTTCCGCCATCATGCCGTCCAGGTCACAGCCTTTGGCGATACAATGTCCATGTCCCCTGTGGGTGCTTGTAATGCTGTCGCCATCATGTAAATGAGCGCACACCCCTACAGCCACGGCTTCCTCACCGGCATATAAATGAACGAATCCGGGAAGCACTCCCTGGGCGAACAGTTCATGCACTTTGTCTTCAAAGCCCCTGATCTCCAGCATCTTTTGGTACATCCACAGCGCTTTTTCCTCAGTTAATGACAAGCCTTCTCGTTTTAACAATTTCATTTTGTGCGCCTCCTTCTATTTAGGGTTCACCATTATAAATGCAAGAAGTGTGCCAGTCTTTTGAGCCCGTAAAATCAGTCTTCTCATCTTCACTTTGGAGACAGTTTGAGACGTGTGTCTCGTTTTGTCTCAAACTGATTCATTTGTCTCGTTTTACAGCATGCAAAAAAAAGACCGGATATCACCCGGCCTTTGACAATGATCGACGTATTTATTTCCTTGGAAATCTTTTTAACTTCCTAGTTCCTCTGCATCGTTTGACTGAATAGCTGCTTTTGAAAGAAAATCAATTGAATATTTGACATATCCAATACCGCCGTCCCCGTCCTTCTGCATACAGTCTATCGTGCCGTTTGAGTATGTATATCCCTTTTCATTAAGCGTTTTTCTGACCGTTTCCGCCATCTTTGCGGCATCTGTTTTTGATAACCCGCTGGCGTCTAACTGAATCGTCATGCTCATAGGCGCTTTTTCAGCCAGCTTTTTGTTCCATTTTGTATCTAACGTGAACTGTCCGTTTTCGATACTCAAAGCAGCATCAGCTTTTATAAATCGAGGAACCGCTTTTTTCAGATCTGCTTCGATTGCCTTCGTTGCTTCTTCATTTACATGTTTTGCTACTGATTCGGTATACGCTTCTTCAATTCCATCGCACGTTACTTTAGGATGCAGAAATCCCTTCGTACACATTGGGTAGCGATGAGATTGGGAGGTTGCTTCAAATACATATTCAGACGTTTTAGCGTTATATACCCCATTCGTGATCTTGATTTCTTTCTTAGGATAGGTTTGTTTCACATAAGACACTAGCTTCTGTTCTGCAGCATTTTTCGAAAATGGATCACCGAACCATACATGATAGATATATAGTCCGCATCCGAATAACACAATGGCAAGCAAGCCAAACACAAGTTTTTTCATGTTCCCACTCTTTTCCTCATATGTACGTGCTACAGTTCATGCTTTTCTTCAACAGCCCGGTTCAGCGCTTGGAGCATATAGCCTATGCCTTTGTATGATGATAGCGGCCAGCTGATATGCTGGTGTTCTCCGATGACGGCGTTTAGAACGCTTCGATATTTTTTTCCGCCAAGCATGACTAGCTCTTCGATATCAGAAAAGCCTTTTTCGTGAAATTGACGGCGCAGCTCGTCCGCTGTCATGATTTCCGGATGACCGGTGCCAAAAGTGACATCGTAATTTCCCGAAACGAGATCATCAGGGCGGAGGAACCCGTGCTTCGCCGACAAAATCACCCACTCATCGAAAAATGTTTTTGCATACCGCTCGCACGCCTGATGAAACGGGCTGAGATAAGCGTCCTCTGCTCTTACCGGCCCGGCATCAGGCTGGACATCCCAGATTTTTTTCTTGCCGCAGGGGATGATGCATAGCCGTTTCATTTTCCTCTCCCCCTTTATATGATATCTCCACTAAATATACCATTATTTTCTTACAATAAATTAGAGAAAAGACAGGCTGAGTAAAAGCTGCGTACAAAAAAGACCCGGATTTACCGAAAATCCAGGTTTATTTTAGTCAAGAATTGTGTAAAAATCCCTTTATTTTGTTAGCCTTTTTTGAATCAAGCACTGCTGTTACTCTATCCCATCAAGATACTTTCTCTCAAAGTCGTCGAGCAATGCACGCACTTCATCTGTTGACTTTGTGTTCATGCATTGATTTCTTAATTCACTTGCCCCTCGGAATCCGCGGAGATAAATCTTGAAAAAGCGAGGAAGAGGCTTGTATGGACGGGCTTCTTCTTTTGAATATTCATCATGGAGATCCAGATGCAGCCTTAAGAGATCAAGCAATTCCTTGCTGCTATGCTCTTTCGGCTCCTTTTCAAAAGCGAAAGGATTTGTAAAAATACCGCGCCCTATCATAATTCCATCGACGCCGTATTGTTCAGCAAGTTTCAAGCCAGTTTGACGGTCAGGAATATCCCCGTTTATTGTTAGCAATGTATCTGGTGCCACCTCGTCACGAAGTTTCTTAATCTCTGGGATGAGCTCCCAATGCGCATCTACTTTGCTCATTTCTGCCCTTGTACGCAGATGAATAGAAAGATTCGCAATATCCTGTTTCAAAATGTGTGTCAGCCACTCGCGCCATTCATCCACATCCGTGTATCCAAGTCTTGTCTTCACGCTTACAGGCAATCCCCCTGCTTTTGCAGCTTGTATTAATTCTGCCGCAACTGCAGGACGGCAAATAAGGCCGCTTCCCTTTCCATTCCCCGCCACATTAGGCACAGGGCAGCCCATATTGATATCTAGTCCTTTAAATCCTAACTCTGCCATGCCAATACTCATTTTACGGAAGTTTTCAGGCTTATCTCCCCATATATGGGCCACAATTGGCTGTTCATCCTCTGTAAAAGTCAAACGGCCGCGCACGCTATCCTTCCCATCCGGGTGGCAATAGCTCTCTGAGTTTGTGAACTCTGTAAAAAACACATCCGGTCTGCCTGCTTCACTTACTACATGCCGGAAAACAACATCTGTCACATCTTCCATTGGTGCCAGTACAAAAAACGGCCGTGGTAATTCACGCCAGAAATTTTCTGTCATAACAAAAATCAAATCCTTTCATTATGGGATACGGCTGAACCTTTATCCCAAATTAAAAACTGACCATGCTTCTTTTACACTTATCGCATGCGAAAGCATTTCTTATCAATCTATAGTAAATTTTGAAGATTTCACGTGGGATGATTATCTACCCTATTTTTTATATTCTGGTTAACTGGCGCTGACCTTCGTCTTTCTTAGTGGCCTTGCTTTTGAACTTTTTGGATAAAAAGGATTCCAACCTAAATAGAATATCATATGAGTTCTCCATATTACCAACGCAAAATAATTGCCCTGTTATTGAAGATAAGATATTTAACACTACACCATATCCGTATCTCTATATCATATTTGCGGAAAAACTAATAGAGATAAAGCAAATTGAGTTGGGGGTGGTATAACTGAGTACTCAAGAGAATGAAAAAACCTACTTAAGCTGCTACCACTTGTGAATCACATGGAGTAAAGAGGATGAGAAGAGAAAATAAACCCTTATTTAAAAGAATTCAAGAACTTCAATCTGAATCATTTGGGATTTGCTCATGATTTAGAAAATAACCAACGCAGCAAGTGGCAACCTACTATATATTTGTATAGGGTTATAATTCGGTAATCCTGATCCAGAACCATAAAATAGACTGCTGACTAAGTGTCGCAGTCTTCACTCATAAGATAATTAAGAAAGTGTACATTTTCTTTCATCATTAAATAAGGCATCAGAAGTTATTGCTTTAATTTCGAATATCCTTTGTTATCCCTGTAATTATTTGTATAATAGTGAAAACTCCCAAGAAAACAGTAATAATATTAAACCATGGATTATCATAGAATGAAAGATATGTTTGAAAGAAATCTAGTTCAACTATGTTTGCTGGGAATCCATTCATTTCTCTATACTTAGGACCCCATCCCGTTAATTCTACAAAATTAAAATAAAGCTGAGATACTAAAAATGCCAAAAATGTTTGAAACCAACTTCTTTTATATACTTTATCCATTTAATTATCCATTTCCTTCTCTGCAATACTTTTTAGCCAAGTGTCAATCTAAAATCATTATATTATGAAGCATGATTGTCGCAAGGATATAACCATTGTAGGTATTACTGTAATAGTTGTTATCGTCTCGGCACTATTATTTAATTGTTGTAGTGCTCATACGTTATGCATTTTAAAATGGGGTTGGCCATCATTTTCACCTCTTTCATTTATTACAATGTTTCAACTTTTTACATCGAATGACTCTTGAAATGATATACGCCATACTTTCCTTATATTCCTATCATCAATATTTCACACGTAATAACTGCAAGTCAATATATAATTTTACAAATTATGAAAATACATCTATGATTTTACATCATTCTACTCATGTATTTTAAACATACTGGGAGGATATTTTTCCGGTTAAATAACGCTTTTTTTCACCTGCTTTTCAACACGTTTTTTCAATTCTTTTCGCCAGTTAAAATAAAGATCTCCGCGAAAAGAAGGAAGATAAAATTGAGAACAGACCGTTAGGACAAGAGCTGCGCACGAAAAAGACCCGGAAATCGGAATTGTTTATTTTACCGAAATCCAGGTCTTATTAGGAAAACTATTTTATGACTGGGAAATGTTCTTTTTAGTTAGACGATTTTAATACAAGCCTCGCCACTGCTTCAACATGCGCCGTCTGCGGAAACATATCGACAGGCTGAATATAGTCCACGCGATAGTCCTTCGACAGCGTCTGCAAATCTTTCGCAAGCGTGGATGGATTGCAGGAAACGTAGACAAAGCGTTTCGGTTTGACTTTTTTGATCGTGTCCAAGAACGTGCTGTCACAGCCCGTTCTTGGCGGGTCTACAATGACGACGTCCGGGCGGAAGCCTTCTTTCGTCCATTTCGGGAGCCAGTGCTCGGCTGTTCCTGTTACGTATGTGGCATTTGCCATGCCGTGTTTTTTGGCGTTTTTCTTAGCATCGTCAATTGATTCCTTGATGACGTCCATGCCGCGGACTTCCTTCGCTCCGTCCGCAACCCACATGCCGATAGTGCCGACGCCGCAATACGCATCAACGACTTTTTCTTTTCCGGTCAGCTGCGCCGCTTTTTTCACTTCATCATACAGCTTGACGGTCTGTTCCGGATTGAGCTGGAAGAAAGCGCGGGCGCTCAATTCAAAAGATACGTCGCCGAGCACTTCTTGAATCACTGTTTTTCCGGCGAGCTGTTTTGTTTTCTCACCAAAAATCACTGAGGTTTTCGCCCCGTTTACATTCTGAATAATGGATTTGACCTCTGGCAATCGCTTTTGAATCGCTTTGACGATTTCTTCCTTGTGCGGAAGCGTTTCTTTTGCGGTTACAAGCACGACCTGCACTTCGCCTGTTTCAAAGCCGACTCTCGTCACGATCGTGCGAACGTCGCCTTTTCGTTTTCTTTCATTATAAACAGACACATTGAAGTCCTCTAAAATGCGGCGGACGATGCCTGTTGTTTTGTTCGTTGCCGGATGCTGAACGATACAGTCTTTAATCGGCACGATATCATGAGAATCAAGGCCGTATAAGCCGGCGATGATGCTGCCGCTTTGCGAGCGCCCGATCTGGAATTGGCTTTTATTGCGGTAATTCCACGGGTTGTCCATGCCAATCGTTTCTTTGATTTCCATGTTTTCAACTTTAAACTTCGTATGGCGTTCAAGAGACTGAATGACGATATCACGTTTTTCCCGAAGCTGCTGGCTGTATGCAAGGTGCTGAAGCTGACAGCCGCCGCATTGTTCATAAACAGGGCAAGGCGGTGCCACCCGGTGCTCAGATGCCTTGCGGATTTTCTTAATGCGGCCCTCCGAAAACTTCGGCTGGACCTTTGTGGCCTGCACAACAACTTCTTCGCCAGGAAGCGCGCCGGGCACGAAGACGACTTTTTTCTTAAAATAGCCAACACCTTCTCCGTTAATGCCGAGACGCTTAATCGTCAGCGGAAAAGTTTGTCCGACCTTCAGTTCGACGGGCGCCTGTTTCTTTTGTTGGTTCACGTTGTTCTCTCCGTTTCTATATGAAGCTTTCTGCGGATGGCAGAAAGTGAAATGGTTTTTTCACATCTTTCTAGTATAACACGTTTGCAGGATTTCCTTCATTGTCAGACGAATTATTCTATACTCCTCCACAAATACAAAGACGCATAGCTTAAATAAGGCTCCCACTCCTTGCTCATCGCCAGCATGACATCCTTTGCCGGCTTATCGTCCAGCTGAAAGTGGCGTTTGATGGCATTCTGGAGGCCGATATCGGCAAGCGGGAATAAATTGGGACGGCCAAGTCCGAACATGAGGACGTTTTGCACGGTCCACGGGCCGATACCCCTGATTTTGATCAGTTTCTTCATAATGTCTTCATCCGCCATATGCGGCAGCTCTGACAAGCTGAGTGTGCCTTCTGCGATCATCCTTGATGTATCAATGGTGTATTCCGCTTTTCTCATGCTGAATTGCAGATCACGCAGATCCTGATAATCGAGTTCCGCAATCGTTTCCGGCTTTGGATAGCACCACACGCCATCCTTCTGCTCGCCAAACGCATGAACAAACCGTTCTGTTAGCGTGTAAGCGAAGGAAAGATTAAGCTGCTGGTGGATAATGCATTTCATCATGCAGTTGTACACGCTGTAGTCCAGAACAAGCGGCGTCCCGGCATGCTCTTCAAAAATGGCGGACAGGCTCGTTTTTGAAAAATGATCCAGAACGTGCTGCAAATGATTTTCCCATTGAAAAATCCGCTTGATTTCCTTCATCATTTCTCCCTGATCCGTTTCCCCGCTGACGAGGAACTCAGGCTCGCCCGCATGGCCTAACGCCTGTACCTTTACAATACATACGTCCCCCGCTTGATTTCTGATTGGCACACGGACTTCCCTCGCCTCTCGATCAACAGCATTGAGGGGGTCTAAAGACAGCCTGTCCAGCACGCGGTCAAAATGATACGGAGGCGTGACAGATACTTTTTCCTTCCACATGAGATCCACCCTTTTTTCCGTTTTTGTTCAGTATAACATGCCGCTGGAATTAGGCAGAGAGTACCGTATACTTTTCTCATAAAGACCGCATGATATAATGGCAGGTGGAGGGTTGTTTATGATCAACATTACCGCAATCACAACAGAGCATCAGCTGCTGAAAAATATACCGATCGAACGAGTGGAACAGCCTGATATTGCATGGTACTGGGTTGATTTTTACGGCCCGGAGGATACGGAAACGGCGTTATTGAGAGATTTTTTTCATTTTCACCCGCTTGCCATTGAGGATTGCTTCCAGCATATGCAGCGGCCAAAGCTTGACCATTATGACGGCTATCGTTTTTACGTGATTCATGCGCTGAATAAGGAAACACTTGAGACGGAGGAAGTCGATATCTTTCAAGGCGAAAAATTTGTCGTCACCTTTCATTTACACGAAACGCCCGGTATCGCTAAAGTCCGGGAGCGTTTGTATGCTTCACCGGACATATTGAAAAAAGGGCCCGGGCATATTTCTTATATGATCATGGATCAGCTTGTTGATGAATATTTTCCTCTCGTGTATAAAATTGAAGACCGGCTGAATGAAATTGAAGAAAGCCGTCCCCACAAAACGTATGGAACGCTGATGAACGAGGTGTTTGATCTCAGAACAGACCTATTGCATTTGAGACGGACGATTATCCCGATGCGTGATTTGCTCTACCGGATTTTAAGCCTTGACCATGTGAAAGAGCAGCGGGAAACGAAAGCCTATTTCAGCGACATATATGATCATTTGTTAAAGTTGTCTGAAATTGTGGAATCCAACCGTGACATGACGTCCGACTTGCGTGACAGCTACGTGACGCTAAACTCAAACCGGATGAATGCGATTATGATGACACTGACGATCGTATCAACCATTTTCATCCCGCTCACCTTTATTGCCGGTGTATACGGTATGAACTTCGACTTTATGCCGGAGCTGCATTGGAAATACGGATATTTCGCTGTACTTGGCCTGATGGCCGCGCTTGTGATTGGAATGCTGATTTGGTTTGTACATAAAGGATGGTTCAATATTTTTAAATGAGGACAGCGAGCAGCTGTTCTTTTTTGTTGTAAGCCGATCGCTATGCATATTCTGTTCATATTGTTTATAATGGAAAAAATATTCAGGGAGTGATTAGATTGAAAATTGCTGTCATCGGACTCGGCAATATGGGACAGCCCATTGCCCGAAATGTTCTTCAAGCAGGCTACGAATTGACTGTCTATAACCGGACGAAACAAAAGACAGAAGACCTTGTCACAGAAGGCGCACAGGCAGCTGATACGCCGCGGCTGGCGGCAAAGTCCGCTGATATTGTCATCACAATGCTTGCAGATGATGATTCTGTCAGCACCGTGACATTCGGAGAAGACGGGCTGCTTGAAGGATTAGCAGAGAACGGCATACACATCTCGATGAGCACAATCAGTGTTGAGTTCTCAGAAAAGCTCGCAGCGGCTCATGCAGAGAAAGGACAATTTTTTCTCGCCGCTCCTGTCCTTGGCAGACCGGATGCCGCAGCCAAAGCCGCGCTCCGTATCATAACAGCCGGACCGGCGGAAGCAAAGCAAGCTGCCAAGCCTCTGCTCGACAGCCTGAGCCAGCAGATATTTGACGTCGGCGAAGAAAGCAAGACGGCAAATGCAGCCAAAATCAGCATTAATTTCTTGCTTGTGTCCATGCTGGAGGCGTTATCTGAATCCTTTTTAATGATGGAGAAATACGGCTTAGAACAAAAACAATTTTTAGAAATCGCCAGCGCGCTCTTTGGTTCTCCAGTCTATCAAAATTACGGAACCATTATGGCCGAGCAGAAATTTGAGCCGGCCGGCTTCAAAATGTCTTTAGGGCTGAAGGATACCAACCTGGCACTCGCCGCCGCAAAACGGGTTTCTGCAAATCTTCCTCTTGCCGAGCTGGCCAAGAGCCATTTTGAAAGCGGGATTGAGAAAGGCTTCGGGGATCTGGACTGGGCCGCACTGATTAAATGTATAAAATAAAGAAAAGCCTCTCCGTTTAAGGAGAGGTCTTTCTCTTTTACAAAGACGGCAGCCTCATTTCTTTCTCAAACATCAGATCATCAATGCTTTTAAAAGTGTAGCCCTGTTTTTTCAGATCTGTAATCGCGTCATCCAGCGCTTCTGCATTGTCCCTCGATACGGTGTGAAGCAGGTAAATGGCTCCCGGGTGCGCCTGCTTGATCATATGATCGTAGGCATATTTCTTTCCCTTTTGGTTGTTGATTTTCCAATCAACAAAAGCGACCGACCAGAAAACGGTTTGATAGCCGAGGCGTTTCGTTTCTTTCAGTACGTACTCACTGAACACGCCGCGCGGCGGACGCAAATACAGGTTGTCCTGCTTTCCCGTAATTTTATAAACCTCTTCGTTGACTGAATCAAGTTCATCCTGAATCTGATCAGCTGTTTTTGTCGTTAAATCCGGATGGTGAAAGGAATGATTGCCGATAATATGGCCCTCATCTGACATTCGTTTGATCAGCTGAGGCTGGTCCTTTACGAAATGCCCGGTGACAAAAAACGTTCCTGTTACGCGATGTTTTTTTAAGACATCAAGCACTTTTGGCGTATAGCCATTTTCATATCCGTTATCAAACGTTAAGTAAATCGTTTTTTCCTTTGTATTCCCTAAATAAAACGCGTCATATTTTTCAATTAAACTGTTCAGCTGCTTCCCGGCATCTGGCGGCTGATGATTGACACTTCGTTTAAAGCCCCAATTAATCGGCTCATTCGGCACCGCTTCCGCCTGTGCTGCACCTCCGGCAAGCAATACGGCGGCGCAGCATATTGAACACATCCACTTCATGGCCAGCGCTCCTTCTGCATTTTTTCTTATTTTACAGATAGAGACTTTGTTTTATACTGTTGCTTTATGCCAATAAAAAAACCGCGGCGGGCACGCGGTTTTATTCCCAATCTTTTTTAAAACGTTCGTATTTGGCTTCCAGGTCATCAAGCATGCTGATAAGCCTGTCTATATCTTCAACGTCGGTTGCTTCAGGGTCTAATGAATCGATGACGTTCATAAACATGTCAAGTCTGTTCTTTAAATAATCAATCTGCTGATCTTTATTGTTTACGGCGTTCCCCATTCTGTTCCTCCATTCATTTTTTATTATGGTAGCTCATTTTTTGCCGTTTTTCAATCGCCGCGCTACTTGCGATCTTGGCAAATCAGGTCTAAAATTAACTGTTGGCAGCGTTAGTATGCCCATTTATAAAGGAGTTAGATAGTCATGACACAAAACACGAAGCTGCGTCCGATTACGCCCGAGTTTGACCCTTGGGAAGCCTATATGGATGTTGACCAATACGGAGACATGCAGCTGACAAACGTTGAATTCACAACAACGACACTGTGCAATATGAGATGCGAGCATTGTGCTGTAGGCTATACATTGCAGCCTAAAGACCCGAATGCTCTGCCAATAGATCTTCTGTTAAAACGGCTGGAGGAAATCCCGCGCCTCAGATCCATCAGCATCACAGGCGGAGAGCCGATGCTTTCGTTGAAATCAGTAAAAGAATATGTTGTTCCTTTATTGAAATATGCCCATGAACGGGGTGTGCGGACACAAATTAATTCAAATCTGACCCTCGACATCGAGCGGTACGAATGGATCATTCCGTATCTCGATGTGCTACATATTTCACATAACTGGGGAACAGTTGAAGATTTTGCTGAAATCGGCTTTGCCATGATGGACAGAAAACCGACCTTCGAACAGCGCGCGCGCTATTTTGAAAAAATGATCGAAAACAGCCGCACGCTCGTGGATGCCGGAGTAATGGTATCTGCGGAAACGATGCTGAACAAACGAACACTTCCGCATATTGAGCATATTCACCGCCAAATCACAGAAGATATGAAATGTCAGCGTCACGAGGTCCACCCAATGTATCCAAGCGATTTCGCAAGCGCTCTTGAATCCCTCAGCCTGAAAGAGATGAGACAGGCCATTCACCGCTTGCTGGATATTCGTGATGAAAATACGTGGATGCTGTTCGGAACGCTGCCGTTTTATGCCTGCAGTCCGGACGAAGACGACCAAAAGCTGCTTCGCCGGCTTCGCGCGGCGAAAAACGTCACAGTGCGAAATGACCCTGACGGCCGATCCCGCCTGAATGTGAACATTTTCGACGGAAACATTATCGTGACCGATTTCGGTGATACCCCGCCGCTTGGCAACATTCAGACGGACAGCCTCCCTTCCGCCTATGAAAAGTGGAGAGAGACCAAGCTTGCGAAAGAACTGAGTTGCCACTGCCCGAATGTCCGGTGCCTCGGACCGAATGTTCTTGTCAAAAACAGTTATTATCAGGATACAGACTTCACAAAACGTCAAGCCAGGAGTTAGATGCGGATGAAAGAAACACTTACGGAGATTTTTCAAAATAAAATCGTCGATATTCTCCTCGTTGCCGTTATCCTTTGGATCGGTGTCTTTATCATCAACCGGCTGGTACAGCTATTTTTTAAACGGACGGACTTTATTGAAGAAAAAAAGGAAAAAACGATTGAAAGCCTTGTCCGTTCTGTCACCCAGTATACGGCAACAATTGGTTTTATCTTTTACGTTATTTCTTTATTTGTGCATGATTTCGGCAAGATATTGGCCGGGGCGGGCGTAGCAGGTATCGTGATCGGTTTTGGCGCCCAATCGCTGATCAAAGATGTGCTGGCTGGTGTATTCTTAATATATGAACGCCAGCTGCACAAAGGCGATTATGTCACCGTCAACAACTTGTTCAACGGGACAGTGGAGGAAATCGGCCTCCGCTCGCTGCAAATCCGGGAATGGAGCGGGAAGCTGCTCACCATCAGCAACGGCGAGGTCAGACAAATAGAGAACTATAATATTGATTTTATGCGGATTACCGAATCCTTTCTTATCAGCTTTAAAGAAGATCCGGACCGCGTGTACAGCGTGTTGGAAGAGGCATGTGACATGCTGAATGAAGAGCTTCGTGATTCATTGAAGCGGGATGAATTCGGCAATCCGACAGAACCGTTTCAAATCCACGGCATCACCGCATTGAATAAAATCAATCGCGGCGTCGAATTTACGGTTAAAGGCATGGTGAAAGATGATGATTATTTCAGTGCCAGCCTTGCAGTAAGACGGGTTCTCGTTCGCCAGCTCTACCAAAACAATGTGCAAATGCTTGAGGAAGCGGTCCGAATCGAGAGAACCCAATAAACAAAAAAACTGATTCCGAGTTGGAATCAGTTTTTTATTTATCTTGGCAGTGAGGAAAGCTGAAAGCCAAACGTGACATGATCTTGAACCGGAATCCACGCGCCGATTCCCTGTGACGTGACATTTTTCACGACGAGTTTTCGTTTATTTCCTTTCAGCACTAAGTACACTTCTCCGTAAGTCACTTTTCCTTTTTCATTCACAGCCGGTGCATATGCATGTAGATAACCGATTTTTTTAGGAGCGACTTTATAAATCTGATCCCGTTTTGTGCCAGCCCCGATGACCGTCTCAAATGCAAGCGGGAGGTTCGTTTTCTTCATTGCTTTTTGCATCATCATGCTTTTGACATCTTCAGCATTTGGAACTTTAGCTGTCAAGCCGCCCTTCACTCTGTACTGCTGTTCCTGGGCATAATGCATTTCAGCCGTTTCTTTCCCGCCGCGGTTATCCGCACGGTTTGTATTGATTTTTTTATATTCCCAGTTTGCGACTGTTTCATTTGATTCATAGCCGAGCGCCCATTTCCCGAGAAATATTGTCGCCCGGTACCCTACTGCAAGCGGTGTGCCGGATATGTTGGATTCATTCAGCATTTTGATGAGATGCGGATTTTCAATCTTTACCTCAGAATGATCGAGCAATTCCTTTGCCAGCTTGCTCGGCTGAAGCATTGGCTGATCCTGTGAAGCATTCGGATACGTGTTTTCCTTTGAAATGCTTGCGACAGAATTAGGAACCTTAAACTGCTTTTTCGCGTGGATGGGCTGAACGCCGAAAAAACTAAAGAATAACAACACAATAAGTGTGGAATGAAATAGCTTTTTCATCATATCACTCTTTCTATGGCATTTTCCCTTAGTCTTTTCATCCCGCTTTGTTGTTATCCATCATTTTTTCAGGTTAAAGAAGGAAAAAGCCGATCGCCATAATGACATATGCAGCAAGCAGTGTCGCCCCTTCAAACCAGTTGGAATCCCCGTCATTCGAAATCGCGATCATCAAGAGAACCGCTGATACCATCGCGACGAGCTCAGGCAATGTAAATACAAGCGGCATGCTTGTCGGAAAAAAGATAGAACAGATGACGAGAACCGGTGCGACAAACATAGCGATCTGCAGCGTAGAGCCTACTGCAATTTCAACAGCAATGTCCATTTTATTTTTGAAGGCCATAATAATCGCTGACGCATGCTCCGCCGCATTTCCTACAATCGCCACGATGATGACCCCAATAAACAGCTCGCTCCACCCGAACTGTTCAGCCACCGAGTGAAAGGTATGGACCAGGTTTTCGGATATGTATGCAACCACAATCGTTGCCGCAAACAAGACAATCGTCGCAACCTTCCCTGACCATTCTGGCTCTTCCTCTTCTTCAGTCTGAGCGGCATTATTCGGCTGATAAACGCCCCGATGCGTGACAAGTTTAAAGTACAGCGCCGCCACATATAACAGAATCATAATGATGCTGATGCCGATGCTTAAATTGAGCTTGCTGGCGTTTCCCATACCAACAGAGAATACCTCCGGAATCACAAAGGCGACAATGATGGCAAAAATCAGAAGCCCGGAGTTATGGCGGGCATCATGGATATTAAATTCCTGCCGCTTATATTTTAAACCGCCGACAAAAAACGATAGGCCCGCTACCAGCAACAGGTTCCCCAGCACTGAACCGGTTAAAGAGGCAAGCACGATTCCTGTCAGGCCTTCTTTTAATGCAAAAAGGGAAATAATCAGCTCCACCGCATTCCCGAAGGTTGCATTCAACAAACCGCCGATACGCGGTCCTGCAATGATGGACAGTGATTCTGTCGCCCTCCCCATATAGCTTGCAAGCGCGATAATCGTCACGCAATAAACTGCAAATAGAACCGCGGAAGGCCAATGCATCAAACTGCCAATCACAGAAAGCGGAACACCGGCCGCCACTAAAATAAAAAAGATACGATTCATGGTGAAATAGCTCCTTTTTTATGACTTGTTTTATTTTTATTCTTCACAAAAACCTTCATGATTACACGAGGGCAAATGTATAGCGTGATATAGGCTTTTTTCAGGTTGCCTGCTTTTGGAAAACGTTGTACGATCAACATAGATTCCATATAAGGAGAACTGACACGATGTCACGATTTCATTTCTTTATCCTTGTCTTGCTCGTTTCCATTTCCGGGTTTTCACAAGGCATGCTGCTGCCTGTCATTTCAATCATTTTTGAAACAAATGGAGAATCCGCTGCTATCAACGGCCTGCACGCGACCGGGCTGTATATCGGTGTGCTTTTGGCTTCGCCGTTTATGGAAGCACCGCTCAGAAAGCTCGGGTTCAAGCCGCTGATCGTCATGGGCGGAAGCATTGTCATTTTAAGCTTATTCGGATTTATTTGGCTTCAGTCAGTTTGGGTCTGGTTCCTGCTTCGCCTGTTCATTGGAATCGGCGACCACATGCTTCACTTTTCTACGCAAACGTGGGTGACCTCCATGTCATCAAAACAAAATCGCGGAAGAAACCTGTCTATTTATGGGCTTTCCTTTGGCCTTGGCTTTGCCGCAGGCCCGTTCATGGTGCCGCTTGTCAAGCTGAGTCCGTCGCTTCCTTTTATCGTGTCCGGCTGCATCAGTCTGTTTGCGTGGCTTTTTGTTTTCTTTCTACAAAATGCATACCCGGAAACCAGTCCTCATGAAACCAAATCAGACAATAGTTTCAGGCGATTTTATCAGGCCATGCTGTTTGGGTGGGTTGCCTTTATGCCTACATTTGGCTATGGCTTTCTGGAAACGGCGCTGAACGGAAGCTTTCCGGTGTACGCGCTCCGTTTGGGGATATCAGTAGACGCAGTAGCGATCATCCTTCCCGCATTTGCGATTGGAAGCATTATCTTTCAGTTTCCGCTCGGCATCCTCAGCGATAAATACGGCAGGCGGAATGTGCTGCTGGTGATTTTACTGACTGGGGCTCTTTGCTTTTTCATCGCCGGTGTATTTCCTTCGCCCTACGTGATCGGCGGCTGCTTTTTTATTGCAGGAATGGCAGTCGGATCAACCTTTACACTTGGCATCAGCTATATGACAGACCTTCTTCCGCCTCACCTCCTGCCGGCGGGAAACCTGCTTTGCGGCATTACATTCAGTCTCGGTAGCATCCTCGGCCCAGTTGCCGGCGGCTGGTATATGCAGACATTTGAAAGCGCAAACTTGTTCTACTTCATTACTCTCACGCTTAGCTCTGTGTGGCTGGCCCTTGTGCTGGGCAAACCGAAAAGCTGGTCACCGGCTGAAACCTATTCTTCATCTTCTTAATCAAAAAGCCTCCCGACATCATGTCAGGAGGCTTTTATGCTAATGGTAGCCGTTTTGTCCGTTGGCGCTTCCGCTTGTTTTATGGCTCGATTTGCTTTTCGAGTTTTGTTTGTTATGGCTTCCGCCTTTTTTCGTATGCTTGGTCATCACGATATCCCCCCGACTTCTTTTTGAACCGAAGTTCGTTTATAGGGTGCGCTAATGGTAGGGATTTTCATCAGGAAGCTTTTTACGTTTATGTAAAAGAGCGTTGATTTCTCCGCCTAGGATAATTAAAATGCCGCTCAAGTAAAACCAAATCATCAGAACGATGATTCCCCCGATGCTCCCGTAAGTGGCGCTATAGTTCGCAAACGTGCTGACGTAAAATGAAAACAATGTGCTGACAATGATCCAGCCGATAGTCGCAAAGACCGCACCCGGCATGACAAACCGGAGAGACAGCTTTTTGTTCGGCGCAATCACATACAGCGCGGAAAAAACAATCAAAAGCACAAGCGGGCTGACACCCCAGCGAATGGCGGCCCAGACGGATAAAAACAGATCCGACGCGCCGACAAAGTCAGAAGCGAGCCTTCCAATCTCCCGGCCAAATACCGGCAGAAGCAAAGCCACTAAAATCGTAAATACCATGGCAATCGTCAAAAAAATCGAGGTTAGACGAACAATGATAAAAGAGCGGTTTTCTTCCACATCATACGCGTGGTTCAGCGACCGGACGATCGCATTCATTCCATTAGACGCAGACCATAATGCGGCGATAATCCCGAATGACAGCAAACCGCCATTTCGATTATTTAAGGTTTGATGGGTAATGGATTCAACGAGTGACATCGCACTGGCGGGAGCATATTGTTCTATGACTCCTAAAACATCATCGGTAGAAAGCGGAAGATACGCGGTGAGCGTCAGCATAAAAATCAAAAACGGAAACAGTGACAATAGAAAAAAATACGCCAGCTCCGCTGATTTACTTTGTCCTTCATGAAGGGTGTATCTGCTGAAAAGCTCTTTCAAAAAACTCATGTCGTCTCACCTCGCATGTTTGATCATTTTTTTGAAAAATGCTCTTTCGTTTCTTGCACGAGTTCCATCACTTGCGGCGTTGTTTTCTTCAGCTCTTTCACCTGCTGGTTCACAAAGTCGACTTCCTTTGAAAGCGTTCGGGCGAGCTTTTTGGCCTCATCCACTTTTGTGATGACAGTGTTTTTTAACAGCTCTGGGTTGCTTTTGTACAGTGAAAGTTTATGCTTGCATGTCAGCCATCTCATCCCGCACGCCTGTCTTGTCGGCTTATGGAGCAGTGATAACGCCGCGCCTGCCGCAGCTCCGAGAAATATCCCTTTCAGCATTAAACGTTCGTTGTTCATGCAAATTCTCCTTTCACTCACAATTGTTTTTCTTTTTGAATGGATGCAAGCAACTGCTCACAGCCCGTTTTGATTAATTGGCAGACCTCTTCAAAGTTCCCTGTGTAGTAAGGATCGGGTACGTCAGCCAGATCTGAATCTTCAACATAGTCCAAGAGCCTTTTGATATGCGAGGTGTTTTTAAAACCCGCCATGCTTCTGAGACTTCCGATATTTTCTGCATCCATTGCAATGATGTAATCAAAATCGTCCAGATCCTGTTCGCTGACTTGACGCGCCAGCATGCCATCAAAGCTGATTCCTTCTCTGCGCAATATCTCCTGCGTTCCCTCATGCGGGGGGTTGCCGATGTGCCAGCCGCCAATACCGGCTGAGTCCGCCTTGATTTTCCCCTCTAATCCTTTTTTGGCTGCCAGGTCCCTAAAAATCGCTTCCGCCATCGGAGACCGGCAAATGTTACCTAAACAAACAAATAACACGCTTATCATGATGTGCAACCTCCCTATTCTTTGCCCCTATTTCTCTAAAAAGAAACCTTCATGAATATCTTAGTAGGATGTTCATTTTCTTTTCAACTGATGTCTTCACTTTTTTGGAATGAACAGCCTGCTTTTAGAATAGGGTTTTTTTCTGATGGAATTCTGTTAGAATAAAACATACCTATATTGCGCATAGAAAGGATGGAACCCTTTGTCCAGCCCAAATACAGAAACATTAACTCAAATGATTGAAGAGATTTCCCAAAAGCTGAACATGCTGAACGTCGGCGTAATCAAAGCGGAGGATTTCAGTGATGAGAAGATTGAAGACCTCACGTACCTTCACAGAATGGTGATGAAAAAAGAATCATTCAGCCCAAGTGAAATGCAGGCGATTGCTCAAGAATTAGCCTCGCTTCGTAAATAATGGAGACTGGCCGGAAACTCGGCGAGTCTTTTTTATCATTTCCCCAAACCAAAACAGCAAAGTGTTCGAATAAGATTTGAAGGAGTACAAGCATGCAAACGACATCTATCAAAACAGCATCCGGAATGTATATCAACTACTTCTTTCTGGGGATGGTCAACATCATTCTCGCATCCAATATGTCTTCATTAACAAAACAGTGGAATACCGATCCGACCGGCATCAGTTATGTCATTGCCGCTATCGGGTTTGGCAAACTGCTGACATACGGCATTTCCGGCGTTCTATCAGATAAAATCGGCAGAAAGCCGCTTGTTGTCGCTTCTGCGGGAATTATGGCCGTCTTTTTAGTCGGTATTCCTTTATCACCGAGCTATGAGCTGGCGTTTGTGTTCGCTTTATTAGCCGGAGTCGCTAATTCAGCCATGGATGCCGGAACATATCCGGCCCTAACCGAGCTCTTTCCGTCTGCTTCCGGTTCGGCAAATGTCTTGGTTAAAGCCTTTATGTCTGTGGGGGCCGCACTTTTGCCGCTTTTGATCACATTTTTAGCAGACCACAGCATGTTTTACGGATTTGCTTTTTATCTGCCGGCAGCGGTCTATCTCCTGAATATTATTTATTTATCAACGCTTTCGTTTCCTAAAAAACATAAGAAACCAACTAATAGCGGCCAACAGGAATCTCCCGTTTTCTTGTCTGAACCCGTTTTTCAGAAGGAAGGCACCGCACTGATTATCATCGGTTTTACATCCACGGCTTTATTTACGGTTTCTCAAATCTGGCTCCCGAGCTACGCGCAAAAGGCAGCCGGTTTAGCTGAATCAGCATCTGTACAATTGCTGAGCTATTATAGTATAGGATCTCTGGCATCTGTTTTATTATTAGCCGTTTTGCTGAATAGATGGGTCAAACCTGTCTTCATAACGCTCTTATATCCTATTATTACTTTATGTACGCTCGCAGTCATGCTGACCGTTCATATCCCAGTTGTGCTGGACATCACTGCCTTTTTCTTAGGCTTTTCAACTGCGGGTGTGTTTCAAATTACCATTACGTTAATGACAGAGCTTTTCTGGAAGCGAAAAGGAACCGTTACCGGAATTGTAGCGACTGCTTCAAGTCTTGCATCGATTCTGCTGCCGATTGCAACAGGGCTTATCGCAAAAGCGGGGGGCATCGCCCATATTTTCATATTCGACTTCGGCATTGCGGTCATCGGAACGGCTGCAGCTGCTTTCTTGTATTACAGGTACAAGAAACTGACAGGTGCTCAAGCCTAAGCAACAAAAAAACGGACGCCCAAGAGCGTCCGTTTTTTCTTATTTCTCAAGCAATGCCAATGACTCGCGGTTAAATGCCGGTATATCGTCCGGTGTGCGGCTAGTGACCAATTGATCCTGGCAAACAACCACTTCCTTGTCCACAACGTCGGCACCGGCGTTTTCCATGTCAACACGAATGGACGTATAGCCCGTCGCTTTTCGGCCGTCGAGCGCTTTCGCATTGATTAAAAGCTGCGGGCCGTGGCAAATGGCAAATACCGGCTTTTTGTCAGTCATAAACGCTTTTGTAAATTGGACGAAACGATCGTCAGCGCGAAGCTGGTCTGGTGAAAATCCTCCAGGAATCAAAAGCGCATCAAAGTCTGAAGAATTTACGTCGTCAATGGACGCGTCAACCGTCACTTCCGCTGTTCCCTGCTTGCCTTTTACTGTTTTTCCTTTTTCTTTTTCGATGACAGTCAGTTCATGTCCCGCTTCTTTAAAGGCTTTCGCAGGCTCAGTGTACTCGCTGTCCTCAAAATAATATGTTAAAACAACTGCAATTTTTTTCCCCATGATTCATAACCTCCCGCTTTATATGTCTACATAAAACACTCTACCCCAGCCACACTAAAATAAACATTCCGCGATTGTGACAAACGATAAGCATAAATGCCCAGTATTTGTCGTTTGATACTGCTACATAATACTCATTTTTCTCCCTTTTACAATAATCATAAAGAAACACCTACAAATAGTTACAAAATATTCTTACAATAGGAGCTGTAACACAAATTTCGTTGAAAGGTGGAGAACTGGTGAGAATACAGAAAAGACGAACACACGTCGAAAACATTCTCCGTATTCTTTTGCCCCCAATTATGATACTTAGCCTAATCCTCCCAACACCACCCATTCATGCAGAAGAAAGCGCGGCTCCTCAGGTGCATCTGAGTATTTTGGCTACGACTGATATTCATGCCAACATGATGGATTACGATTACTACAGCGACAAAGAAACGGCGGATTTCGGTCTGGCGAGAACAGCGCAATTGATCCAAAAGCACCGCGAGCAAAACCCTAACACCCTGCTTGTGGATAACGGCGACTTGATTCAAGGGAATCCGCTGGGTGAATACGCGGTGAAATATCAAAAAGACGACATTATCTCCGGCACGAAAACCCATCCGATTATCAGCGTCATGAATGCGCTGAAATACGACGCCGGAACGCTTGGCAATCATGAATTCAACTACGGGCTCGACTTTCTCGACGGCACAATCAAAGGAGCCGATTTCCCGATTGTAAATGCCAACGTCAAAACAACTAGCGGCGAAAACCGTTATACGCCGTATGTGATTAATGAAAAAACCCTCATTGATGAAAACGGTAATGAGCAGAAAGTAAAAGTCGGCTACATAGGCTTTGTCCCGCCGCAAATCATGACATGGGACAAAAAGAATCTCGAGGGGCAAGTTCAGGTGCAGGATATCGTAGAATCCGCCAATGAAACGATCCCGAAAATGAAGGCGGAAGGCGCAGATGTCATTATTGCCCTCGCCCACACCGGCATTGAAAAGCAGGCGCAATCATCAGGCGCAGAAAACGCCGTGTTTGACCTTGCCACCAAAACGAAAGGCATTGACGCGATTATCTCGGGCCATCAGCACGGACTCTTTCCTTCCGCCGAGTATGCGGGTGTTGCTCAGTTCAATGTGGAAAAGGGAACAATTAACGGCATTCCTGTCGTCATGCCAAGCAGCTGGGGCAAATATTTAGGCGTGATTGACCTCAAGCTTGAAAAGGCGGACGGCTCATGGAAGGTAGCAGATTCCAAAGGAAGTATTGAATCTATTGCTGGCAACGTCACATCAAGAAACGAAACCGTTACAAACACCATTCAGCAAACACACCAAAACACACTGGAGTATGTCCGAAAGCCAGTCGGCAAAACCGAAGCAGATATTAACAGCTTCTTTGCACAGGTCAAAGATGATCCTTCCATTCAGATCGTGACTGACGCGCAAAAGTGGTACGCTGAAAAAGAAATGAAGGATACCGAGTACAAGAACCTGCCGATTTTATCCGCTGGAGCGCCGTTTAAAGCAGGCGGCAGAAACGGAGCCAATTACTATACAAACATTCCAGCCGGAGATCTTGCGATTAAAAATGTCGGTGACTTGTATCTTTACGATAATACTGTTCAAATCGTCAAGCTGACAGGCAGCGAGGTCAAGGACTGGCTGGAGATGTCAGCAGGCCAATTCAATCAAATTGATCCAGCTAAAGGCGGCGACCAGGCCTTGCTGAACGAGAATTTCCGCTCCTATAATTTTGACGTGATTGACGGTGTCACATATCAGGTCGATGTGACAAAACCGGCTAAATACAATGAGAACGGAAAAGTGATCAATGCGGATTCATCCCGTATCATCAATCTTTCCTATGAAGGCAAGCCGATCAGCCCAAGCCAGGAATTTCTCGTAGTCACCAATAACTATCGTGCGTCCGGAGGCGGCGGGTTCCCTCATCTGACGAGCGATAAAATTGTCCACGGCTCTGCAGTTGAAAATAGGCAGGTGCTGATGGATTACATTATTGAACAAAAAACAGTCAATCCAAAAGCAGACAACAACTGGTCAATCGCGCCTGTTTCCGGCACGAATCTGACGTTTGAATCCTCGCTTTTGGCCAAGCCATTTGCCGATAAAGCAGACGATGTCGCTTATGTAGGCAAGTCTGCGAATGAAGGCTATGGTGTGTATAAGCTGCAATTCGATGATGATTCAAATCCAGATCCTCCTAAAGACGGACTGTGGGATCTGACCGTCATGCACACCAATGATACGCACGCCCATCTCGATGATGCAGCGAGACGAATGACGAAAATCAACGAAGTACGCAGCGAAACAAATCACAATATTCTCCTTGATGCGGGAGATGTGTTTTCCGGCGATCTGTATTTTACTAAATGGAACGGTTTGGCCGATCTGAAAATGATGAACATGATGGGCTATGACGCCATGACCTTCGGAAACCATGAATTTGACAAAGGCCCGACGGTGCTTTCTGATTTTCTAAGCGGAAACAGCGCAACCGTTGATCCGGCGAACCGCTATCACTTTGAAGCGCCGGAATTTCCGATTGTCAGTGCAAACGTAGATGTGTCAAATGAGCCCAAGCTGAAATCATTTGTCAAAAAGCCGCAAACCTTTACGGCAGGTGAAAAGAAAGAGGCCGGCATTCACCCTTACATTCTGTTAGACGTTGACGGGGAGAAAGTCGCCGTATTCGGCCTGACAACAGAAGATACAGCCACCACATCAAGCCCGGGCAAAAGCATCGTATTCAATGATGCCTTTGAAACAGCACAAAACACCGTCAAAGCGATTCAAGAAGAAGAAAAGGTAAATAAAATTATTGCTTTAACCCACATCGGACATAACCGGGATCTTGAGCTAGCCAAAAAAGTAAAAGGCATTGATTTGATCATCGGCGGACACACTCACACCCTCGTAGACAAAATGGAGGTCGTGAACAACGAAGAACCGACGATCGTGGCGCAGGCAAAAGAATACGGCCAATTCTTGGGGCGCGTTGATGTCGCGTTTGATGAAAAAGGCGTTGTGCAAACAGATAAATCAAATCTGAGCGTGCTGCCAATTGATGAACATACAGAAGAAAACCCAGAAGCAAAACAAGAGCTCGATCAGTTCAAAAATGAATTAGAGGACGTGAAAAATGAAAAAGTCGGCTACACGGATGTGGCGCTTGACGGCCAGCGTGAGCATGTGCGCACGAAAGAAACGAATCTCGGAAACTTCATCGCGGACGGTATGCTGGCAAAAGCGAAAGAAGCAGCCGGCGCCAGAATAGCGATAACAAATGGCGGCGGCATCAGAGCAGGCATTGACAAAGGTGATATCACACTCGGCGAGGTGCTCAACGTGATGCCGTTCGGCAATACGCTTTACGTGGCCGATTTAACCGGAAAACAAATTAAAGAAGCCCTTGAACAAGGCCTAAGCAATGTGGAAAATGGCGGCGGCGCTTTCCCTCAGGTGGCCGGAATCGAATATACCTTTACATTAAACAACAAACCTGGACACCGTGTGTTAGAAGTGAAAATTGAATCGCCTAACGGAGACAAAGTTGCTATAAATACGGATGATACCTACCGCGTGGCAACAAATAATTTTGTCGGTGCCGGAGGAGACGGATATTCTGTCTTTACAGAAGCCTCCCATGGTGAAGACCTTGGCTACGTTGATTATGAGATTTTCACCGAACAGCTGAAAAAACTAGGAAACAAGGTCTCTCCTAAAGTTGAAGGACGAATCAAAGAAGTATTCCTGCCGACAAAGCAGAAGGACGGCAGCTGGACACTTGATGAAGACAAATTTGCGATTTATGCTAAAAATGCCAACACGCCATTTGTCTATTATGGAATACATGAAGGATCTCAAGAGAAGCCTATCAATCTTAAAGTGAAAAAAGATCAGGTCAAACTTTTGAAAGAAAGAGAGTCAGATCCTTCATTGACGATGTTCAACTACTGGTACAGCATGAAGATGCCAATGGCGAACCTTAAAACCGCAGACACTGCAATCGGAATCAAGTCTACGGGAGAATTGGATGTGTCACTGTCAGATGTATATGACTTTACAGTGAAGCAAAAAGGAAAAGAAATAAAATCATTCAAGGAGCCCGTACAGCTTTCGCTTCGCATGTTTGATATTGAAGAAGCCCATAACCCTGCCATTTATCACGTCGATAGAAAAAAGAAAGCTTTCACAAAGACAGGTCACGGATCAGTCGATGATGATATGGTGACAGGATATACAAACCACTTCAGCGAATACACGATCTTAAATTCCGGTTCAAACAACAAACCGCCGGCATTCCCGTCAGATCAACCGACAGGCGGTGATGACGGCAATCATGGCGGAGGCTCCGACAAACCAGGCGGAAAACAGCCAACTGACGGAAACGGAGGAAATGATACGCCTCCCGGCACTCAACCGACTAACGGCTCTGGTGGAAACGGTTCGGGCGGATCAGGAACAGACGGTCCGGCTGGCGGCCTGCTTCCGGACACAGCCACATCCATGTACTCGATCCTGTTGGCCGGATTTCTGATCAGCGCACTCGGAACGGCAATGTACTTACATCAGAGGAGAAAACAGAATAGAGCGAATCAGGCATAAAAAAGAGCTGCTCGCTATGCGAGCAGCTTTCTTCTTTTAAACCCACTTCACAACATCTTCAACAGCAGATCTTGTTTTCGGACGAGGGTCTCTCACTCGGTAGCCGAATGCCACCATCACAGAAATATCGAAGCTTCCGTTTTCCAGAAGGCCTTCTTCTTCAAGAATACGGTGAATGTGATCGTACTGGAAGCCTTCGATCGGGCAGGAATCAACACCGATTTGCGCAGCGGCAGTCATCATGTTGCCAAGCGCGATATAGGTTTGTTTTGATGCCCAGTCAAACAATGTTCTGTCACTTTCAAGCAAATGCAAATCGTTTTTCTGGAATTCTTCTGTTTTGCTTAAATAGCCTTCGTACACGTCTTGAGGCATTTGTTTTACTTCTTTTAAATGACGTTTGATGTAGTCCGCATTATATTTGATATCCTTCGCTGTACGCGCAAGAATCAGGACGAAATGGCTTGCGGTCGGCAGCTGCTTTTGCGCGCCCCATGTGTATTCACGAAGCTTCTCGCGGAATTCCGGATTTTGGACGACGACAAATTTCCAAGGCTCAAGGCCGAGTGAGCTCGGAGACAGTCTTCCTGTTTCTAAAATAAATTCAAAATCGCTGTCTGACACTTTTTTATTCGGGTCAAATTCCTTAGTCGCATGCCTGAAATTGTATGCATCCAGAATTTGTGTCTTTAGATCTGCCATGTAAAACACCTCTCCTTTAGATTACTCTCATCTCTATTGTAGCCATTATGATAAAAAGTAAAAGTACGCACATTTTTGTTGGATAGTATCAATTTTGATACCAAACAAAAAAGCGCGCTGCCGCAGGCAGGCGCCTCTCTCATTTCCCCCGCCGCGCAAAATCAACAAATCGGAATTTGTCGAGACGGTGTCTGCTTTCCGTATATTGAAACAAACTGGTATCCTCCAAAAAGACGTAGTTTCTCACCACGACCATATGGTCATAGCCGCGTAAATCGAGCAGCTCTCTGTCCTCGTCCGTACACGGCTCGGCTACAATTTCTTTTTGGGCGTAACTGATCGAAAGACCGAGCTCTCCTTCTATATATTCATATATGGAGTTTTCACAAATTTCTTTCGTCAGGTGAGGGACATGCTTTCTGAAAAAGTAATCCTTGTCCAAAATCACATGTTCCCCGTCAATCTTTCTAGACCTGATGACTTCCCAGATGTCGTCATCCAGATTGGCCCGGAGCTGTTTTTGGATCAGCTCTGACGGAGGCTCCAGCCCGAATTTGTGTACAGTTGTTTTCGTTTCTTTGCCAAGCGTTTGCGCGAGCTCCTTGAAGCTGACAAGGCCCGAAACGGGAAACTGCATTTTTTCACGATTGAGCACGACGGAGCCTTTTCCCCTGATTTTCTGGATATAACCGTTTTGCGCGAGCATATGAAGCGCCTTTCGGACCGTTTCTCTTGATGTACCGTACTGTGCGGTCAACTCATGTTCAGACGGAAGAATCTCCTCCGCTTTCCATCGGCCGCCTTCAATTTGCTGTGCGATGTCTTTATAAATTGTGATGAATTTATTCACCTTCATTATGGACCACCCAGCTTAGTTTAACACGGTTTCGTTAAACGATAAACAATGGACTCATATGGGCGAAGCGTCATGTTCTGAAGCCCTTCCCTTGCTTCATCGTTCGTCAACAGCACCTCTGCCTTCCATTCGTCAGGCGCTAAAGAGTCCGGCAGTGTAAAGGCCGCCTCTGTCCCGTAAAAATTATTGATCACGAGCAGCTTTTCATTGCTGCCGTGTCTGAGATACGCAAAAATGTTCGGGTCATCCTTTGCAATTATCTCATACGTACCCTCTGTCACAATGTCATACATTTTGCGAATCTGAATCAATTTTTGATAATGGTAAAACACCGAATTCTGATCCCTCAGCGCCGCTTCAGCATTGATTTCCCGGTAATTTCCTGCAACCGGTATCCATGGTGTGCCCGTTGTAAAACCACCATTTTCCGTAGCATCCCACTGAACGGGGGTTCTGGAATTGTCACGGGATTTCGCCTGTAAAATGGCTGTAATATCTTGATCAGCCATTCCTTTTTCCTTAAAGGCGTGATACATGTTCAGCGATTCGACATCCCGATAGGAGCTTATGTCAGTGAACTTCGGATTCGTCATCCCCAGCTCCTCGCCCTGATAAATATAAGGCGTGCCCTGCATCATATGAATGGCCGTAGCAAGCATTTTCGCCGATTTCACCCTATATGCGCCATCATCTCCATATCTTGATACGACGCGCGGCTGATCATGATTGCACCAGAACAGAGCGTTCCATCCCCCTCCTGCGTGCATCCCCGTTTGCCAGTCAGATAGGATCTCCTTCAGCTTCAAAAAATCAAACGGCGCCAAGGCCCATTTTTCGCCGTTAGGATAGTCAACCTTGAGATGATGGAAGCTGAATGTCATATCAAGTTCTTTATTGTCAGGATTCGTATACCGGATGCAGTGGTCTACGGTTGTTGAAGACATCTCACCGACCGTCATGCTGTCGTAATGTGAAAACACCTTTTCGTTCATTTCATGCAGAAATTCGTGCACCCGCGGCCCGTCAGTGTAAAAAGAGCGGCCGTCGCCTTCCTCCGCATTCGGAAAGCGCTGATCTTTAGAAATCAGGTTGATGACATCAAGCCTAAAGCCGTCTATTCCCTTTTCAAACCAAAAATGCATCATGTCATAGACATGCTTTCTGACCTCTTCATTTTCCCAATTCAAATCAGCCTGCGTCACATCAAACAGATGCAAATAGTATTGGCCCGATGCTTCGTCAAGCTCCCATGCCGAGCCGCCGAATTTCGATTCCCAGTTCGTCGGAACAGAACCGTTTTCCTGCGGTTTTTTCCATATATAAAAATCACGGTACGGGCTGTCTATTGAAGAGATCGCCTCGCGAAACCATTTGTGCTCTGTTGACGTATGATTGACAACAAGATCCATGACGACTTTCAGGTCTCTTTTATGTGCTTCGGACACTAGCCGCTCAAAATCCTCCATCGTTCCGTATTCAGGATAAATCGAGTAATAATCACGAATATCGTACCCATTATCATGCTGGGGAGAATCATAAATCGGCGTCAGCCAAAGCACATCCACCTGTAGCGTTTTTAAGTAATCCAGCTTTTCAATAATGCCGTTCAGATCGCCAACACCATTTCCTGTCGTATCGTTAAAGCTTTTCGGATAAATTTGATAAACCACAGCTTTTTTCCACCATGGCGTTTGTTCTGTTTTCATCTGTTTCCACCACCATATTTAAATTGAAAACGGGAAAAGGGAACGTTCAACACGTCCCGCTCCCCACTTGTTATTTATGTTTGAATCTCGCATACGCGTATGTTCCGGCAAACGGCACGATCAATACAATAGCCATCCCGATTGCAAACGCGCCCCAGTACTGGCTCATGATTGAGAAAATCCCCGGCACGCCGCCGACACCGACGGAGCTTGCCAGCACACCTTGAGAAGAAATATACATTCCGGCCAGGCCAGAGCTGACCATTGCAATGATAAACGGGAATCTGTATCGCAGATTCACCCCAAAGATGGCAGGCTCTGTAATGCCAAGATAAGCAGAAATCCCTGATGTGAGGGAGAGGCCTTTTTGTTTCTCATCCTTCACGATAAACATCATGGCCAGAGCCGCCGAACCTTGTGCGATATTAGAAAGCGCCAGCATCGGCCATAAAAAGGTGCCGCCGAGCTTTGAACCGATGAGCTGCAGGTCGACTGCAAGAAACGTGTGATGCATACCGGTAATCACGAGCGCTGAGTAGAAACCGCCATATAACAGACCGCCCAGTGCGGCAAAAGAACCAAACACCGAGATAAGCCCTGAAGTCAGTACATTACCGATCGCAAATGTAATCGGGCCGATAATGATAAAAGAGGCAAATCCTGTTAAGAGAAGCGTAATTGGTGCGACAACGAGCAGCTGTATGCCCTCAGGTGTGCGTTTTGTTAAAAATACCTCAATCTTCGCCAGCATATAAGAAGCAAGCAAAATTGGGAGCACCTGGCCCTGATAGCCGACTTTCTGCACCTCTAGGCCGAATAGATTCCATACCGGGATCTCTCCGCTTTGTTCTGCCGCGCCATATCCCCACGCATTCAGCAAATCAGGATGCACGAGCATAACCCCGAGCACAATGCCGAGAAGCGGATTGCCGCCGAACCGCTTGACGGCAGACCATCCGATTAACGCAGGCAAAAACGTAAAGGCCGTGCCTGCAATCAGGTTAATCATATTAGCAAGATCCGCCCACTGCGGATAAACCTGCACAATCGATTTTGTGCTGAAGAAAATGCCTTCCGCCGTTAAAATGTTATTGATCCCCATTAAAAGACCCGCCGTGACAATCGCAGGCAATATTGGAATAAAAATATCTGCAAGCGTTTTCACAGCACGCTGCAAAGGATTCATATTTTTTTCTGAGGCCTTCTTCACTTCATCCTTTGTTGACTCGCCAATCCCCGTTTCCTTAACCAGTTCAGCATATACTTTATTGACAGTTCCCTGGCCGATTACGACCTGAAACTGTCCGTTTGTCGAGAATGATCCCTTTACCACATCAATTTGATCAAGCATCTCTTGGTCAACCTTGCTTTCATCTATTAAAGCAAAACGCAAACGTGTAACACAATGAGTTGCCGCTGCAATATTTTCAGCACCGCCGACTGCTTCGACAATCTGACGTGCCGATTTGTTCAGTTCCCCCATGCCAACCCCTCCGTATCCGTTTTTATAACTTGTATATACAACTTATAATCATATTGTATTCCTGTATATACAGGTAGTCAACACTTTTTTATAGCGCTTTCATCCTAGTCTGGAATATATGAAACAGACAAGGTTACCCTAAAAGTCACAAGCACTTATTGAATATGACATTAAAAAGCAGGGTGAGCCTCTATGAATAAACGCGACAAAGCGCTTCAGCTCATCAAAGAGCTTGAAGACAATCAGGACAGACCGATCTCTCCCAATTTGAAGGAAAACCTCGAAAATCTGACCTTATTAACAGAAGGCTGCTCAGACATCGTATTTAGACAATTTGACTTTGGAAACGGGCTGTGCGGATTTATTGTTTATATCGAAGGAATTGTAAAATCTGAACATATTCAGGATCACGCCCTCCGCCCTTTCTTAATGCATTTGACGGATCAAATAGATGAACATGAAGAGGCGCTGCAAAATACTCTATCAATTTCAAGTGTTGCATTAGAAACGAGTATGAGCAAAGTGGCTGCATCCATCATTGAGGGGAACGCGGTTTTATTTGCCGACGGGCACTCAAAAGGCCTGATCTTAAATATAAAAGGCGGACAAAGAAGAAGCATTGAAGAGCCGATAACAGAATCGACCATCAGAGGGTCAAGAGAGGGCTTCACTGAAAGCCTCAGGGTCAATACCGCTCTTGTGCGCTTTCGCGTCAAAACGTTTCAGCTTAAAATGATCTCTTTTAAAATCGGCACGAAAACCAAAACCGATGTTGTCTTGGCCTATATTGACGGGCTTGCCGATCCAAAGGTTATTGACAAAGCAAAAAAAAGAATCAAAAAGATAAAGATTGATGCTGTCTTAGAAAGCGGATATATTGAAGAATTTATCGAAGACGACACGTACTCGCCATTCCCCCAGCTGCAATACACAGAAAGGCCGGACACCGTCGCCGCCCAGCTTCTCGAAGGCCGATTTGCCATTTTCACAGATAATACGCCCTTTGTCTTAACAGGCCCGATTACGTTTTGGCAGCTTATGCAGGCCAGTGAAGATTACTATGAGCGTTATTTGATGTCTAACTTAATCCGCTGGCTTCGCTATATGTTTTTATTCGTTGCTTTATATTTGCCGGCTATTTATGTTGCCGTTATTACATACCACCAGGACTTAATGCCGACAAACTTAATGTTCAGTGTGGCCTCTGCGCGTGAACCGATTCCTTTCCCCGCCATCATAGAAGCATTGATTATGGAAATTTCTTTTGAGGCTCTCCGTGAGGCGGGAGTGCGCCTGCCGAAAACCATCGGCCAGACCGTCAGTATTCTCGGGGCCCTAGTCATTGGGACAGCCGCTGTTGAAGCGGGAATTGTGTCTGCCCCCATGGTGATCATCGTATCGTTAACAGGGATCGCGTCATTTACAATTCCGCGGTTTAACTTAGCTATCTCCATCAGGATGCTTCGTTTCCCGCTTATGTTTTTGGCGAGTATTTTTGGGATATTCGGCATTATGCTCGGCACGATTATCTTAGTGCTTCATTTATGCAAGCTGCAATCTTTCGGCATTCCTTATTTATCCGGGATTTCTCCGTTTAAACGAGATGAAGTAAAAGATATTTTTGTCAGGGCGCCTTGGTGGACGATGACCAGAAGGCCGGGCACGTATTCGCGCGGCAACGGACAGAAGGGAGCGAAAAGAGAGGACCCAAAAGATGAAGAAAACAATATATAAGTGTGTTTTGCCGCTTCTCATTTGTATCCTTCTAACGGGGTGCTGGGACCGGACAGAAATCAATGACATTGCATTTGTTGTCAGCTCAGCCATTGATAAGAAAAAAGATCAGTATCGAGTGGCCATGCAGATTCCCTTGGTCGGCCAATTAGGCGGACAAACAGGGGGCGGCGGCGGAACTGCCGGTTCAAAAACATGGTATGTTGATTCAGCTTCCGGCACTACGATCAGAGAAGCGAACAACAAGCTGCAAACCTCCTTGTCACGGACAATCAATACGTCCCACAGACGTACAGTCATTATTGGAGAGGATATGGCGAGAGACGGCGTTGCCCCAGTCTTTGATATTTTAACGCGAAATCCGCAGAACAGATTAACGGCGCTCATTTTAGTCAGCCGGGGAGAAGCGCGGGACATTTTAAATACCGATGTTCAGCTTGAACAGTTTCCGGCGGAAATGATTCGGGAGCTGGCCATTATCGCAACGAGCCGCCCCGTTTTCTTAAGCAGATTCATGTCTGATCTAGTAGAAATAGGCAGTGATCCGTATGCACCGGTCATCTCTGCATCTAAAACAAAACCTGGAGGGAAAGGCAAATCTAATTTGAAAATTGACGGGCTTGCGATCTTTAAAAAGGACAGATTGATGGATATTTTCAAAGATGAACACATGACAGCAGCCCTGATGTTGCTGAATCAAGCCCGCCAGCCAGAATTCATAGTAGACCTGCCGAATCAAATGGGGCAAGCATCCATTCAGCTTCAAAAGTCCAATGCATCCTTTCATGCCGCTGAAAAAAACGGAAAGCTGTCAATGACAATCGAGATCAGAGCCAAAGGAATTATTATGGAAAACCAATCAACCTATGAGACGAGAGAAAATGACCAGTATTACATCATTCAAAAAGCATTAAACAGAACCATAAAGAAGGACGTGATCAGCACCGTTCATCGTTTGCAAAAGCTAAAGGCGGACCCGGCCGGCTTTCAAGACAGGACCATCAGAAGCACGGCAACCACGAAGAATCTGCTGAAAAAGGAATGGGAAGAGGTATATAAGGATATGGAGGTTCACGTCGTCCCAATTGTGACGATTGAGCAGGGCGGTGTCCTATACAAAACGATCAGCCATTAATGGAGGTGCGTCAGCATGATCAGCTATATCGTACAGACATTGATTGTGTGCATTGCCATATACGCATATGAATGGAAGAATTTTCGTTCCGCTAACAATCTAACAAAATGGGCCTTCAGCCTGCTAATTGCAGGAAGTGCTTTTCTATGGATTTATATGAGAGTGAATCCCCTGCTTCCGCGGCTGGGGCACCTGTTTAAATATATTCCGTTTTGAACATGACAGAAAGGATGTGCTTTATGGACAAGACCTCTGCATACCAAGGATTATTTTTCGGAGCTCTGTATACGTTAGCAGTCGGATTAAAGCATGCTCCGATTCTCATGATCGAATCAGCAAAACAAAATGCCTGGCACAGCTACATCCTCGGCGTTGTCATCGTGATTCCGGCACTCTGGCTCATGCATAGGCTGATGAAAAAGCATCAGGATAAAAATATCTATGAGCTGCTGAGCGATTCCTCACCAATCGCAGGCCGGATTATCATTTTACTGTTTTCTTTGTATTTCCTGTTAATCAATGCTCATGATATACGTTTTTTCATCAATTTGATTAACATTTTATTTCTCCCGAGAACACCAATGGCTGTTCTTGGCGGTGTTATTATCTTTGTGGCGATCTGTATTGCCAGAGAGGGAAAAGAAACATTGACCAGAATGGCGCAGATATTCCTATTTCCATTCGGCATCCTGGTCTTGTTCCTTCCATTTACGCTGGCCACACAAATTGAGCTTCAAAACTTGACACCTGTTTTTGAAGGTCTAATCCCATACCTTCAATCAGGCTATTACGCGTTTGGGACAATGGGGGAATTGATTATCCTTCCGCTTCTCTTCTCAAACCGGAGCGTCCCGCTAAAATACACCATTTTCGCGATACTGCTGGGCGCTTTATTGCTGGCCGTGATGTTATTTTCTTCAATTTCTGTCTTTGGTCCCAACCTGACATCTACTTTCTTTGATCCTGCTTATATGGTCATCAGGCAGATCCGCATTACGGATTTTCTGGATCGCTCAGACCTGATCATCGCGGCTTTTTGGATTCCGGTCATTATGGTGAAGATAGCAGGTTCCCTATATATCGTGGTATACGGCCTTTCGTTTTTACACTCAAAAATCGACCCGAAAGCCATGTATACACCAACCGGCATGTTCTCAGTCGTATGCGGCTTTTGGTTTTTTTTAAATACAAATCAGCTAATCGACTTTAACAGAATCAAACCAATCATTAATGTAGTGATTTCTCTTTTGCTGCCTTTACTCATTTATTTGATCATAAAAAGCAAAGCATTGTTCGGCGCAAAAGCAAAACACTAGGAATTTTTAGCTTCTTTTGTTGGATAAACAGGCTTTTGTTTCGTTTTTCTTATATCTTTCAGGTAGTACTGTTCAGATGTAAAGAATTCGGTGTACAGCGCTTTTACCTTTCTGCTCAATAACAAGAGCGCAATCACATTCGGGACAACAATAAAAACCAATGCTAAGTCCAATACGCCCCAAATGGCTTTTGCTCCGCCTGCGGCACCTATGATAATAGCCGCTAAATAAACGAATTTAATCACATGTCCTGCCAGCCGCCCGAACAGAAATTCAGCTTGCTTTACGCCGTAAAAAATGACAACCATAATGGTTGATACGACAAAGAAGACCAGGGAAACCGAAACGAAGTATCCTCCTCCAGAACCGAAATAGTGCTGAAATGCGGCCGTTGTCAGTGCTGCCGGGTCATTTGAGGCGTTCTTCCCTGTCCATACACCGGATGCAAGGACGATAAAAGCGGTAGTCGTACAGATGATTAAGGTGTCAATGACAATGCCGATCACAGACCAAAACCCTTGCCGCACAGGATGATCAGTCATTGCTGCCGCATGTGCAATCGGGGCTGTTCCCATCCCGGCTTCATTAGAATACAGCCCGCGGGCAAATCCCCAGCGAACGGTTTCCGCCAACGCAGCACCTGCGAACCCTCCAACTGCTGAAGAAGAGGTAAACGCATTTGAAAAAACGAGAGAGAAAAACGCCGGCACTGATGATAGATTCATGAGAACAATCAGGAGACCGGCACCTGCGTATGCCCCTGCCATAAGAGGCACGACAAACTCTGTTACTTTTCCGATCCGCTTTACCCCTCCTATCACCACTAACCCAATCAAAAATGCAATTCCGATTCCTGCGTATATTTTATTGAAAGAAAACGTCTCGGCAAGCGAGACTGAAACCGAATTTCCCTGAACCATAATGCTGGGAATCAGCTCCACAATCAGCGCAACAGAGAAGAATACGCCGAGCCATTTCATGCGCAGCCCTTTTGTTATGTAATACATCGGTCCCCCGACGTATTCACCCTGCTCATTTTTTTCTCTGTAATGAACAGCAAGAACACTTTCAGAAAACTTAATCGCCATGGCAAATAAGGCAATAAGCCACATCCAAAAAACCGCTCCTGGTCCCCCAAACATAATAGCGGCGGGCACACCGACAATGTTCGCTGCACCGATCGTTGAACTGAGGGCTGAGGTCAATGCCTGAAGCGGTGTGACTGTGCCTTCTCCCTTCGGCTTTTTTCCTACACTGCCGATTGTCTGTTTGAAAATGTATAAAGGATAGCGAAATTGAAAACCTTTCAGCAAAATAGTGAAATACAAGCCCGTCCCCGTCAGCAGGATGATTAGCGGCGGACCCCACAGCCAATCAGATATATGCTCTATCCATACTAATAGTCGTTCCATCCCATCACCCTTTTTTCGTTTATGAATCATTTCCCATAGATGGAAAAACATAAACCTTTTGACATAGAACTTGGAACATAAAAAGGATGGCTTTTATCAATCGCCATCCTGCAGACAAGACAAATCAGCTGGAAGAAGGTCTGTTTCGTCCAAGCCGGTCATATACTTTATTCTTATAAAAAGCGGATGCTGGCTTTGAAAACATGCCTTTTTTGTCGACAAGCTTATCAAGCAGCAATTGCTTTTCAGATTTTTTTCTGATTAATTGCTCGCGTTCTTTTTCGTCATAGCACTTTTCGATTAAATGGTCGATGGTCATAAGCTCTTTTTTGAGCGCGCCCTCGTCCTCTGCCATTCCCGCGTTTTTCAAAATACGATAGCCCATGCGCAGCGATTCCGGCAAGTGTGCCGCGTCATCCTTCGGCAGCGGCTTCCCCATTCCCGGGAGGTTTTGAAAGTCCCCGTCTTTGATGGCGCGCTTAATTTTATCTTCAGACACAATATGGGAAAAATCCATCATTTCACCTCTTTTTATCTATACCTTATATTTTATCATACAATTCTCAATGTACCATTTTATTCCTTTATTTCTAGAAAGATACCTTGTTTTACATTTGGTAATATCAAAGCGAAACGTTGATTCGACGGCGTTTTTCGCCACTTTCTCCCTCATACGATTTTCACTTTTCTAATCTGCTGATTCGTGTTATATTGGATACGTTCGTTTTTTCTATCGTTTCGCTCGAACTGGATCGGAAAAAAGGAGTGTAACAATGAAAACATTTATAAAAGAAAGAGGACTGGCCTTCTTCTTAATTGCGGTCGTCCTGTTATGGATCAAAACGTATGTCGGTTATGTCCTGAATTTCAACTTAGGAATAGACAACACGATACAAAAAATATTGCTTTTTGTGAATCCTCTTAGCTCAAGCTTGTTCTTTCTTGGCTTTGGACTCTTGTTCAAGAAAAAATTACAGCAGACAGCCATTATAGTGATTCATTTTTTAATGTCTTTTTTACTGTACGCCAACATTGTGTACTACAGATTTTTCAATGATTTTATTACAATTCCGGTCATTATGCAGGCTAAAACAAACGGCGGCCAACTCGGTGACAGCGCATTTTCGCTGATGAGACCGACTGACGCCTTTTACTTTATCGATACGATCATCCTGATCATCTTGGCGATCAAAGTAAACAAGCCTGCCGAAACGTCAAGCAAAAAATCGTTCCGAATTATTTTTGCGTCTTCAATTCTTGTGTTCTTGATCAACCTGGCAGTTGCGGAATCAGACCGTCCTGAATTGCTGACAAGATCATTCGACCGGAACTATCTTGTGAAATACTTGGGAACATACAATTTCACGATTTATGACGCTGTACAGAATATCAAGTCCAACAGCCAGCGCGCGCTTGCCGATTCCAGCGACGTAACGGAAGTAGAAAACTACATGAAAGCCAATTACGATGTGCCGAATAACGTGTATTTCGGCAAAGCGGAAGGAAAAAACGTCATTTACGTTTCACTTGAATCTTTGCAGTCATTTATCATCGACTATAAAATTGACGGCAAAGAAGTGACACCATTCTTAAATAAACTGGCACATGATAACGAAACGTTCTACTTTGATAACTTTTTCCACCAAACGGGACAAGGTAAAACATCTGATGCTGAATTTATGATGGAAAACTCTCTGTACCCGCTGGCTCAAGGTTCAGTTTTCGTAAACAAAGCGCAAAACACGCTGCAATCCGTTCCGGCGATTCTGAAGTCTAAGAATTACACATCTGCTACTTTCCACGGGAACACGCAGACGTTCTGGAACCGTAACGAAATGTACAAGGCGGAAGGCATTGATAAATTCTTTGATTCTGCTTACTATGACATGAACGAAGAAAACACGAAAAACTACGGCATGAAAGACAAACCGTTCTTCAAAGAATCAATGCCGCTGCTGGAAAGCCTGCCGCAGCCGTTCTATACGAAGTTCATTACCCTTTCCAACCACTTCCCATTCGGAATGGATGAGGGGGATACAGACTTCCCGGCTGGAGACTTTGGTGACTCTGTCGTCGATAACTATTTCCAGTCAGCCCATTACCTTGATCAGTCCATTGAACAATTCTTCAATGATCTGAAAAAAGACGGGTTATATGATAAATCGATTATTGTGATGTACGGAGACCACTACGGCATCTCTGAAAACCACAATAAAGCGATGGCGAAAGTGCTTGGCAAGGATGAAATCACTGATTACGACAACGCCCAGCTTCAACGGGTGCCGCTCTTTATCCACGCTGCCGGCGTGAAGGGCGAGAAAGTTCATAAATATGCCGGAGACGTTGATGTGGCTCCTACCATTCTGCATCTGCTCGGAGTGGATACGAAGGACTATCTGATGTCCGGTTCTGATATTTTATCGAAAGAACACCGTGAAGTGATTCCGTTCCGAAACGGAGACTTTATTTCACCGAAGTACACGAAAATATCCGGTAAGTATTACGACACGAAAACCGGAAAAGAACTCGATGAATCCGAAGTCGACAAGTCAGAAGACTCACTCGTCAAGAAGGAACTTGAAATGTCCGATAAAATCATAAACGGAGACCTGCTGCGGTTCTACGAGCCGAAAGGTTTTAAGAAGGTGAATCCTTCTGATTATGATTACACAAAACATGACGAAGATTCTTCCGAAACGTCAAAGGATAACGAAGATAAATAAGAAAAAGCGGAGAGGTTGCCCTCTCCGCTTTTTTATTTGACAGCAGCCCTCAATTCCTCAGCTGCAAATTCCACATTCGGGCCAATAATGACTTGAACCGATTGCCCGCCCGATTTGACAACCCCTTTTGCGCCTGCTTTCTTTAGCAGTGCTTCATCCACCAAAGCGGTATCCTTCACAGTCAGTCGCAGCCTTGTGGCGCAATGATCAATGGTTTGAAGGTTTTCTTTTCCGCCGAGCCCTTTCAGCATGATGTTTTCATTTACATCCTGAACAGTATTTTCATCCAGCACTTCATCCACATCATCGTCTTCCCGTCCAGGCGTTTTTAAATTCAAAGCCTTAATCAGTACATAAAACACGATAAAGTATACTGCCGCATAGCATATACCTACCAAAAGCAGAAGCAGCGGTTTTTCCGCGATTCCATAGCTGAGCACATAATCGATAGCTCCGGCTGAAAAAGAGAAGCCTGAGCGGATGCCGAGCCAGTTGACGATAAATAAAGATAACCCGGTTAAGACCGCGTGAACAGCGTATAAAAGCGGAGATAAAAACATAAATGCAAACTCAATCGGCTCCGTAATCCCTGTGATAAACGCCGTTAAAGCAAATCCAATCATCATTCCAGCCGTCGCTTTCCGTTTAGACGGCTTCGCAGTCACAACCATAGCCAGACACGCCGCCGGAAGACCGAACATCATGATTGGGAAAAATCCGGTCATATATGTGCCCGCAGTCGGATCTTTCGCGAAAAAGCGCGCCAAATCCCCTGTCACTCCGTTATATTCTCCGAATTGGAACCAGAAAATATTGTTCAGCACATGGTGAAGGCCAAGCGGAATTAACAGCCTGTTGAATAGGCCGAATATGCCTGCCCCGATGCCGCCGAGCCCGAGCATCCACTCTCCAAACGAGTTGATACACGATTGAATCGGCGGCCAGACCACTCCGAATATGCCCGCTAAAATGATCGTAATAATGGCTGTTAAAATCGGCACAAGCCGTCTGCCACTGAAGAACCCGAGATATTCAGGCAGCTTGGTATCCTTGAAGCGGTTATAGGTGTAACCGGCAATTAAACCGGCAATAATTCCCCCAAACACCGCCATGTTATTTGTTTTATCAATTGTCTTTGTTGCCGCGTCAAGCATCAGATACGATATCGCCCCTGATAAACCCGCTGCCCCATTGCTGTCTTTTGAAATGCCGATGGCAATACCGATCGCAAAAATAAGCGGCAGATGATCAAAAACCGCCGTCCCCGCCTGATAGACAAACGGGATATTAAATACATCCTCTCTGCCAAGCGCAAGGATAATTCCAACCGCAGGCAGAACCGCAATCGGGAGCATAAATGACTTCCCGAGTTTTTGTAAAAATGAAAGCATACCCATCCCCCTCATACCCTTTTTTTTCAAATATACCATATAAGATATCTAGTGATCTATACCAATTTTCCCGGGGGTATTTCTTTTTTCCCAGGTCCGTGTGTTTCCTATTTTTAAGACAGTTGTGGTAAGCTTAATCTAGATTATTTAAAAAGAAAGCGGGAATGACAGATGATTGTAACAAACGATCAAGAATTAGAAGGCCTGAAAAAAATCGGAAGAATCGTCGCGCTTGCGCGTGAAGAAATGAAGCGGAAGGCAGAGCCCGGCATGAGCACAAAAGACCTTGACCTTATCGGAAAAGCTGTGCTTGATGAGCACGGCGCCGTTTCAGCTCCTGAGAAGGAATACGATTTTCCAGGTGTGACATGTATCAGCGTAAATGATGAAGTGGCTCACGGCATACCAAGCACATCCAAAATTTTAAAAGCAGGGGACCTTGTCAACATCGACATCTCCGCTGAATTTGGCGGCTTCTATTCCGACACAGGCATCTCATTTGTGCTCGGTGAAGGAGAAGAACGCCTTCATAAGCTTTGCCAATGCGCGGAAAACGCTTTTCAAAAGGGGCTTCAGCAGGCAAAAGCGGGCAAGCGCCAAAACCAGATCGGAAGAGCCGTTTATCATGAAGCACGCTCTCAAGGCTTTACCGTCATCAAAACCCTGACCGGCCACGGAATCGGCCGAAGCCTGCATGAAGCGCCGAACCACATCATGAACTATTATGATCCGTTTGATAATGCGCTGTTCAAAAATGGCACAGTCATCGCGCTTGAACCGTTTATTTCAACGAAAGCAGAAACGATTGTTGAAGCTGGAGACGGCTGGACGTTCAAGACGCCGGATAAAAGCATGGTTGCCCAAGTTGAACACACGATCGTCATCACAAAAGATGAACCGATTATCCTGACGAAACTGTAAAACACATTCCGGGCTTCCGGCAGGTTTAACCTCCTCCAATTGCAGGTAAAGCATCATTATTCTGTACGAGGAGGTCTTGCAATGAACAGAGATCAAGAAAAAATCCAAATTGAAAACGAAATGAACGCGATGCATGGCACAATAAAAGAAGACATTTTAAAAGACTTTGAGGAATTTAAAGGCTACCTGAAAAAACAAGTCAACCGAGGCAAAAAGCTGGGATTGGATGACGGCAAGCTTGTAAAAAGCGCTGCGATCCTGGGAGACTACCTCGCAAAGCATGAAGAGCCGCAAAACGGTGAAGAAATGCTGCTGCAAGAGCTTTGGAGCGTTGCAGACGAAGATGAGAAAGAACATTTGGCACAGCTTCTGGTCAAATTGGTTGATAAACAATAAAACATGAGCCGGGCGATATGCGCCCGGCTTTCTTGATATTGTCACAGCCCGGCTCTTTCAGATATGCTACACTACTATTATGTCTGTGAAAGGAGCCTTTATCTGCATGTGGTTTATTATTTTCGGCATCATTTTTTTCATTGAAGGCATCATTATGACCGTTTACGGCGTTAAGAAAAAAAACGGGATGCTCACATATATCGGCATTGTTTTCGCCATTATGACATTTGGCGTTGTCATGATCAAACTAACCGGCCATTAAATCATATTCGGCTTTTGCTCCGCATATACATTCAGAAGAACATTCGTACATCTAGTGCGAAAGGCTCAGTTTTCCCCGCATCTCTTTTCAGCATCTTTTTATAGATGTTACAATGCCAATCGTTTCGAAATCAGATAGGGAAAGGAGTTTTCTGACATGCATTACGGCAGTAAAGGCTGGTATGTGGCAGAACTAAAAAAGCAGGGGATCACGCACCATGAAGGAAGAAAGCTTCAAAGCTATAAAACCTATTTTCTTGCCAACCTGCTTGAATCAAAGAAAAAACAATCTTAAATATGGCAAAGCCGCGCACGTTGATATGCGCGGCTTTTTTCTATTCAACCGGCAGCAGCCTGTCCTTTTTTTTCATAAAGGACGCTCTCCAGCTTTCCGATAGTGCAGCCTCACTTAAAATCCGTTCAATGGCGGTGAGATTTTTTGCATCATGGTAGTTGATGCGGTTCGCGAACTGGACGGATATGCCTTTCTCTCCTCTGGACAGCAATTCAAGGTTCGCGCCGGGAGACACCCTGCCCTCCTCCAGCACGCGAAAATAAAACCCTGTATAGCCGGTTTGCTGGACCTTCAGCACCATTTCTTTTACACCAAACTTTTTCGCCAGCTTTACACACGGCTGGCGCGGCTGGCTGACCTGAACAACAGCTTCATCAAGTCTGAACACATCCCCGATGCAAACATTCTCCTCAGTCAGGCCCGCGACCGTCAGATTTTCTCCAAATGCGGCATTTGACAGCGGTCTTGAGAGGAACTCTTCCCAAAACGGATAATGCTCCGCCGGGTAGACACAGACAGCCTTATCAGGTCCGCCGTGGTTGACGAGGTCCGCCTGTCCGTCTCCTTCAAAATTCTCCCGATACAGCATGACGGCTGATTTAGCCGGCCGCTTCATGATGCCGGTTTCGATTTTCTTTCCGTCATATTCAAGCGTCTGCGGTTTTCCCAGATTAAGAGAAAGAACTGAATAGCGCTCTTGTTTCATACAAACACATCCCCTTTACAGGTTGTAAAATGATTGATTATCATAAAAAGAAAAGGTGGTTTTTACATGCTTCAATACCGAATCATTGTAGACGGCCGGGTTCAAGGTGTGGGCTTTCGCTATTTTGTTCAAATGGAAGCTGATAAGCGAAAACTGGCCGGCTGGGTCAAAAACCGTGATGACGGGCGTGTCGAGATTTTGGCAGAGGGTCCGGAAAACGCCCTGCAATCGTTTGTTGAGGCTGTAAAGAACGGAAGCCCTTTCTCAAAGGTTACCGACATCTCTGTGACTGAATCCCGCAGCCTTGAAGGCCATCATCGATTTTCTATTGTTTACTCATAAGGCTTATCTTGATAAAAATAGTTCGGCTTAACGATTGAGTTATCATAGGAGCGGTGGAAGATATGAGTGGCAGCGGGTGAAATTGGCGGAATCAGCCACGTCCAGTCCCCCGTCAGCTTTCTGCCCGCTTCTTCCTCCTGTTCTTCAAACCGTTTAAACTGGCTTGCCGCTGTATGATGGTCAACGATGCTGACACCCTGCTTTTTATACGAGTGCAGCACAGCTTTATTCAATTCAACTAGCGCTTGATCCTTCCATAAATCCGTATTGTAATCAGCGGCGATGCCGATCACGGACGCTACTTTTTTGAGCTTGTCGTACCGCTTTTCATCTGCGAGGTTTCTCGCTCCGATCTCCGTGCCCATATACCAGCCGTTAAATGGCGCGGCATTATAATGAATGCCCCCGACCTCAAGCTTCATATCAGAAATAATAGGCACGCCGTACCACTTCAGCTCCAAATCAGAAAACGCCTCGATGTCCGGATGTGTGATTGGAACCTCAATCACAAGTGAACGCGGCAGCTCATACCAGACAGGCTGCTCGTCCCCTTTCATGCGAAAAATGAGCGGCAGCAGGTCAAAATCCGTTCGCTCTCCGCGCCAGCCGAGCTCTTCGCAGGCTGCTGTCAGGGAACAGGAAGCCGGGTCGCCGATTCTTTCTCCGTCTGACTCATATCCAGCGTACCGGATCAGCTGATGATTCCAGATCTCGACTTGCTTTTCACCCTTCTCTTCCGGAGGGAAAATCGTAATGGTCGGTCTGATTTTCCCGTTATTGGTGGCGGTTTCAATATGGTGAAAGAGGGCATCACGCACTTCCTCCTTCGTCCGGACGTCTCGTCTGTCGATAACATTCAGCGAATTCCAGAACAATCTGCCGATGCAGCGGTTGCTGTTTCTCCAAGCCATTTTCGCTCCGTGCTCCAGCTCTTCCTTCGTATGTACATAGCTTCCGGTCAGGTCAATTTCACTTTTAATGTCCGCGAGACGGTCTTTCACTTCCTCCTCCTTTCCCAATTCCTGATAGCATGCGGCAATAAACGCTTTCGCTTCGTTCCAGAGTATTTCTTTTTCTTCCAACAAACTCTCCCCTTCACATCACTTCATGCTTTTCATTGTATCGTTTTTAAGCGGCAAGACAAATGATTTTTCTGCAACTTCCTGGAAAACAATAAAAAACACCCGCGTGGTGCGGGTGTCAAATAGACGATAACCGATTTGCCAATTCAGTTAAGTCACTTCGAAAGTTTTTGCCGGTCATCGGTATGCCGTGCCCGGTCAATAACGCTTCCGGTTCAAGACCGGCCAGCTTTAGAATGGACTCAGCGGCCGTCTCTGTGTCAGGCGTGAAATAAGCCGGCGGCCCGTGAAGCTCCTGTTTTTGTATCAAGACGTCAGCCATTTTCTCCTGTTCCACTGTAATAACAGCATCACCTGCCACAAGCACGCGGCCGTCATCGCGGAATAACGAAATATGGCCCGGCGTGTGTCCTGGTGTCGCGATCCACATCCACTCGTCAAGAAAAGGAACTGAACCGTCTTCCGGCAGTGCCTGGACATGTGAGGAAATATCGATAGAGTGCCGCGGAAACAGCGGCGACAGCTTAGCGACCAGCCCGCTCTTGCTGTCAGGACGAGCCGGAGGATAATCCTCTTTACCTGTTACATAAGGCATTTCCCGAGAATGGATATAAACAGGCACATCCCAATGCTCAAGGATCTCTTCGATTGCCCCAATATGGTCAAAGTGCCCGTGTGTGAGGATAATCGCCTTCAGCTGAAACCCTTCACCGAATCTTTGTTTGGCTTCATTGACAATCACGCCGGCTGATTGGGGCATGCCGGCATCAATTAAAACAAATGAGTGAGGTTCAGAAGGCAGCTGAATAAAATAGACATTCGCAATTTGCACAGTCAGGCCGTGCACCCCTTTTGCCGCTTCGAACCCCGCTCCGCTTCTGACTGAAGTCAGCGGCATATAAGGATCACTCATAATGACACCTCCGGAATGTTGTATGCCGTTAGTGTGTGTCATTACGCCTGAATTATCATACGGAAATAGAGATCGCACCGATCAATAGAGCGATAGCCGTCATGACGATCACTGCGAGAACCGCCCATTTCAATGCGAATTTTTGATGGTCATCAATAGAAACTCCGACGAGTCCGACAAGCAAATGAGTGGATGGCACAAGCGGACTCAGCATATGAATCGGCTGGCCGATAATAGAGGCTCTGGCAATTTCCACTTTATCCACACCGTATGCGACAGCTGTTTCTGATAAAATCGGCAGCACCCCGTAGAAATACGCGTCATTCGGCATCAAAAATGTGAAAATGCCGCTTGTTAAGGCAACAATCGCCGGGATCAATCCGCCCATTTGTTCCGGTATCATGGACACGAGCGAGATCGCCATTTCATCAACCATTTTCGTGCCTGTCAAAATCCCCGTGAACACCCCCGCAGCAAAAATCATTGAACCGATAGCCAGCACGTTGCTGGAATGCGCCGCGATGCGCTGTCTCTGATGCTCGAGATTGGGATAATTCACAATCAGCGCAATACAAAACGCAATGACAAACAGTACGGTTAAACTGACTTTACCCGATACTAAACATCCTATTAAAGAAAGCGTTAACAATAAATTGAACCACCAAAGCTTCGGCCGCTTCCACTCATCTTCAACCGCAGCAGCCGGTTCATTGGCATTGGCTGGCTGTTTCAGTTCAATCACACCAAGGCGCTTTCGTTCCGCTTTTCCAAGCACATACGCAACTGCCACCATACAAAGCATCCCGCTTGCAATGACAGGAATCATCGGCCCTGTAAGCTCAGCTGGATCAACCCCCAGCGCACTCGCCGCCCTCGGCGTCGCACCTCCCCATGGAATCGTGTTCATGATTCCCATGCCGACTCCCGCGATTCCTGCCAAGATAATTGGCCGGATGCCTAGCAGCAAATAGAGCGGAAGCATGGCGCTTGTCGTAATCATGTACGTTGTCGAGCCATCTCCGTCCAAGGCGACGAGCATTGTAAGAACCGCTGTCCCGACAACAATTTTTAAAGGGTCTCCTTTGACCATGCTTAAAATTTTGCCAACCATTGGATCAAACAGGCCTGTATCAATCATAATTCCAAAATATAAGATCGCAAACATAATCATGACCGCAGTCGGCGCGACTTGCTGAATCCCCGAAATCATCATGTCCCCAACTTCAGTAAATCCAAATCCGGCGATAAGCGCAAACACAATCGGCGTCAAAACTAATGCTGTTAAAACAGAAAGCCGTTTTGTCATGATCAATGCCATAAACACAAGCATCATGAGAAAGCCTAAGATTGCTAACACATCCATTCCCCCTTAAATGAATCCGCTTACATTTTTTTCTCCCTTACTCCCCTTTTTGTCTTGCCTTTTTGCCATCGTATGGGAAAACCAACCGCAAGTAAATAATTTGGTTTTTTTGTATTTTTAATTTTTTAAAACCGTTTTGTTCTTTTTGATCAATTTTCGGCATGAAAAAAATCCCGGGATGTCGGGATTTTAATTTCCTGTCATGATGCTTTGATAAAAAGCAGATTGCTCTTCTAAAAACCGTTTCGTTTCCCTGCTGTTTAAATAAAAGCTTTCCCAGTCCTGTTCGTTTATTTTCCGCTTCCATTCAGGTGAGGAGGTGACCTTCTTTAGCGCTTGATCCCAGTAAGAAATCTCTTCCTCAGACATATTTTTCGGGCCCAAAATCCCTCTCCAATGAGAAAAAACAAACGGGATTCCCTGCTCCTTCCACGTCGGTACATTTGGAAAACCGGGAAGTCTTTTATCAGACGTTACAGCGGCTAACGTGATATCGCCGTTTCGTTCATATGGTTTCGCTTCAGAAAGTGTCATGGAAGCCGCTTCTATCTCATGTCTGATCAGCGCCTGAATGAGCTGTTCGCTGCTGTCATACTGTGAGAATTGAATGTCAAACGGGTCAATGCCGTACATATCTGCCGCTCTGACGAACGAGAGCTGATCATCATTGCCAAACCCCGGGGCAAAGCCGATTCTCACCTTGCCGGGATGCATGTTGATCTCATTCAGCACATCCTTGCCATTTGTTAACGCTGATCCTTTTGGCAATGCAACCGTCTGCCATTCCTTGGAGAGAATGGCGAGCGGCGTAAAATCGGACATTTTTAATTTGCTTTGCCCGAGAAGATCATTGCTCAATATTAGGCTGGACGTCATGCTGATGGTTTGTTTGCTGCTTTTGTTGACATATTTCCAGCCTTTCTCTCCCCCGCCGCCGGATTTATAGACGATATGAACATCATCCTTCACGATCTGCTTCTGCCTCAAAACTGATTGGATCGCCTGCGCTGTGACATCCCAGCCGCCAGAAGGTTCGGCAGGGACGACAATTTCTATCGGCCCGTCCGGCAGGCGCGGCGCAGCCGCCTGCCTGATATCACCCTGCATAAAGATCAATAGAATATTCAATAGGATTATAGATTTTTTCATATCTAATCCGCCGCCAAATAATATTTTCTCTCCGGCCTGCCGATAATCCCGTATTCAAGCTCGGCTCTTGCTTCTTCCTTTGACACAAGGTACTCGGCATAACGGCGGGCAGTTGTTCGTGACGCCCCCATTTTTTCCCCAAGTTCCTCCGCTGTCAATCCTTCTGACGCAGTCTGAAGCGCTTCCTTAATTTTTCGCAGTGTAATCGAATTAATGCCAGTCGGCAAATCCTCTGCCGGCAAAGCTGTCTTCACACCGTTCCCAAAAATATGGTCGATCATGGATTGGCTGACCTCCGGCTGAGACATGAGCAGCTTCCTTTTTTCTTTATACTGAAGCAGCACCTGCCTGAACTTGTCAGCTGTTACGGGTTTGATCAAATAGTGGGCAATTCCCGCCCTTAGCGCTTCCTGCAAATGACGGGTTTCTGTTGCCGCTGTGATAATCATAATGTCCACTTCAGGAAATCGGCTTCGTATATCAGGAATCAACGCGGTCCCAAGCTCGTCCGGCATATAAATATCCAGCAGAAGCAAATCAGCCTTGTGTTCCTTCAAAAGCGCCAATGTCTCTTTTGCGTTAGCCGCCTTGCCGATAATCTTGAATCCATCAAGCTGTTTAATCAATCTCTCATGGATTTGCGCAACTCGAAAATCATCCTCCGCAATCGCGATGTGAATCAAATGGATTCCCCCTTTGTTTCTCCTTCGGTATAAATACAGTGAATACCGCCCCGCCAGTTTTTTGATTCGCCAGTTCGATCCAGCCGCCCAGTTCACGCACTGAGTCTTTCACATTGGCCAGACCGTAGCCTCTCCTCATCCCCTTTGAAGAATAGCCTCTCTCAAACACAGCTTCTATTTTCTCTGGCGGCACACCGGGCCCTGTGTCTGATACTTCAATGACAATGTCATGGCCCATATCCGTGATAAAAAACAAAACTTCCTTCACGCTTTGCTCCGCTACAGCTTCGAAAGCGTTATCAATTAAATTGCCAATAATCGTAATAAGATGGGACAAGCCGATATGCGCAGGAAGAGGCGCGAGTGAGCTGTTCTCATCAATCACCAGCTTGACCTTCTTTTCCGATGCCTTGCTTATTTTCCCTAACAAAATGGCCTGCACCTGCTGCGAATGGATGTTATGGAATAAAAGATCATGCTGTTCATTTTGTATCGCATATTCCTCTTTAATCAGATCAATGGCTTCATCATACTCCCCAAGCTCAAGCAGCCCTAAAATCGCATAAAGCTTATTTGAAAATTCATGAGTCTGCGCCCTGAGATCCTCTGAATATTTGCGAACCTCTGTCAATGTGTCGATCAGCTTCTTCAGCTCTGTTTTCTCCCTGAAGCTGACGACAATCCCATACGCCTGCCCGCCTTGATTCATCACTTTCGTATTGATAATAAACACTTGATCGTTGACGCTTACTTCCTGGTTCGGCAGCATTTCTCCTTTTTCAAGCACAGACATCAGCCCTGCTCCCGGCATGACGTCATCTATAGGAAGATGGATCACAGGCTCGGGCAGCTTCAGCATCTCGGCCGCCGATACGTTCATCATGGTGACGACGCCTTCACGATTGGTGGCAATAATCCCTTCTCGAATCGCGAAAAGCATTGCGTTCCTCTCACGATATAGAGCCGCGATCTCATGCGGTTCAAGCCCGAGCGTATCCTTTCTGATGCTTTTCGCCAGCACGGCGGCGCCAATAAATCCGAGCAGCAGTACAAGCACAGCAATCACACTCAAATTTCTCAAATGCTTTTTGATGCTTTGCTCTGTCTCCGTTTGCAGAAAATCAACAGACACGCTGCCGATCACTTGGCTGTATCCCTTCTGTTCTTTTATAATCGGCGCGCTCCCTCTGATCACTCTTCGTCCATCCGCTTTTGTTTCAGAAACATGCGAACCGCCAAACAAAATTTCTCTGCTGCGCTCCAGTTTCTTTAATCCGCTTTTTCCAGAGGCGCTGCGAATGTCTCCTTTTTCGTTCAAAACATAAATGGCAAACGCACCAGTCTGTTCTTTCATTTGTTCAATGACCTCTTGCGTCTGAGCCGCATGTCCGTCTTTTCTCTCAATGAGCTCTTTAACCGGCGGCATATAGGAAATGGTTCTCGCCGTTTGAACCGCCAGCTGCTCTGCCTGTCTCCGTTCTCCCTGTGTATGCTGAACGGCTAACGTAATGGTCAGCACACCAATGACAAAGACCAGCAGAGCCGCAATCAGCCCCATTATTTTTGTTTGCAGGGAAAAATGGAACCGCTTTTTCACCACAGCACCAGCCGTCCTTTCTACCTAGATCATACCATTTTTCACAGGGAATTTTCTCATTTTTCAAAATCCATTTTCTTACGAAGGAGTGAAAATAAAAAAAGGCAGACCGCGTCTGCCTTTTTCTTTCTACCATATTCCTAGTACTTTCCACCATAATCCGCCGATCACAAGCCATACGATGATATGAACAATCGACAGGATAAATCCGATGGACCACCATTTGCCTTGCGGGATGTAGCCTGCTCCGAAGAAGACCGGAGCCGCTCCAGAACCGTAGTGAGTCGTTGACCCGAACAGGTTGCTGATGAACGCGAGGCTCAGCGCTGCTAAAAGCGGCGGTGCGCCCGCTGCCACGACGACAGCCAAAAATGCTGAATACATCGCACTGATGTGGGCTGTCGCACTTGCAAAGAAATAGTGAGAGTAATAATACACAACAATTAAAATGATGAATGCCACAATCCAAGAGAACCCTGATACGGATGATTTCATGGCATTACTGAACCAAGACACCATGCCTAATTCATTCAAGAAGTTGGCGAGCATGACAAGCGCCGCAAACCAAGTGAGCGTATCCCAAGCGCCCTGTTCTTTCTTGATATCATCCCAAGTCAGAACTTGTGATAATAAGAGAACGGCCAAACCGATCAATGCGGTTGTGGTAGCGTCGATGTTGAAGCTGCCGCCAAAAATCCACAGCACAAGCACCAAAAGAAACACGATAACCATGGAAAGCTCCGATTTTTTGAACGGTCCCATTTCTTTCAGTTTTTCTGTTGCGATTTTCGCCGCATCCGGTGTTTCTTTGATTTCCGGCGGATACAGTTTGTAAATCACAAGCGGCGTGATGATTAAGCTTACAAGTCCCGGTACAATCGCGGCAATTGCCCAGCTTGTCCATGTTAAGTCCACCCCTGCGACATCATGGGCCAGCTTGGCAATCAGCGGGTTCGCCGCCATCGCTGTCAGGAACATAGCAGATGTGATCAGATTCCCCTGAAAACCGGTTTTTAATAAGAATGCACCGATTTTTCTCTCTGTTCCATTTGCCGGGCTTGATCCGAATGTTTCGGATAATGATCTGATAATAGGAAATATAATGCCTCCTGCACGCGCCGTATTACTTGGAATAGCAGGTGAAAGTATTAAATCACTGAATAGCAGTGAATAAGAAAGTCCAAGGGTTTTTTTTCCGAATTTCTGAACGAATACATACGAAATTCTCGCACCGAGACCGGTTTTGATAAATCCCCGGGAAATAAAGAATGCGATAACGATAAGCCAAATGGTCTTATTCCCGAATCCGCTTAATGTATCCTCAATTGATAGTGTTCCAGTTAGTGCAGTAACCGCCAATGCAAAAATTGCAATTGCACCCATTGGCAAGGGCTTGGAGATAAAGCCGATAATTGTTGCGACAAAAATCGCAAACAAATGCCAAGCTTTAGGTTCAAGTCCGGACGGAGCGGGAATAAACCAGATGATTAGTCCCACAGCGACAGTAATAAGCAATGGAACAAGCTTTACTGCTGACTGTTTTCCTGCGTCTTTTTCTGAAGCCATAAATAGGTCTCCTCCTATATACTTGTTTTCCGATCCCCTTTTCCATTCTACTCCTTAACTAAGTTAATAAACATTTTAATTAATTAAAAAACACAAAGGTTAGCACCCTTTGTGTTTTTCACTTTCTTAATTTAATTTACCCGCACCCGCTTGATTTATAACATTTGATTTCACATTAGCAGAAGCATCAATCGATCCATGCAGAGACGGCGTCCAGCCGACAGAAGAGCTCAGCCCGTTTGCAGCCGATGCGTTGATCTGTGTGCCGTTCAGCAACGTGCCGGAGTCATATAAAGCCGTTCCCCCGCTGAATACGCTGATCGTTTTAGCAGCTGACAGTCCCGGTACGTCAATGACATTGTTTTGGGCATAGATTTTAGATGACTTTCCGATTCCCCATGCATAGCTAAAAGGATAACTTGAAGAGCTTGTGCTTCCTTCATAATAGTTGTTGTATACGTGCACTTGCCCGAAGCGGACTCTCGGCGCGCGCTGGACAATATTTTTATAGCGGTTATGATGCAGCGTAATTTTTAATTTGCCGTCATCGGAGGTTTTGCTGTCACTTGATCCGAAAATGGAGCTTTTATCATGATCGTGATAATAGTTGTAGGACATCGTGATATAGTTAGCACCGTTGGAAGCATCCGTTTGGCCGTCATGGTGCTGATATTTTCTTCCATAATATTTCGGTGATGTGCTGTCCGGACGCGAACCGTCATTAAATGTACAGTGATCAATCCAGATGTGTGTGCCGCCGTTTATCGTGATGTTGTCGTATTGTGAGTTCCAGTTCCCTGAGCTTCCGTCAGTCGGATCCCATTGCGGAAAATAGTCATAGGCATCCTGGAATTCAATGTTGCGAATAATGACGTTATCACTCTTGATTTGGAAGTTTCCTCCCACGACTTTAGCGTTAGTCCCTGAACCGACGATCGTCGTGTTTGCAGGGATATCCACCATGACCCGTGCTTTTTGGTTTTTCTGAGAGCGTGCTCTCGCTTCTTCTTGTGTTCCCGACGGCTCTTTTTTGCCCCATGTGCTAGGATCATAGGCTTTCAAATATTTGTCCAAATCATACTCCGGATCTTTATAGTCATTTAGGCCAAGCGGCTTCAGATTGTCATCCACGTTCATGTCAATCGTTCCCTTGATATAAATGATTTTTGGCGTTGTGTTCGTTTCCTTCCCTAATGCCGAGACAAGCTGGTTTCTGTTGCTGACGGTATACACATTTGAGGAGGATGCTTTTGATCCGCCTGTCGTGCCGGTCGAGTACGCGCCCCAGCCATCATTGGATCCCAACGTCTGGTGGCCTAAATCAGCTGCGTTCGCGCCAGCTGGAGTCAATCCTAAAAACAAAGCCGTAGCTAACATCACTTTTTTCATCCACTATGTACCCCCATTTTCTATTTTGTGAGATTTTATTCCAATTTATCACAAAAATATAATAGCAAATTGAGGGACATTCAGAACCGAAAATGTTCCGCTATCCTATTGCGGCATTCTGCAAAATCCCACCGCAAAGACCGCAAAAAAACCAAAAGGCCGACATTGGCCTTTTGGTTTTTTCCTTGCTTTATGCCCAAGCTTTCACTTTTTCGTTATCTGTCACAAAGAGAAGCACTTTTCCTTCATCTAAGCGTTTTTCAAATTGAGCGGCTTCATCTTCAGAAAAACCGATTTCGTGAATTTTATTGCGGAGCTCGTCTCCTTTTTTATTGAAGATATTTCCCACCGCGTGCTTGAAACCTGTTTCTTTGGCTCCGATCGTGTTGGCGTTCGTGTTGTCAGCCAGGCGTTCCGTTCTGTCATCGTCGTGAGCTAAGACGTATACATCCTCTTTCGCAACACCCATTTTCTGCAATTCCTCTACATCTTTCATGAGCTGTTCGTCATTTGTATACTCTTTTACAACTGGTTTCATGTCGATATTCCTCCTTCATGTTTTCTATATTTCTTTCATACCCGATCGTCTGTACCTGAAACAGATTCCAGAACATTGAAGAGAAAAACAGGAGGAATGGTAGTAGCTATTTGTTTTCCGTCCATGGTAAAGTGATAGGAACGGGACCTATTTTCAGAAAAATCAAAATTAAGGAGAAGCCGCTGCACGGAGCACACGACCATGAAACGCTGCCTTTATCCGTACGAGCAGGAGGTATGTCTAATGCAATACTTTTCACCAGAACAGCAATACAATGCTTGGATTGTGAGTGATTTAGTCAAACAGATTTTCCATAAGCGTGCCGGATGTTCACCAGGAATTCACGAGCTTGCGGTTTTTGCCGAGGAACATTTTCATATCGATATCGACTTTGTTTTCTCGATTATCATGAATATCGGCGACATTGAATTTGCACTAACAGATGAAATAGAAAAGAAATTGTCCGGTTATCTCAGCACTCTCCTTCCTTATGTCACTGCTGATATGTTCGAAACCTCTAAAGCCAACGCCCATGCGTTTTTGTCTCGAAGACACGGTAACGCTGCATACCACTTATTTGTGTCTGATGATGCTTTCATGAGAAAGCAGTAAAAACGCAGCTTTCTTTACTAAAAAAATATTGACATGATAAGCCATGCTATTATAGTGTTACATGTGATAATGATTCTCATTACTAAATCTGAAAAAAGGAAGAATGACATGCGCACCTATTCTAACAAGTTGATTGCCATCATGAGTGTTTTATTGCTCGCCTGCCTCATTGTATCCGGCTGTTCATCAAGCCAGAATAACAACGGAAGCGGCAAAAGCGAGTCTAAGGATTCCAGAGTGATCCATGACGAAGAAGGAAAAACGACAGTAAGCGGCACACCTAAGCGGGTGGTTGTGCTTGAGCTTTCATTCTTGGATGCCGTTCACAATCTCGGCATTACGCCGGTGGGCATCGCAGATGACAACAAAAAAGATATGATTAAAAAGCTTGTCGGCAGCTCCATTGATTACACATCTGTAGGCACACGCAGCGAACCCAATCTTGAGGTCATCAGTTCCTTGAAGCCTGATTTAATCATCGCTGACGCTGAGCGCCATAAAAACATTTATAAACAGCTGAAAAAAATCGCCCCGACGATTGAATTAAAAAGCCGTGAAGCGACATATGACGAAACGATCGACAGCTTTACGACCATTGCTAAAGCATTAAATAAAGAAGATGAAGGAAAAGAAAAGCTTGCCGAGCACAAAAAAGTCATCAACGATCTAAAAGCCGAACTTCCGAAAGATGAAAACCGCAACATCGTTCTCGGCGTTGCAAGAGCGGATTCCTTCCAGCTTCATACATCATCATCCTATGACGGAGAAATCTTTAAAATGCTAGGCTTTACACACGCTGTGAAGTCAGATAACGCCTATCAAGAGGTCAGCCTTGAGCAATTGAGCAAAATCGATCCTGATATTTTGTTCATCTCAGCCAACGAAGGCAAAACCATTGTAGATGAGTGGAAAACGAACCCGCTCTGGAAAAATCTCAAAGCGGTGAAAAATGGACAAGTCTATGATGCGGACCGTGACACTTGGACAAGATTCAGAGGCATCAAGTCTAGTGAAACAAGCGCCAAAGATGTGCTTAAAAAAGTGTATAATAAATAGGACAAATGAGAAGCGAGGGGAATCCTTGCTTCTTCGTTTTTGCAACCAGACGCAGTAAGGAAGTGAGACTGTTGTATCATTCAGCCAAACGGCGCTCATCATCAAGACTGATGATGTTTATCATTGCACTGATTATTTTTATATTTGGGCTTGGGCTGAATCTTTCAGTAGGAGCCTCAGACATCAGCATCATAGATTCATTGAAATATCTTTTTGTATGGGACGGTTCAAAGGAACAGCTCATCATCTCTACTCTTCGCCTTCCCCGCACATTAATCGGCGTTTTTGTCGGCGCCAGCCTAGCTGTAGCAGGGGCGCTGATGCAGGCTATGACCAGAAATCCTCTGGCTTCACCCCAAATTTTCGGTGTGAATGCGGGTGCATCGCTTTTTGTTGTTGCTTCTCTCGTCATTCTGCCGGCATCGCCCTATTCATCTGTTATATTCGCTTTTGCGGGTGCGGCAGCAGGCGGCGCGATTGTGTATATGATTGCCTCATCCGGCGGAATGACGCCTGTCAAGCTGGCGCTGTCAGGAATGGCCGTGCACTTGTTCCTCTCCTCTATGACACAGGCCATCATTATTTTAAATGAGTCAGGTGAGGATGTTCTGTACTGGATGACAGGCGCAATCGACGGCAGCAACTGGCAGGACGTCATAACCATCGCTCCTTTTTCTGTCATTGGCATCGGGCTTGCCCTCGTATTTTCCGGTTCTGTTTCTGTTCTCGGTCTCGGAGACGAAACAGCAAAAGGGCTTGGACAAAATATGAACGGCATCAGGATTCTGATCAGTTTGATTATTTTAATTCTTTCCGGCGCTTCCGTAGCCGTCGCCGGGCCGATTGGCTTTGTCGGGCTGCTCGTCCCGCATATTGTCCGCAAGCTGATCGGAGAACATTATCAATACGTGCTTCCGTTTTCGGCACTGTTCGGTGCCATTTTGCTGGTGTACGCAGATGTTCTGGCCAGATGGATTGCATTTCCTTATGAATCACCGGTCGGCATTGTCACCGCGATTATCGGAACGCCGTTTTTCTTATATTTGGCAAGGAAAGGGCGAAACCTGAAATGAAGAAAACAACCAGAAAACAAAAACGCCCCTTACTGGCGATACTCATATTGGCCGTGATTTTAATCGTTCTGTCCGTCATCAGCATTGGAATCGGTGCATTATACATTTCACCTGATGCGGTAGTGACGAATCTGCTGGGACTGGATCATTCCTTTGAATTTATCATCCAGCAATATCGCCTTCCCCGCATTATATTAGCGATTTTGGCAGGTGCTGGACTTGCCGCTGCCGGAGCGATTTTACAGGGTGTGATCCGAAATCCGCTCGCTTCCCCGGACGTTGTCGGCATTTCAAAAGGCTCCGGACTTGCGGCGATGGCTGTGATTCTCATCTTTCCTGAGTCGCCGGTATACGTGCTTCCGTTCTCCGCATTTGCCGGAGCCGCCATTATTGCTGTACTATTATTAATGATAGCCCGAAAAAAGAGCATTCAGCCCTCTTCACTGGCTTTATCAGGCATTGCTTTAGGCGCGGTCTGCCACGCCGGAATGCAATATATGATGGTCAAGTTTCCAGGCGACGTGAATGCTGCACTCATTTGGCTGACAGGAAGCCTCTGGGGAAGAAACTGGGAAGAAGTCAAGCTGCTTGCGCCATGGCTTTTGATTCTTTTTCCGATCGTCTGCATACTCATACCGAAGCTGGATCTTATGTCACTCGGGGATGAGCTTGCACAGGGTCTCGGAGAAAACGCAAACCGGCTGAGATTCATCCTGATTTTCACCGCGGTGGCGCTGGCGGGAAGCTGTGTAGCCGTCGTCGGCTCAATCGGTTTTATCGGCTTGCTTGCTCCGCATATCGCCAGACGGCTTACCGGAGAAAAAGCTAAATATTTACTGCCTGCATCGGCATTGATTGGTGCTATTATATTATTAATTGCAGATACGTTAGGGCGCGGCATCATGCCTCCGGTTGAAATACCTGCCGGAATACTGACAGCCGTGATCGGCGCGCCTTATTTCTTATATTTATTGAAATTCGAAGCGAGGAAACAGTAGGGAGAGGATACCATGGGAAAACTGGCTGCAGACCAGCTCACTCTTTCATATGACAGTACAGTGATTATTGACGGAGTCGACTTAAAGATAGAAGAAGGAAAAATCACTGCGCTCATCGGCGCTAATGGCTGCGGTAAATCAACAATCCTCAAATCGCTCGCCAGGCTGATGGCCCCAAAAAGCGGTACAGTGCTACTAGAAGGAAAAGACATCCACCGCCAGCCATCAAAAGAAGTCGCAAAAAAACTGGCCATTCTTCCACAATCTCCTCAGGCTCCTGAAGGATTGACGGTAGAGGAATTATGCTATTTTGGCAGACATCCTCACAAAAAGCTGTTATCCAAGCATACCCAAGAGGATCATGACATGGTAGAGTGGGCGCTGGAAGCAACGGGCATGATTGAACTGAAGGATCGGACACTTGATGCCCTCTCAGGCGGCCAAAGACAAAGAGCCTGGATTTCCATGGCACTTGCGCAAGGCACTGATTTGCTTTTGCTTGATGAGCCGACCACGTATTTAGACATCTCACATCAGATTGAAGTGCTTGAACTGCTGAAAAAGCTGAACCGCGACCATGGCCGCACCGTTGTCATGGTGCTCCATGATTTAAACCAAGCCGCTCAATATGCTGACTATCTGATCAGTGTGCTGGACGGAAAAATATACAACGCCGGAACACCGGAAGATGTGTTCACCCAGCCATTTTTCCGTGAAGTCTTCGGCTTGGAATGCTGCATCATGAGAAGCCCGATCGACCAGAAGCCAATGTGCCTGCCGACGGGACTGTGCCCGAAATTACGGGCGAAATGAAAAGGAGAGGAATTCCCTAGGGCTGTCGAGAAACGTGACAGCCTTCATTTTCCCTTATAATATTTTATTCTCACATAATTGATGATAATCTTAAAAAACTCGTCATTCTTCTTATGTTCTATACGAGATACTCTTTTAACATAAAGTTAAATCTGTTCTTATTGACCAACTTGTTAAAGTTATTTCATCTATTCGAATCTTAACACATAGAAAAGCTGAAAGAATTATAGTAAGTCATCCTCGAAATGCGTGAAAAGACAAAAAAGAAAAGCGACAAAATTAGCTTATGTATCAGAAAAAGAATAATCAAAACAGATGCTTTGCTATTGCAGGCTCAGCTTAAAATCGAAATGCTAACTAACTGAATCTTCTATATTTCTCACAATAATATACAGAAGATCGTAATACCTAGCTAAGATCGAGCTTAATGGCTCTTTTTCTGATTCTCAATCCCTGATAATTTTGAAAAGCATTTAAAATAAAATCTTGTAGAAAAAACATTGTTTTTTCTACAAGCTGAACATTACTACACAATGTTAGTATACTTTTATCAAGTCTCTAACCTAGAATGATTAATAAATTGCTTTATTAGTAATTGGCCCATTAATTGATTCTCTAATTTTATATACTGGAATATTCTTTACGCATCTAATCCCCATTTCATTGTGTCGACAGAAAGGAATATCTTTTGCTCTAAAAGAAGGGAACATTAAGCCTGGATGAGAGAAGAATGATCCTCCTTTAAGAACGGCAAATGAGTTAACACTATTAAATGGTACATTCTCAAAAATAGGGTGGAAAGCTCTCTTTGTTTTAAGCTCACTTCTAGTCCACTCCCATGTTCCGCCGATCATACCGCATACTCCATAGGGACTTTCACCATTTTGTTCAAAAATATCACTTGTTAAATGATTTAATTCTTTATCAGCATGAGCTTTTAATAAATTTTCTCTCCAGGACTTTAAAGAAGTAATGGGTTCATTATAAAGACTTCCAGCATATTGAACCTTTGCAGGATCAAATTTATCTCCCCAAGGCCAGACATTACCCTTTTCGCCTCGAGCAGCTTTTTCCCATTGAAACTCGGTTGGCAATTCTTTCCCCTTATATCTTGCGTAAGCAAATGCATCATAAAAATCTATACCTGTAACGGGATGATTATCTAAATACCTATCATCCCAATATGTATTTCTTCTATGTTGTTTATTCTGCGGTTCATTAGGATGACAGAATATATGCCCATTTTCCTCTATGAACTCGGTAAAGATATCATAATCTTTATTTGTAACAGGATACTTATCGATAAAAAATGGAGGTAACCATACTTTTTGTCTAGGAACAGCATCTTTCCAATTAAATGTTTTGTCAGGAATTTCATTTTCATTTAAACCGAATTCAAAAAAGCCACCCGGAATTAAAATCATCCCATCTTCTTCTGTTTTTTCGAATTCCTCTATTAGACTTTGAGGAATTTTTTCTTCAAAGTCAAAGTTATTAGGAAGTATACCATTTTGATCAAAATAATTTTTTAGCATTACTAGCTCTTCATGTTTTTCAACACCGAATATATCTAATAATGTACTTAATACTTTTTGGGCCCCTAATCCCACAGGTTTTTTAGGGTAGCTTATACTCTCCCGGACATCATCAATAATCGAAGACAAATATGCTACAGATTCTTCAATTTTATGATTTGCACAGACATCCATAGCTTTAAAAGAAACTAAATCATCCGGATCCTGGGTTAGATTGATTATAGTTTCTACAGCAGAGAAATAAGGTACCCATTTTTCAACGAAATCAATTAATCTATACCTTATGTAAGTATTCGGATAAGCAATACACATCCCAAACACATTTTCCGCTGCTACAGGGTGTTGAATTTTATTTAGTAGAGTCATAATTCTATTATCGATTAAACTCTTAAAATCATTTTTTTTATTTTCTGGAACAGAAGTAATAAGTTCTTCAACTTCAATTAATATTTCTATATCTTTATTGTAAATTGATTTATGATCTTGCATTAATAGAGTCAAATTACGATAACCTCCCGATTTGTTTGTTGAAATAAGGAATAGCATTAAATGCTATTCCCTAAGTGTTTACCATTTTTCATTAGTATAAAGAACCGGGCTAACAATCGATTTTCTCCAGTTTTTTCTTAATTTTCTCATGGTTTTCCCCCCTTTAATAAGATATGTGGTTCCCTGAATATTGATAGAATAGTCAGAGAACTTAAATAAACAATAACAATAAATAGAATAAAAGTAAATAGTTTACAAGGAAATTTTTTCTTTACTTTTGTTGTTTTAAGGTGTTTAAATATGTTTAAGCTCTTTACCGAGAAAAATTATTCCAAGGGAGGATACATATGAGTAAAGGTTATTATTCTATTTTATTTAGCCAGACCACTACAAATTTAGGTTTTTCTCTATATACTATGGTAGTGATTTCGTTTTTGTTTAAAATGACCAATTCGACAACCATCGCCTCTATGGTGACATTAATAAGTATTATTTTTCGTATTTTTGGAAGTGCTATATTACCGTTAATAACAATTCGATTAAAACTGCCTCTTACAATAATTATTTCTCAATTGATACAAATGCTGTTATTAATATGTTTGTTCTATGCTTTATTAAGAACTTACTCTAATCAAACTCTCATTTTAGTCTTTATTATTATTAGCTGTATTTCCTTTTTTAATGGATGGTTCTCACCTTTAAAAAGTGCAATTATAGGGGAAATAATCTCTCCTGATAGAAGAGTAAAAGCAAATGGATTATTATCTACAGTGGACCAAACTTTTCAATTTGTAGGCTGGTCTTTAGGTGGTCTCATAATTGCATTTTTAGGTGAGGGATATACCATTATACTTACTATCTTTTTGTTGTTTACATCTCTTCTTTCTCTTTTATTTTGTCTACCACATGGCCACGCTAATTCTGTCATACGTGAAAAAAATTCTCCCAATAAGAGTATAGTAAGTGGTTGGCGGTATTTATTTAGCCAAAAGAAACTTAGAACAATTATTATTATGGATTTAATTGAGTCATGGGCAGGAATGATTTGGATAGGATCTGTCTCTTTAGCTTTCGTTAACGAAGTCTTGCATAAAGGAGAATCATGGTGGGGATTTATTAATGGAGCATATTATTTAGGTTCGATGATAGGGGGATTTATAATATATAAGCTGTCGGAGAGATTTCAAAATAAGTTAATTAATTTTATGTTAATTGGCGCTGTCTCATATGGAAGTTTAACTTTAATATATGGTTTTATAAGTAATTCATACTTAGCTCTAATTTTGGTTCTCTTTATGGGGCCGGCTTATATATTAAGAGATCTTACACAAGAAACACTTATTCAGAACATAACAACCGAGCAAACTCGAATTAATATAATGTCTGCAAGGTCTTCTTTAGTACAGTTCATTTTTATGTTTTCAATTCTGGCTATAGGGGCTATTTCAGATTTCCTTGGAGTTCGTTTAGTTTATGTTTCAGCAGGTATTCTTTTATTAGTGTCCGCAATATATGGATTTTCTCAATTACAATTCAAAAAAAAGGTAAATAAACATATAAGCTTTTAATAAATATATAAAATTTAATTATGTTTTCGTTTGCTTTTTCGCGTGTTTAATTAATAAGTAAACATTACTTTATTGACCAAAAGAAAATGGTTGAGTACCATCAATTATCTGTTTCAGAAAAACTCGGCATAAAAGGAAAAAATTGAACAAATCTTTGCTGATGTAAAAAAATCGCATAGACTTTGCTATTGCAGATTGATGCGAAAGCAAAATGTGAACGACTAAGCTCCCCCTCGCAGATGCTTGCAAGAATATGAAAAAGAATCGACATACACACTAGCCAATCTTAGCTAGGTGTACAGGAGCTCTTTTTCTGTTCTGTTTTCTAATAATGATAAATGACTAAAGAGAACTTTTAAAACAAAAGAGCTTGTAGAAAGCATAAGCTCATCTATAACCTTTTTTGTATGCCAGCTTACCTTTTGTATTTCCTCTCCTGTCCATGTTACAGTGGTGTCAACCAAGTGATAGGAGGATGAAAATGACAGCATCTCAGCAGCAAATTCAATTAGCAAGACGTCCACAAGGTATTCCTGTTCATGAAGACTTTCGCTTTGAAACCATTCCGGTTCCTGAACCCAAGCAAGGGGAAGTGCTTGTCAAAACGCTTTATGTATCGGTTGACCCTTATATGCGCGGCCGTATGCAGGATACGAAGTCATATGTTGAGCCGTTCGCCTTGGATAAAGCGCTTTCTGGAGGGGTTATCGCTGAAGTTGTGTCAGACGGGAATCATCTGAAAAAAGGCGATATCGTCATCGGAAATCTCAGCTGGCAGGAATTTTCCGCTGTGAGCGAGTCTGCCTTGCGAAAAATTGATACAAGCCTTGCTCCCGCTTCGGCCTATCTCGGCATTTTGGGAATGACCGGCTTAACAGCATACTTCGGATTGCTGGACATCGGACGCCCGAAGGAAGGCGAAACCGTGGTTGTCTCAGGAGCTGCCGGAGCCGTCGGTTCAACAGTCGGGCAAATTGCCAAAATCAAAGGCGCGCGAGTCGTCGGCATCGCGGGCTCTGATGAAAAAATCGACTATTTAAAACAGGAGCTTCAGTTTGACGAAGCCATCAATTACAAAACAGCGGATGATATCCAAAAAGCGCTTCAAAACGCTTGTCCTGACGGTGTCGATGTGTATTTTGACAATGTCGGCGGACCGATTTCAGACGCGGTGATGAATCTGCTCAATGAATTTGCCCGCATTCCGGTGTGCGGCGCCATTTCTTCCTATAACGCAGAAAGCGAAGCAGATGACATGGGCCCTCGTGTCCAATCAAAACTCATTAAAACGAAGTCGCTGATGCAAGGCTTTATCGTAAGCGACTACTCCGATCGTTTTTCTGAGGGAGCAAAACAGCTGGCAGAATGGCTGAAGGCTGGTAAACTCCATTACGAGGAAACCATCACAGAAGGCTTCGAAAACATTCCTGACGCGTTTCTCGGTTTATTTAAGGGAGAAAATAAAGGGAAACAGCTGATCAAGGTCAGTGATCCGAGCTGAATGAAGATGAAAACGGGAGGGCTTTTTGCCCTCCTTTTGTGTTTCGATGAGATCAGTTGCGAAGAATCAGCGTAAGAAAACCATCTTCATCAGGTTCCGTGTCTTCTAAAGTGAATCCTGCTGCTTGAAAGCAAGCTAAACTGATTCGATTGTCTTCTTCAATGCATGCCACCCATTCTCGCACGCTAGTAAAATCAGGTTCGGTCATCAGCTTTTGCAGTATCTGTTTTCCATACCCTTTAAGCCGGTACAAAGGATTGACGATCAATCCAATATATGTCCGCTCCTCTCCGAACTCAATAACGACCATCCCTGCCGGCAGCTGTCCATCATACGCCATGATGACAGTATCGTGTTTATCTTTATTTACTCGTGCATACCACTCATCTAATAGCAGCATCCCATCCATTCTCCGTCTGGTATCCTCATTCTCAAACCAGTGTTCAAGGATTTTCAGCTCTGGCTCCTGCATTACTTGAAACCTGTCTATTGAAGCCATTTTCCCACCTCCGCGCAAAATCTTTTCTATTATTTTACAACAAAAAAAGGGCTCTTCGCCCTTCTTTTTATTTCGTCTTCAGTTTTCCGCCTGCATACACAGCTTCACTCAGCTCAACACCAAGCTTCTTCGCCATTTTTTTCAGCTTAGATTCCTCCAATTTTGTCACAAGGCTCAGCACGTTGCCTTCTTTTCCGGCCCGGCCTGTTCGTCCTGATCTGTGGACATAGCCATCTTCATCTGGAATATCAGCATGAATCACGTATGGCAGGTTTTCAATATCTAAACCGCGTGCGGCAATGTCAGTCGCCAATAAAAGAGGAAACTCTCCGTCTTCGAATGTGGCAATGATTTTCGCTCGCTCCATTTTTTTCGCTTCACTGTGCAAAACGCCGAGTTCAACGTGGTGATATGCCAGTTTTTCCGCATATACACTCAGGTTGCCAATGTCTCTCACAAATACGAGTGCCTGCATGCCTTCAAGCCTTGACAGCTTTTGCAGCAGCTTCACTTTGTCGCGCTGGTCGCAAATCAGGTATTGATGCTTCACTTTCCCTGCCTCCGCCTTGCTTCGCTGCACCTTCAACACCTCAGGCTCTTGCGCCAATTCGCGGAGCACGTCCTCTGTTTCCTTTTTGAGCGTGGCAGAAAAACATAGAAGCTGGCGGTCTCTTAATGTTGTTTTAATGATTTGCTTCATCGTTTCGCGATGCTCCGGCAGGACGAGCTGATCCGTTTCATCAAGCACGATCGTTTTCACTTCATGCATTTTGAGTTTCTTCGCTTTAATCAGTTCAAACACCCTGCCTGGCGTGCCGACGATGATATGCGGATGTTTCTTCAGCTTTTCGACCTGTTTCTTCACATTCGCCCCGCCGATTAAGGAAGCCGCGCGCAGCTCTGAGCCCGCTTTCCAATCCTGAATCACCTGAAAAATCTGCATGACCAGCTCACGGGAAGGCGCTAAAATCACCGCCTGCGGATGCTTTTGCTCTGGTTTGATCCGCTCCAAGACCGGCAGCGCATACGCCAGCGTCTTCCCTGTGCCTGTCGGCGATTCTGCAATGACATCCTTTCCGTCCATGATCAGCTGGGCTGCCTGCTCCTGAACAGGGGTTGGCTTTTGAAAGCCGGAAGCATTCCAATTCTCTTGTATAAATGATTGTGCATTATGTAAAAATGGCCAAGTTTGCGTCATTTTGTTCTCCTCAATTCCTGAAATCTATTCCATAGTATCTCAAAACCTCGCCCGGAACGCAATTTTTCTTTTTCTTTCCTATACCTTTCAACATTCCGAATCCTCCTTTATAATCAAAAGGGTGAATATTACACGCCGATTGTGCGTGTTTGATAACGATAGAGGTGTAAACATGAGTATTTTATCTGTAAAGGATTTAAGCCACGGTTTCGGGGACCGGGCCATTTTTAATAACGTTTCCTTCCGCCTGTTAAAAGGCGAGCACGTCGGCTTGATCGGCGCAAACGGTGAAGGAAAATCAACCTTCATGAATATTATTACCGGAAAGCTTGAACCTGATGAGGGAAAAGTCGAATGGTCAAAAAATGTCCGTGTCGGATACCTTGATCAGCATACCGTGCTGGAAAAAGGAAAATCCATTCGCGACGTCCTGAAAGACGCATTCCATTATTTATTTGCGATGGAAGAGGAAATGAACGAGATTTACAACAAAATGGGCGAGGCTGATCCCGACGAGCTCGAGAAGCTGCTTGAAGAAGTCGGCGTCATTCAAGACGCGCTGACAAACAATGATTTTTATGTCATTGATTCCAAGGTGGAAGAAATCGCCCGCGGTCTCGGTTTGAGCGATATCGGTTTAGAGCGAGATGTCACCGATTTGAGCGGCGGACAGCGCACAAAGGTCCTTCTCGCTAAGCTTCTCCTTGAAAAGCCGGAAATTCTGCTTCTCGATGAGCCGACCAACTATCTTGATGAACAGCATATTGAATGGCTGAAACGCTACCTGCAGGAATACGAGAACGCGTTCATCCTGATTTCCCACGATATTCCGTTCTTGAATAGTGTCATCAACCTGATTTATCACGTTGAAAATCAAGAGCTGACACGTTATGTCGGCGACTACCATCAGTTTATGGAAGTCTACGAGGTGAAAAAACAGCAGCTTGAAGCGGCCTACAAAAAGCAGCAGCAGGAAGTCGCGGAGCTGAAGGATTTCGTCGCCCGCAACAAAGCGCGTGTCAGCACGAGAAACATGGCGATGTCCCGCCAAAAGAAACTCGATAAGATGGATATGATCGAGCTTGCGGCAGAAAAGCCAAAGCCGGAATTCCACTTTAAGCCGGCGAGAACGTCAGGCAAGCTGATTTTTGAAACGAAGGATCTCGTGATCGGTTACGATTCCCCGCTGTCCCGTCCGCTCAACCTCCGCATGGAGCGCGGCCAAAAAATCGCCCTTTACGGCGCGAATGGGATCGGAAAAACGACATTGCTGAAAAGTTTGCTTGGTGAAATCCAGCCGCTCGAAGGCTCTGTTGAACGCGGTGAGCACATCTATACCGGCTATTTCGAGCAAGAGGTCAAGGAAACAAACAACAATACGTGCATCGAAGAAGTATGGAGCGAATTCCCTTCTTATACGCAGTATGAAATCCGTGCCGCTCTGGCAAAATGCGGGCTGACGACAAAGCATATCGAAAGCCGCGTCTCCGTATTAAGCGGAGGCGAAAAAGCGAAAGTCAGATTGTGCAAGCTAATCAACTCAGAAACAAACCTGCTGGTGCTCGATGAGCCGACAAACCACTTGGATGCCGATGCCAAGGAAGAGCTCAAGCGCGCCCTGAAAGAATATAAAGGCTCCATTCTGCTCATTTCCCACGAGCCAGACTTTTATATGGATATTGCGACAGAAACGTGGAACTGCGAGTCTTGGACGACGAAAGTGCTTTAATTTATAAAAAAACCCGCCTGCTAAAGGGCGGGTTTTTTACTGCCATTTTTTCTGAACGATTCTCAAAAGCTCTCTGTCTTTTAAAATGAGCTGCAATGGAGATGTGAATTCATCAAGTGTCAGCTCTCTTTTGGCAGACAGCTCAAAATCCTCCTCATCTTCCCAAGCGGTAAACCACTCGACCGAGAAAAGCTGTTTTTCATGACGCTGTGTATGTATTGATAGAGCGTTTCTAAACATTTCTGATCATATTCGTCAGGTTTTGCCTTATCCATGGCAAACGTCCCCTCTACAGCATGAACCATCACTGAAATGGCAATCGTAAATGAACGGACACATTCTCAGCTTCTGCAAGATAAATCCCAGCCGCATCAATGCCTGACCGAAGCGGATGCCCTTTCCGCGAACGCCGTTCTTGCTGACCGAAAAAACCGGTTTCTAAAGGGAGTTTTCAGCCGGAAAATAGTAAAATTGTGTCATAAAGGTTGTCCTTTCCTGCACCAATTCGATTATGATGCATTATAACGAATAAAAAGACACTGCATATGCGCAGTGTCTTTCGTTATTAATGCCCCGCCTTAATTCCAGCAAGATGTTTACGTCCCATGAGAAGGACAAGCATGCCGACAAAAACGACGATTCCGCCTACTGTATATGGTGTGCTTGCAGTAAAGTGTTCTGACAGCATTCCTGCAATCCACGGGGCGAGCGCGCCGCCGATGAAGCGGACTGAGCTGTAGGCTGAAGACGCGATTGAACGTTCAACCGGCGCAGAACCCATCACAGCGGTTGTCATGATCGTATTCACCATACCGAGGACAGCACCAGCGACAACGATACATGTAATAATCAAAGTCTGATGGTCTGTCCAGATCCCCATAATAACGAGAATGGCCGCAAAGGCGATAAAGAGAACGACTAGCGAACGCACTGTGCCCAGCGCTTTGTGCACGAGCGGCGCCGTAAAGACTGACGTAATCGCCAGCAGAAGGCCCCAGCCGAAGAAGACATATCCAAGACCGTGTTCATCTAAATCCAGTACGAACGGAGAATAAGCTAGCAAAATAAAAAATCCAAAGTTGTATAGGAATGCCGATACCGCCATTGTCAGCAGGCCTTTATATTTGAGTGCCTTCATCGCATCAAACACACCGACGCGTTTCGCCGGTTTCGGCAGCTTCGGAAGCATGAAAGAAATCGCGATTAACGCAATAAACATCAGGACAGATACTCCAAAAAACGGTGCGCGCCATGAAATGCTTCCGAGCTCTCCGCCTGCAAGCGGCCCGACAGAAATCCCGAGACCGAGCGCGGCCTCATACAAAATAATCGCTTGGGCGCTGCCGCCGACTGACACGCCAACGATGACCGCAAGCGCTGTTGAAATAAACAAAGCATTCCCTAATCCCCAGCCGCCGCGATAGCCGACTAACTGAGCGATTGAGCTTGAGCTGCCGCCAAGCCCCGCAAACACAATAATAAAAATAAGTCCGAGAATTAATGTCCATTTCGCGCCGATGCGGCTGGAAATGGCTCCTGAGAAAAACATCATAAATCCGGTTACAAGCAAATAACTTGTAAACAAGAGTGATACTTCACTAGGTGAAGCATGCAATTGTGCGGCAATGGCCGGAAGAATTGGATCGACCAGCCCGATTCCCATAAAAGAAATCACACAGGCAAACGCGACAGCCCATACCGCTTTTGGCTGGCTGAGCAAACCCGTTTTCTGATTCACTTGTGTTGTCTTATCCATTTGACCTAACCTCCATCTTTATTCCATTAAAAGAAACGCTACAAAAATAGCGTTTAACAAACTTTTCATTCGATTGATTGAATGGCGCGTTCCGCTTTGCCTTTCATGCCCTGCAGGCGTTCTTTAAAGCTTTGGAATGTGCGGATTTTCTCATCAATCAAATCCAGCTGGTGATTCAGGGTTTCCTGAATTTCCTCCAGTTTTTCTTTCCGTTCCTTAGGATCCAGTGACAACAAATACCCCTCTTTGTTTAACTCTAGCTGGCGGCTGGTTTCCATGAAATGCTGAAGCTCCTGAAGGGAAAAACCGAGCACCTCTTTTGTGCTGATGACTTTCTCAAGCTCCTCCATATCATCCTCTGAATAAAGCCTTACACCGCCGTCTGTCCGTTTCGGCGCCGGAATCAAGCCGATTTCTTCATAAAACCGGATGGTCCGCTTTGTCAGCCCGCTTCTTTTGGCCACTTGATCAATCTTCATCCATTCCAAGGTAAATCCCCCTTCGCCGTTTCTGTTACCATTATACACCTTTTGAACCTTAACGTAAACGTTAAGTTTTAAAAAACAATAAAAAAGACGAGCAGCATACAGCACCCGTCTTTCACTTTCCTGTTTAAGCTAAACTTCCCGCCACTGACAGAGACTCTTTTTGAAGGCTTTCAGAAAGCACTCGATACGCGATCACTTTCTTCTTGTACTGTTTCACGACGTCGATATGGTCGTCGTAGCGGTACACGAACAGCTTCACGTCTTTTTTTCCTTTTTTTGTATCTATCACCAGAGGCGTGCCGCCGTTTTCCGGATGTAAATAACGCTCTTCATCACCTGGATAGATATAATATTTTTCCAGGAAGATAGCTTCGTTAAATTGATCAATCACTTTCTGCTTCTCTGCACCCTCGAGGCGTTTTCCATCTAGAGAGAGACTCGCATTTTCGTCACTCAGCTTGGCGTGCACTTCAAATTTGCCGAGCAGCCATTCTATGACGCCTGTAGGAAGACAGGTTAATACGATTTTCACCAGACTCATGAGAATTAACATCACGATCGCCCATGTCATACTTCATCATCTCCGTTAGTTTTCCATGTGCCGCTGACACACAACTTTATCCTAACATAAGCAGGCCGGTTCGTTTTTGTCCATTATGTGAAAAAAAGCGCGGCCTGCTGCGGCCACGCTTTTTAGCTTTCCAGTTCTTCGATCATGAGGGACAATTCTGTCCAGCGGTCCATCGCAGCCTCAAGCTCTTCCGCCGTTTTCGCCTGCTCGGCCATCAGCTCTTGGATTTTGCCAAAATCACTGCCTGCTGCGGCGATGTCAGCTTCAAGCTGTTCATGCTTTTCTTCCAGCTGGGCAATTTTATCTTCGATGCCGTCCCATTCCAACTGGTCTTTGTAAGAAAGCTTTTTCCGTTTTTTCTTCGGCTCGGCTTCAGCCGTTTTTTCCTCAGCTGCCGGTTTTGGGGCCGCTTTTTTCGCTTTTGACTCCTCCATATAGTCGCTATAGGAGCCTTGAAAGCGGGAAATGACACCATTTCCTTCAAATACAATCAAACGGTCGACGACGCGGTCAAGGAAATAGCGGTCATGGGATACGGTGATGACGACGCCTGGGAACTGGTCAATATAATCCTCAAGAACGCTTAATGTTTCAGTATCCAAATCGTTCGTCGGCTCATCGAGAAACAGGACATTCGGCTCCTGCATGAGAACCTGAAGCAAGTATAAACGGCGTTTTTCCCCGCCGGACAGCTTGCGGATATACGTCTGCTGCATCGAACGCGGGAAGAGGAAACGCTCGAGCATTTGTTCAGCTGTAATCATATCGCCATCTGCCGTTTTTACGACCTCCGCCGTTTCTTTTATATAGTCAATGACTTTTAACTCACCGTTCATTTCACTATGATCCTGAGTATAGTAGCCGATTCTGACCGTCTGTCCGATCGTAATATCGCCTCCGTCCGGCGTATGACGGCCGGCAAGGGCATTTAACAGCGTTGTTTTCCCGATGCCGTTCGGCCCGATGATCCCGATCCGTTCACCTGGTATGACAAGTTCATTAAAACGGTCGACGAGCATGCGGCCGTCATAAGCGATCATGACGTTCTCCGCTTCAATAACCTGTTTTCCGAGACGGTGCGAGCCAATGGCAAAATCGAGTGAACCTGATGACTGAGGGCCTGTCTGCTCTTTAAGCGTCTCTACCCGGTCAATTCTCGCTTTTTGTTTTGTGGAGCGGGCTTTCGCTCCTCGTCTGAGCCAAGCCAGTTCGCGGCGCAGCAGGTTTTGCCGCTTCGTTTCCTTTTGCTCAGCCTGCGCTTCCCGTTCCGCGCGTTTTTCTAAAAACACTTCATAGTTGCCTTTGTAAGTGTAGAGGCTGCCTCTTTCAAGCTCATAAATGCGGTTGGTGACACGGTTTAAGAAATATCTATCGTGCGTCACCAGCATGACGGCGCCGGGATATTGGCTTAAATACCCTTCAAGCCACTCAATCGTTTCATTATCCAAATGGTTTGTCGGCTCGTCCAAAATGAGCAAATCAGCGGGCTGAATTAAGTTTTTGGCAATGGCCACCCGTTTTTTCTGGCCGCCTGAGAGCTCATTGACCGGTTTTGTTACGTCGTTGACGCCCAGCTTAGACAATACGGTTTTTGCCAAGGTGTTTGCATCCCATGCATTGTTCGCGTCCATTTTCGCTTGTGCTGCCAGCAGGTGTTTCTGGCGCTGTTCATTTTCGGGATCTTTCCCCAGTTCATACAGCGCTTTTTCATATTCACGCAAGGTTTTCATCACAGCCGATTCACCGGAATAGATATGCTCCAGCACTGTTTGCCCCGCAGGCAGCTCCGGGTCTTGATGAAGAAATTCGACCTGCACGCTTCCGGATTTCGTGATTTCTCCTTCTTCGATAGATTCCAAGCCGGCAATCACTTTCAACAGCGTTGATTTTCCTGTTCCGTTCGGCCCGATTAATCCGATTCTCTCATTCTCTTCAATATGAAAGGAGATATGGTCAAATAATGTTTTATCTCCGTATGTTTTATAAAGATTTTCCGCTTTTAATATGCTCATGGTTCCTATCAATCCTCACGTAAGTTCATGTGTACATTTTAAATCAGCCGCTGGAATAAAACTAGTAAAACGTCAGACGAATTTCATGGAAATGCAGGATAAGAAAAAGACCGGGGATGTTTGTCCCCGGTCTCTTACTCTTCCTCAAGCGCTTTTTCGGCCATTTTCGCAAGATGCTGCGCGCTTCCTGAAATCTCCTGCATCGTGGCGGAAATTTGTTCAACAGCAGCGGCTTGTCCGTCTGTATGCTGGTTAATCGACTCAATGGATTCCTCCAGCCCTTTCAGCAGGCTGTGGATTTTTTTCGTAATCTGGTCAATTTGGCCGACATTTTCTTTTGAATGCGTCGCTAGCTTTCTGATCTCATCTGCGACGACAGAGAATCCTTTTCCGGACTCCCCTGCTCTTGCCGCTTCGATCGCGGCGTTCAAGCCGAGCAGATTGCTTTGGTCCGAGATGCCTTTAACAGTTACTGAAATATCGGCGATTTCACCGGCGCTTTCGCTTACTTTTTTCGCCTGAGAGGAAATGCCCGACATTTGAGTTGAAAACCCGTTAATTGATTCAGAAATGTCGGAAATAGCCGCGGCTGTTTGTTCAACAACAGCTGATAAGCTTTCCGCGACATCATGCAGCTTTGACGACTCCTCAAGGCTCGTTCCGAGGCCGACGCCTCCAATGACTCTTCCATTCTCGTCGTGCAGCGGGATGGCACGCGCGATCAATGGGAAGCCGAACAATTCTTTCGGAACCATGCTCGTCTTCTTCTGATTGCTGCGGATGGCATCTGTGATGATATCCCCTTCCTGCAGCGGATCGCCGGCTTTTACGTTCAGCGAAAAGGTTTTGGCCGGTATATTCACGAGCAGTTTTTCCGTATCATAAATGCCGATTGTAATATCATCCTGAACCAGGCTGTTTAAATAAGGGGCTACTTTGATAAATGCGTCCAGAATATCTGCGGTTTCTTTTTCCGTATTTATGGTCAATTCCATTCACTCCTTTTCATTAATAAGGGAAGCTGCGTTTTTCGTGCTGGACCGAGATCCATTTCAGCGTTGTAAATTCTTCGAGGCTCCACTCACCGTTTAAACGGCCGAGGCCTGATTGCTTTTCACCGCCGAAGGCTACATTCGGTTCATCATTGATGGTCGTGTCATTGACGTGAATCATGCCTGTTTCAATGCGTTTCGCAAAAGCCACGCCGCGCTCAAGATTTGACGTATGTACGGCACCGCTCAAGCCAAACGGGGTTTCGTTTGCGATATCCACCGCTTCGTCTTCTGAATCAAACTTCATAAAGGAGACGACTGGTCCGAACAGCTCTTCCTTGGCAATGCTCATGAACGGTTTGACGTCTTTTAAGATCGTCGGTTCCACGATCGTCCCGTTAAATCCGCCAAGCTTCACTGGTACAGCGCCTTCTTCAATTGCTTGCTCTACAGTCTTCATCAGCCCGTCCGTCTGTCTGCTGTTGATTAATGGCCCGATAATCGTATCAGGGTCCATTGGGTCGCCGACTTTCAGCGATTCCACTTTTGCCTGGTACAGCTCAAGGAACTTGTCATAAATAGAAGAATGAACAAGCACGCGGTTGGCTGACATGCAAATCTGCCCTTGATGTGTAAATCGGCTGAACACCGCCGCATTGACCGCATATTCTATATCTGCATCCTCAAGTACGATGAAGGCGCTGTTCCCGCCAAGCTCAAGAAGCGGCTTTTTAAAATGCTTCATCGCAAGCTGTCCGATGTAGCTGCCGACTTTCGTAGAACCGGTAAATGAGATGATCCGCGGCACTGGATGCTCAACGAAGCTGTCGCCGATTTCAGCAATGTCTGTGACAACAACATTCAGCAGCCCCGCTGGAATTCCCGCGTTCTCAAAAATTTTCGCAATCAGCGTTCCGCCGCAAATCGGCGTTTCCTCATGCGGCTTTAGCACAACGCCATTGCCGGCTCCGAGTGCAGGCGCCACTGATTTCATAGATAAAAAGAATGGGAAGTTAAACGGACTGATGACACCGACAACGCCTGCCGGCACGCGATATAATCTGTTTTCCTTGCCATCTATTGTTGACGGAAGAATTTTCCCCTCCATGCGGATTGGGAACGTTGCCGCTTCTTTTATGATGTTTTTGACAAGACCGATTTCAAAAGCTGCTTTGAGCCTTGTACCGCCTAGCTCCTCCATAATCAAATAAATAATGGCTTCTTCATTTTCTTCAATATACGTGACGGCTTTTTCTAAAATGGTTCTTTTCTCGAACGGGTTGACCGCATCCCATTTTTTCTTTGCCAGCGCCGCTGCCCGATACGCTTCATCTACATCGTCAGCAGTCGCTTTACGGAATGTTGTGAATGTTTTTTGAGTATAAGGATTTTTGTTTTCCAATACATTTGGGCTGCTGCCCTCCTGCCATTTCCCGCCGATAAACTGTTTATTCAACTCTTCATATTGAAACATGGTCAGCATCTCCTTTATAACCGCAAATCAAAATATGGGCGAATCTATTTTTTCTATCGGTTCATCTTGCATAAAATTGAATATACGATTAGTAAAAATTACTATCCTATGATACGACAACGCTGTTTCGCTTCTATCATTTAAAGCAGAAAAATATTTTATTGACTACGTCAAATTTCGACAATATAATACAACAAGAACTGCATATAATGATTAGAATATTTTGAATATTTCTAGGAGGAACTTTTGATGAGTTCATTATTTAGAAAAAAACCGCTTGAAACATTGAGTGCGCAGAGCAAGTCAAAAAGCCTTGCCCGTACGTTAAGCGCATTTGATTTAACCTTGCTCGGTATCGGTTGTGTCATCGGTACAGGGATTTTTGTCATTACAGGAACAGTGGCAGCGACCGGTGCAGGTCCCGCCCTCATCATATCGTTTATTTTAGCGGGGCTCGCCTGTGCGCTGGCTGCTTTCTGTTATGCTGAGTTTTCGTCTTCCATTCCGATTTCGGGAAGCGTGTACTCATACTCATACGTGACACTTGGAGAGCTGCTCGCCTTTTTGATCGGATGGGATCTCATGCTTGAATATGTCATTGCACTGTCGGCGGTTGCCACCGGCTGGTCTTCATACTTTCAATCACTGCTTGCCGGCTTCAATCTTCATATTCCGGCTGCACTGACAGGAGCGCCGGGAAGCATGGCGGGCGCCGTATTTAACCTTCCGGCTGCGGTGATCATTCTCCTCATCACTGCGATTGTCAGCAGAGGCGTCAAGGAAAGCACACGCTTTAACAACGTCATCGTACTGATGAAAATCGCGATCATATTATTGTTCATTATTGTCGGCATCGGCTATGTGAAACCGGATAACTGGTCTCCTTTTATGCCATTCGGGATGAAAGGCGTCATACTTAGCGCTGCCACTGTATTCTTCGCGTACCTTGGGTTTGACGCGGTTTCTAACGCATCAGAGGAAGTGAAAAATCCGCAAAAAAACATGCCCGTCGGCATTATTTCAGCTCTAGCCGTCTGTACGGTTCTGTACATCGCGGTATCGCTTGTGCTGACAGGCATGATGCCTTATGCCAAATTGAATGTCGGAGATCCTGTATCCTTTGCGCTGAAATTCGTCGGACAGGACGCTGTTGCCGGAATTATTTCTGTCGGTGCGATTATCGGGATTACGACGGTGATGCTCGCTTTGCTGTACGCACAGGTCCGCTTGACATTTGCCATGAGCAGAGACGGCCTTCTGCCTGGATTGTTCGCAAAGGTTCATCCGTCATTTAAAACCCCGTTCCGCAACACATGGCTGACAGGGATCGTTGCAGCGGGAATCGCCGGCTTTATTAACCTCGGAACGCTGGCCCATCTGGTGAACATGGGAACACTTGCCGCGTTTACGGTCATTTCCATTGCTGTCATTGTGTTAAGAAAGAAACATCCTGAAATCAAAGCGTCCTTCAGAGTGCCATTCGTTCCGGTTGTGCCGATTATCAGCGCAGGCATCTGCCTTTGGTTCATGTACAGCCTTCCCGGCGTCACATGGCTTTCATTTGTCATCTGGATCGCTGTCGGAACGCTGGTTTACTTCCTATATTCGAGAAAACACAGCTTATTAAACAAATAATCTCTTTTCAGCCGGCGGTGCCTCACCCGCCGGCTTTTTCCTTTTTTTATGTGCTATACTTTGAATACATATGAGAAAGGGAGACACACAGATGAAGCGATACCGCACTTTATTATTTGATGTAGATGATACCATCCTTGATTTTCAAGCGGCAGAAGCTTTAGCCCTGCGTTTGCTGTTTGAAGATCAGAACATTCCTTTAACAAATGACATGAAGGCGCAGTATAAAACCATCAATCAAGGTCTCTGGAGAGCCTTTGAAGAAGGTAAGATGACACGGGATGAAGTCGTAAACACACGTTTTTCCGCTTTGCTCAAGGAGTACGGTTACGAAGCGGACGGCGCTTTGCTTGAGCAAAAATACCGCCGCTTTCTTGAAGAAGGACATCAGCTTATTGACGGTGCATTTGATCTCATCTCAAATCTGCAGCAACAGTTTGATTTGTACATCGTGACAAACGGCGTGTCTCACACACAATATAAGCGTCTCCGTGATTCAGGATTATTTCCATTCTTCAAGGACATTTTCGTTTCTGAAGACACCGGCTTCCAAAAGCCGATGAAGGAATATTTCAATTACGTGTTTGAACGGATTCCTCAATTTTCAGCAGAGCACACATTAATCATCGGGGATTCACTAACTGCTGATATCAAAGGCGGACAGCTCGCCGGGCTTGATACTTGCTGGATGAACCCTGACATGAAGCCGAATGTGCCAGAGATCATACCAACCTATGAGATTCGTAAGCTTGAAGAGCTATATCACATTTTGAATATCGAAAATACCGTCAGCTGCTAATCAGGCTGACGGTATTTCTTTCATAAGAATCTTTTTTCCTCTTGATAAATTCTTCACCTTATGAATAATATGGTGGTATGCTTTGGTTATATATGTAAGGAGGAGACTCAATGGCTATCGCCGCCCCGTTAAAAGAAAAAACAGTTCAAAAACCAGGCACCACGGTGTATCCGATTTTGATTATTATCGGAATTTGCCATATGCTCAACGATTCGCTTCAGGCTGTGATTCCGGCCATGTTCCCTATTTTGGAACGCTCCATGAGCCTGACGTTTACACAGCTCGGCATCATTGCTTTCACATTAAACATGGTGTCATCCGTCATGCAGCCTGTTGTCGGCTGGTATACCGATAAACGGCCGCGGCCGTATGCGCTGCCAGTCGGTTTGACCGCCAGCATGCTTGGCATTTTGGGCCTTGCATTTGCCCCGTCATTCATAACGATCTTATGCTGTGTGTTTTTCATTGGATTAGGCTCGGCCATTTTCCATCCGGAGGGCTCCCGTGTGGCGTATATGGCCGCCGGCACAAAACGCGGGCTCGCCCAATCGATTTATCAGGTGGGCGGAAACTCAGGCCAGGCGATGGCACCGCTGATCACCGCGCTGATCCTTGTGCCGCTCGGGCAATTCGGCGCTGTTTGGTTCACGCTTGTCGCCGCGCTTGCTGTTATGTTTCTCATGTATATTGCGAAATGGTACGCCTCACGTCTCGGCAGCCTTGCCCAGAAATCAGGCAAGCAAAAGAAAACGGCTGAAAACACGGCCATCACCAAATCTGTTGTATCTGCTCTTATTATTATTATATTTCTCATTTTTGCTCGTTCTTGGTATACGAGTGCGATCGGTAACTTTTACACGTTTTACGCGATGGATACCTATCACGTAAGCATTCAGCAGGCACAAAGCTATATTTTTGTCTTCTTGCTGTTCGGCGCGATCGGCACGTTTCTCGGCGGCCCGCTTGCAGACCGTTTTGGAAAACGCTTCGTTATCCTCGGTTCGCTGTTATGCTCGGCGCCGCTGGCGATTGTGCTGCCATTTGCCGGCCCGGTTCTCGCCTACGGCGTGCTCGCATTGATTGGCTTGGTTCTGATGTCGAGCTTTTCTGTAACGGTCGTCTACGCACAGGAGCTAGTTCCTGGAAAAATCGGCACAATGTCCGGTTTAACCGTCGGGCTTGCCTTCGGGATGGGCGCAATCGGCGCTGTGGCGCTGGGCGCTCTGATTGATGCCGCGGGACTGACCCCGACGATGATCGCCATTGCCTTTCTCCCTGTCCTCGGCATCCTTGCCTTCCTATTGCCAAGTGACCAGAAGCTGAGAGAATGGCATAGCTGAAAAAACCCCTGCCAGGCGGCAGGGGGTTTTTTAATCCAGCTGGATAAAATGAGTGTCAGGCACTGCGTGCTTCGGGATAAAGCCATCCGCAAAGTCCGGAAACGCCGACTGTATTTCATCAATCCATCTTTTCAGATTTAATATATAGGGCATATAAATCATCTTAATTGTCGCTTCGTCTTCAATCCGGTAGTACCAGCAAAGATTAAACTCTTTTTCTGTCACCAGCGTAAACCCAGAGAAATGATAGAAAATCAGCGGCGTTTCATCTATATACACGCGGCCGTCCTTTTGCCCGACCTTATAGTTTTCGATATTCCAAAGCGCTGTATTGGCTCCTATGGATTTGACAACATGAACACCTTTAAACTGCTCCGGCCATTTCTCCACATATCTTTGATCACCATATGTCTTTCGTTCCGTATCCATTTCGACCGTGCAAAATTCAATACAGTCCTGTCTCCACTGCCACACCGCTTCATATGCTTCCTTTGTATTACCGGCGCCGACAAAGCCTGTATTAAAGCGTCCGGTTCGGTCGTAGTAGGACATGAAGCGCGGCGAATTACGATGATCAGTCAAATACAGAGACGCCGTTGGGTTTTCTGCAAAAATACGTGCCGGATCAGAAAAGAAAAATAGATCCGTATCCATATGGGCAAAGTATTCAGCGTCATCCCACTTGCTCATCACATGAAACAAAAAGGCGGGCTTTAACGTCCAGCAATATTCATGAAACGTTCTGTTGCTTTTCGCTTTCAACAGCTCCGGGTCTTCCATTTCATGCAGCTGCACAAAGGTTACATGCTCCCATGGAACGTGCTGAAGCAATTCATACGCTTTCTGGTCGACACACAGCACATATAAATGAAAATCATCGCAATGCTCATGGAGAGAATGAATCATAGGCATGAGCTTAAAGATATGTGTCCTTGACACTATCGTTGAAAAATGAAATGTACTCACTTATACCACATCCAATGATCTAAGATCCACGTGCAGCAAATCGTTGACAAGCGCATACAGTGCGTTGGCAAAATCGTTCACGCCTAGCTTTTTCTTCGCCTTAGGCAGAAGCTTGCGGACAGTTTGCAAATCAAAGCTTTTCGCCGTCACCCTTGGGGATTTCTTTCGCCAATCCGGATCAATGTTGCGCTCTTTAACAACATGCAGAAGCTCAAGAAACAGATTCAGCAGCATATCATATTTCTGTGATTCCAGCAGCTTTTGAATATCAGCCATGATTCTGTTCGTCATGTCAGGCGGGAACGGCCCATTAAAAGCGAGATGAACGTCTAAGGAGCGGATGTTATTGTATTTATCGCACATATAGGCAATGTTTGCCCGAATATCGTCTACAGACTTACAATTGCTTGGATGTTCCTGATGAACACTGACAATATCACGGCGAAGCCTGAAGGTCAATCCGGCCTGATGAAGCCTGATCCCGAGGTCATAATCCTCAAACCCGTACCGCACAATGCCTTCGTCAAATAAACCGAGGTCAACCACATGCTTGCGTTTCACAGAGGAATTATTCGTGATAAAAAAGCGCCATGGCATATGATAGCCTTTCAAGTCATCGCCGTACTCATCTAAAATCTTCTTGAGCACGTCTATAAAGTCGGTATCGAGGTCAAAGCTTTTATCAAGAAAGCTTCCGTTTTTGATGTCCGCTTCCTCCAGCAGCTTTTGTTTGTCTTTCTTCGGCATTTCACCTGTGAGCTTTGCGAGCTGTTCCTTATGTTCTTCTTCAAATCGTTCATAGTAAAAACTGTAGATCCGTTTCCAAAACAACCCGCACACGACGAGATTCTCTTCGTTCTCATGGGCTTTAATATGTTTTGCCACAAGGTCCTTTGCCGCAAGCATATCGCTGTCATGGAAAATCAGGATGTCTCCTCTGGCATTGCGAAGCGCCTGATTTCGTCCGTACGCAATGCCCCTGTTTTCTTTAATCCGTGTAAAGATCAGCGGAAAATCAGCTTGAAATGACTCAAGCATCGAGAGCGTCCCGTCCTCAGAGCCATTGTCCGCTACAATGACTTCAAATTCTTCATCGCACTCCTGCTGGTTTAATGACAGAAGGCTGTTGTAAAGACGCTCCTTCGAATTATATGCAGGAATAATAACGCTTGCTTTCACTTCATTTTCACTTCCTGTATTTACTCATTTATTTGTTGTCATCTTTTGAAGCAAAACCGTTAAATTCAGGGTCTAACGTTTGCATGTGCTGAATGATATGCGGCAGTGTCTCTTGATACAGTTCATGCACAAACGGCAGATCTGTGCGGGTTGTTTCATGAATCTGTTTGATTTCATTGATGCTGACGATTCGGTATCCGCTGAAATGATAAAAGATCAGCGGACTGCCATCCTCCAGCACGATCCGGCCATCTTTCCAGGAAAACGTATGCTGTCCATAATTCCAATGGCCGATGTTCACGCCGGGTGTTGTAATGTCACACACATTCGGAAACAGCTCAGACATATAATCCAAATAGCCCTGATCACCGAATTTCCCTTCACCCGGTGCATTTTTGCATTCCTCAAGACAGCGTTCCTTCCACCACTCCAAGCAATCCGTGCCTGCATCATCATGCTTGAAGCTGATAAACCCGGAATTATATCTGCCTAAAAGACGCTGCAGCATGTCAATCTGCTCTTTCTCAAAAGAAGGGATTACAATATCCCCTCGTGAAAGCAACACCGAGCAGTCCGGCTGGTTTTCAAAAATCGGCGATGGATCTGCATAGAAAAAGAGATCCCCGTCAATATACGTCACACGCTCCAGCTCAGGATTGCTGTTCAGCACAGCTTGCAGAAAGATCGGCTTCATCGTCCAGCAATACTCACTTTGATCTCTAGTTTCCTTCAGCTTCAGCAGCAATTCATTTTCAAGAGCGGCCACCGGCACAAGGTTCAGCTGCTTCATCTTCAGCTTCTGTAACACGCGGTGCGTATCTTCATCCATGCAAAGTATAAAAATGGGACTGTCTTGATCAACTTGCTCTAACGACTTAAACAAAGCGACTGCCTGATATAATCTTCCTTTTGATAAAACGGTGCAATACGCGCTGGTCACAGTCTTGTTCACCTCGTTTCACATTACTTTTTGAAGAATTCCGTATACCACTCAATCGTTTTTTCAAGTCCCTCATCAATAGTGTAGGCCGGTGTCCAATTCAGCAGCTTTCTTGCTTTTTCCGCGGATAAATATTGATGTTTGATTTCATTGCTTCCCTGATTCAGCACCTTAGGTTTCAGATTACTGTTCATTTTCTTTAATATTTTCTCTACCAGTTCAAGTACGGTCAGCTGGATCTCATTGCTGAAGTTAAAGGCCTCTCCGGCAAGATTGTTTTCTTCCATTTTTTCTGCAAGAAGCAGATAAGCCTGAACGGCGTCTTCAATATAGAAGTAGTCCCGTACAAATGTGCCGTCGCTTCGGATTTCCGGCGCTTCCCCGTTCAGCACAAGCTGAATCGTCTGAGGAATGATGCGGTTGAAGTTCAAATCTCCGCCGCCGTATAAGTTTCCGCAGCGCGTAATGCAGACCGGAAGCCCGTACGTGTGAAAATAGGTGTGGCTGATCAGATCTGCGCAGCTTTTTGAGACGTCGTACGGGTGCTTGCCTTGCAGCGGCATGTTTTCATCGTATGGAAGGTTTTCTTGATCGCCGTAAGCTTTATCACTTGAAGCGACAATGACCCGCTTAATTAACGGATGCTTGCGGCAGGCTTCGAGAATATTCCAGGTGCCGAGGATATTCGCTTCAAAGGTAGAAATCGGGTTGCGGTTTGCCACGCCGACAATCGCTTGTGCAGCAAGATGAAAGACTGTGTCGATCTCATACTCGCCAAGCGCGCGTTCAATCACAGCCAAGTCCTCAAGAGAGCCCCGCACGATGTTCATTTTCTTGATATGTTCTCCCTGATAAAGATTGGATTGAGGCACATGATCCCTGACTAGCCCCGTAACGTTTGCGCCCTGTTCGATCAGCTCTTTCACCAAATAGCTTCCTAAAAGACCTGTGCATCCCGTGACAAATACGTTTTTATTTTTCCAGAAACTCAAATCAATTCACCATACCTTCCATACTTGTTGTCCTTGATTCCACATTTTGTTGACTTCTAAGAGATTTTTATACGTATCGATGGCCGTCCAAAATCCGTAATGGCGGTACACAGCAAGCTCCCCATCTTTGGCAAGGTTCTTCAGCGGTTCATCTTCGAACATCGTGTTCCCGTCCTTCGGCAAATAATCGAAAACCTTTGGACTAAGAACGAAGAATCCGCCGTTGATGATTCCATCACTTGATGTCTTCTCAGAAAATGTTTTCGCCATGCCATCCTCAACTGTCAAGGTGCCAAACTGCGAGACTTTGTCAATGCCGGTGACAGTCGCGGCAGCACCTTTTGTCTGATGATAGCTGATGAGATGGAAAAGATTGATATTGGCCAGCCCGTCTCCATAGGTGAGCAGAAATGTTTCATCACCGATATAGTCTTTCGCCTGCAAGATTCTTCCGGCTGTCAGCGTATCTACCCCAGTCTCCAAAAACGTAATTTTCCACGTTTCAGGCTGCCCCAGCATCTGTACCTCTCCCGTAGAGCTGTCGAGTGTCAGGCTGTTGTGCTTCCATTCATAGTCGAGAAAGTATTCCTTGATTTTTTCTCCTTTATAGCCCAAAAGCAGAATAAACTCGTTTACTCCGTAGTACTGATAAATTTTCATAATATGCCATAGAATCGGTTTGCCGCCTATCATGGCGAGCGGTTTAGGAATGTCATTCGTGACTTCACTCATTCTCGTTCCTTTTCCGCCGCAGAGAATGACCGCTTTCATCTCTACCCCTCATCTCTATGAATATTGAGTTCGAAACCTGGTACATCTTCACAATCTATCAAGGCATTTCCCCGATAATTTGTCCGATTTCAATCCGGTTTCAAAATCTACTGTAATGATATGAGAGAAAGCCAGCCTTGGTGACCAAATGGAATCTATTTTTTCAAGTTGGTTGTATAACCAAAAAAAGAGCCTTGAGCGAAGGCAATGCGCCCGCTCAAGGCTCTTTTTCATCTTATTTGATTTCTTTCTCCTTGCCGTAATGATAGTCTGACGGATCAACGGCTTTGAAATCATTTAGTTTATGGAACCTCAGCAAGTCTTTGTACAGGACACTGTCTGAAAGGCTCAGCTGCTGGTTCACTCTTGTTTTCAGATTCTTCGTTTCTTCATTCGCTTTCAGTTTTTCACCTGTCTTCGTATCGTAAATGATATTGTCGACTGATGTGTACTTCGGCGTTACGAAGTCTCCGTTTCTGAATGCCACCGTATCGTCGTGGTCTTTAGAGAATAAATCAGTACCAAAGTTGATATATTTCTGAGAATCAATTCCTTCTAAGTGCAGAAGTGTCGGCATGACGTCAATTTCGCCGCCATACGTATGGTTCACTCCGCCTTTTTTGCCAGGAACGCGGATCATCAGCGGCACACGCTGGTTCTGTGCGTTTTGATAATCTGTGATCTCTTTTCCAAGAATCTCTTTCATCGCTCGGTTATGGTTTTCAGAAATACCGTTATGGTCACCGTAAATCATGATGACTGAGTTGTCATACAGGCCGGCTTCCTTCAGCTCCTTGAAGAATTGCTCAAGCGCTTCGTCAAGGTAACGCGCTGTCTGGAAGTAGCTGTCAACTGTGTTATCGCCTGTTGTCGCTTTTTTAAGAGACGCGTCTTTTTCATCAAGGTTAAACGGATAATGGTTTGTCAATGTAATCAAATGCGCATAAAATGGCTGTTTAAGAGATTCAAGCTTTGGAATCGATTCTGTAAAGAACGGCTTATCCTTAAGCCCCATATTAATCACATTTTCATCTGACATATCATACGTGCTTGCGTCGAAGAACTTGTCATATCCGATATGTTTGTAAATCTGGTCACGGTTCCAGAACGATTTGTAATCACCATGCAGGACGGCGCTTGTATAGCCTTCCTTCTGGTCTAAAATCGCAGGAAGCGACTGGTAGGTGTTTTCGCCTTTCGTCACAAACGCGGAGCCTTCAGGAAGACCGAAGATCGAGTTATCCATTGTCAGCTCGGCATCAGATGTTTTTCCCTGGCCTGTCTGATGGAAGAAGTTATCAAAATACGTCACATCTTCCCCGCCGTGCGCAAGTTTATTTAAGAAAGGCGTCACCTCTTCACCGTTTAGCTTGTAGTCAATCAGGAATGACTGGAAGCTTTCGAGGTGAATTTTAATGATATTTTTGCCTTTGGCAGAGCCGAAGTACTCGGCGTTTGGTTTCGCATAATGAGACGTCGTGTAATTCTCGACACTTGTTAAATCATCGCTGCTTGCATAGGCTCTTTGCGTCTCTGTTTGAGCCGTCTGTACACCGTCATAAATGGTGTAGTTGTATAAACCTAAATATTTCACAATATAATTGCGGTCAAACGTTCTTGTCAGCAGTTGCGGACGGTCTTTTTCCGCATAGTGCAGGTTGATGAAAAACAGTGCGATCCCAGAAAGGATCACTAAAGATGCAAAGCGTTTTTTCATTTTGTATTCTTTTAATTCAGGTCTCCAGATCAATACCGCAATCAAAATGATAATATCTAAGAAATAGAAAATATCATGACCGGCCATGATACTGAAAATCCCGTCTCCCATGTTTCCAACGTTTCCGGACTGTTTAATGTTCGGGAACGTCAAGAAATCGTCAAAGAAACGATAGAATAAAATATTTGCATATAACACAAATGTCATCAAGAAATCGATAATCAGCATAATAATGGCTGATTTACGCCCTTTCGCCAGCAAAGCCAGTCCTAAAAAGAAGACGGCGCTTGAGAATGGGTTAAATATCAGGAGGATCTCCTGAGTTGTGCCTTTTACCCCAAGATTAAACTCAGTCTTGTAGGATAAATACGTTTTTGCCCAAAACAGTATAACAGCCAGCACAAAAAAGCTAAGTTTGTAAGAAAAAAGTTTCTTCATGGCAACCTCTACTTTCTTAAACACTTTAAGTTCTTCATTCATATTTACCTGCTCTTTATATCCTGCCTTCCAATTCCTTCTTTCCAAACAAAATCAAGGCATCACACAACAATAAATACACCGCGGCAAGCCGGAATATTTATGTTTCGCACCATATCATTTTTATTACAACCATTTGGAAACCAATCACTGGACGAAAGAAACCTTCATTTCGTTTCACATTTTTTTCTCGGAAATAAAAAAAGGATTTCTTTTGTCATGTGTGCCTTTGAAAAAAGAAATAGATACCGAGTATAAGAATAACATAAACTAGCAAAAACGAAAAATAGGTTTTGCAGACAGCCCGCCCTTCCGGCGGACTGAAGTTATTGTATGCATCAATGTTTAGCGCGATCACCATTTTTTCGAAAGGACTAAAAAGACTGGATGTCTCCAGTCTTCTTTATCTATATCCCTGCCCAGACATCCTTAGCGTACATACCGGTATCCTGCAGATGTCTCAGCCAGTTTTGCGCTTCTTGTTCCCCGGTTCCATGGACAGCCTGATACGCTTTTTGAAGTGCCGCCTCCACATCCGGGGCCATTTTGCTGCCATCACCGCATACATAAAGCCTGCCACCGCGGTCAAGGATTGATATTAATGTATCTGCTTGGTCAGCCATGAGATGCTGGACATATGTTTTCGGCATGCCCTCTTTTCGGGAAAAGGCTGTGTGGACAGTGACGATTCCGTCTTTTTCAAACCGCTCAAGCTCATCTCGGTAAATAAAATCCCGATCGTTCCTGCATCCAAAATAGAGATGAGCCTCACCGAGCGTTTTGCCCTCCCGCTTTAAAACATCGCGGGCTTGAAGGAAACCGCGAAATGGCGCGACTCCCGTGCCTGGCCCGACCATAATAATTGGCGTTTCAGGGTCTTTCGGAAGCTGAAACCGGGATTCCGGTGTGCGGATAAACATCACGACATCATCACCGGCTTGACGCTCAGCTAAATCATTTGATGCCACACCCCTGTATTCGCCACGGCCGCTCCACGCCGGGCCGCGCACGACACCGACTGTGATCGATGCTTGCCGCGGATTCACTCTTGGAGAGCTTGAAATCGAATAGTATCTCGGTTTTAACGGCCGTAAAAGCTCTAAAAATCGTTCAAACGGCATGTCACACGCTTCATACTTTTCAAGCAGATCCAGCATGGAAATTCGTTTTTTCAATATTTGCTCCTGATAAACACCCTCTGCTGACAGTTCTTCTAATTCGCGCCTATGCGGCGGACACACTGTAAATGACGCCAGTTCACGTATTTGCGCTCTTGTGGCTGCTTCCTGCACCTCGACGCTGTAGCTGAGAAGATCATGCAGGCTGACAGGACGGCCCAATGGCAGATGCCCCGCACTGCGGCCGCTTGCCGACAATGTCACTTGGTCGGTTCCCTTCAGACCGAATCTGTGAAGAATCCGGCTGACATTGGTTTGGCTGTTTTTTGGCAATACGCCAAGATGGTCGCCCTCTTGATATTCAACATCCGGCGGCAATGCAATTTCGATATGGCGAGTGCTTCGATCGCTGTCTGCGGACTGGAGTTCACGATTTTCGGCAATGGATGCGTGAGAGGCTTCGTACGATCTAGCGAGCGGAGACTCGCCCAGCCCTCTGACAAACTGAAGGCTCAGCGTGCTTCGTTCCTTATCAGCGTTTTCATTAAGCTCAAGTCCGAATGCTTTGATGGCATCCGCCCACATGCTTTTTTTCCACTCGTCAAGCTGCCCTTCAAAATCACCGCTCACATCCCCTTCCCCGCGCGCAGAAAACCGAGTCGCGCCTTTCTCCGCAAGCTGCTCATCAATGAATCTCGGCACGTATTGATACGTGCTCGCCCAGTTGTGGTCGCCGCAGCCAAATACCGCGTAATGGACGCCCTCAAGCTCACCCGGTTTGATTTCTTGAAGCCACTGCACGAATTGTCCGGCATTGCTTGGCGGCTTTCCATTATAAGACGAGGTCACAATGACAACCGCTCCCTCTTTCGGCAGCTTTCCAATCCGGTCGTTCAGAGGTGCTGTCTTTGTCCTTACGCCGTGAAGACTGGCAGTATCAGCAAGCTCCCGGGCGACGCCTTCTGCGGTGCCGGTATCTGAGCCGTACAGCACGAGAAGCGGGCGGTTGTTAAGACCGATGACCGATGCACCCTTTGCTTCCGTTTTCTCCTTTTGCTCATCAGGCGCGGCTTTTTCAGCTGCCTGGACGTCTGCATGAATGGCTTCCTGATGACGGCTTTGAACACTGATGTGAAAATCGCCCGGCTTAAGTGTTAAGGTTTGTTTGATATCAAGCTCATAATTCTCATGATCAATCAATGTGAAATATTTTAGAATCATGCCTAACACAAGTGTGGCTTCATGAAGGGCAAACTGCATGCCGATACAGGCCCGTTGTCCATTTCCGAATGGTTTGTACGCATGATGAGGCACTTGGTCCTGATGCTCAAACCGTTCCGGCCGGAATTCTTCTGCGTCCTTTCCCCAAGCGTCTCGATCACGATGAAGCTGCGGAATCAGCACAGAAATTCTGTCATTCGTCGTGATCGGAAATTTTCCGCCAATGACTGTGTCTTCTTTTGGATAAAGGCTGAAAGCCGGAGCTGTCGGCCATAAGCGCAGTGATTCATTTAAAATCATCCGTATGTATGTAAGCTCCAGCACTTGTTTATAGGTCGGCGCTGCATCCGTCAGCACCCGATCGACCTCTTCATACGCCTTTTTCAGTTTGTCAGGATGCTTCAATAAAAAGTAAGTCGCAAAGGAAAGCAGGCCGCTCGTTGTTTCATGGCCGGCAATCAAAAACGTGATGATCTGAAAGCGGATATTTTCGTCGTCGAGCTTTTCACCAGTTTCCGGATCTTCCACATTCAGCATGCGGGCGAGCAAATCTTTTTCATCCTGGTCTCCATTCGCCCTGCGCTCTGCAATAATGCTGTCGACTAACGAAAACATCGTTTGAATATCATAGCGGAATTGCCGCTTTGTTCTGACCATAAGCTTATCTTGAACATCAAGCCGCTGCATTTGATGCATCGCTTCATCAAGCGCCCGCACCATGCTGTTGATAAACGGGTGGGGCGTTTCTCTGTAGTAACTGTTAAAGCGGTAGTTAAACCCGCATAGCCCAATGGTGTCGAGCGTCAGCCGGGTCATATCTCCCGGGACATCGACTGCTTCATTCGGGTTGAGCCTTGCCCATTTTTGAATGAGCTGAACAGCGATATCGACCATTTTCTCATGATAGTCCTTCATGGCCCGCTGGCTGAACGTCGGCATCAGAATGTTGTGCGCTTTTCTCCAGTTAGGCTCATGCGTCCAGCTCGTAAACAATCCGTCACCGGAAAATGCGCGAACCTTTTCCAAGGCGCCTTCAATGCTTTTATCAAACCGTTCTTCATCACAAACCTCTTTCACCAATTCATGGCCGGACACTACAATGGTCGTGCCCGCGGGTGTATGGATTTGAAAAATCGGGCCCTGTTCTTCCGCCAGTTTGATCAGCGAAAGCGTCGGTTTGTCTTTATCAATTAAAGGCAAATTGCCGAGCGGCCCAAACGTCTTCGGCTGAGGAATCGGGCTTGTTTCCTTCATCGAACCATTCCTTTCCGTATGAAATGCCTTCTATTTGACTACATTTCCCTTTCATGGTCATGATTATTCCGTTCTCCCAATTGACGCATGATCGCTGTTTTTTCTATACTTGAGAAGCTGTACAATACGCGAATAAGGTGAGTTTATATATGGATTTTGAAATTCGGTTTTTATCCTTTTATGTCATACAGGTGGAAGGCAAAGATGAGCAGGCGAACAAGCAGTTCAAGCACTTCCAGACCCTTGATACGGGAGAATTTGAAGAAAGCGAGCTGAAGGACTTTCTCGACGGGGAACTGAAAAAAATCGTTAAACGGAAAGCCGACCGCCATCCGCAGTCCGAGCAGGTGCCGACGAAAATCGGCCATTTTATCGTCGAGCCCGGCCACGAGCTCGATTCCAACCCAAACTACAACATGTTCAACCGCGCGCGTCTGGCGGAAACAAAAGAAGACTTCAATGAGCTGAGCGAGCAGTTCGTCCGCACGTACCTTGACACAAGCGCGGTTCGCGGCGGCGTGTTTCTCGTCGCTTCGGCCGTGCCGAGAAAATACTTTGATGAGTCATTTGTCTTCATTATGAAATGTGATTTTGAGCCGAAGGTCGCCCGCATCTCTGACGCGTCTTCTCTCATTAAAAAAGTCGAAATGGCGATCACGACAAAAAACATGAAAAGCATCCAATACCCGTACATGCCAGAGGAAGGAATGGTCGAGGAAGGTGAACTGAAAATCCACCAGGCCTCGCACGCCCGCTATTTTGAGGACTTTCTGAAATTCGTCGAGTACGGAGAATCGATGCCAGAAATCATGAAAAATCAGGTCATGAACATGGTACAAGAGCACGTCTACGAGACATTTGAAGACAACAGCGAAGAACTCAAGCAGTTCGAGCACGACATTGAGATTTGGGAAGCAAGCGAAAAACGGGAAATCCAAGAGCGCCTCGACACCCATCAAGTCATCGAAGCCTCCGCCCAAATCATCGAGCACACGCCAGAGGCCCAGCTGAAAATGAAAGTCGGAGAAACAGAGATTAAGGGATTGCTAGCGGATTTTGGCGATTCTATTCATCTCGCAAAAGTAAACGGGCGCTATGTCGCGCTGATTGAAGCCGAGACGATTTCGTTTGAGAAAGGCAGTTCACCGGTGGAGTTTTATAAGCCTGAGGGGCTGCATGAGGTGATTGAGCGGATAAGGAATAAAACAGAGCAAGACTAAAAAGTCCAGAAATCACTTTCTGGACTTTTCCTATTTAATACCCTTCCCTCAACACCGCATAGCACTCCCCAATCAGTTCTTCCGCTCCCGGCTCTCCTTTCAGCCTGCGGCGGACGATTTCAGATGATAGGTTCTGGACTTTGAGCGCTCGTGGGGCTCTTCTTTTATAGTACGCCTGTAATGCTGTTTCGTGGTCGGCGTGGTTTTGGAGTTCTTCGGCGAGGACGATGGCATCCTCGATCGCCATTGCCGCTCCTTGTGCCAGGGTTGGCGCACCGGCGTGGGCGGCGTCTCCTCCGATGATGACGCGGCCTTTATGCCATGGCTCCTGCACGGCGACCTGCTCCAGTTTGTTAAAGATGACAGGATGCTGTTTTGACATGTGCTTTGTGACAAAATCCAGCCCCCGAAAACCAGAAAGAATCTCTTTTACTCTATCAAACCGGGTATCTTCCTCATCCCAGTAATCGCTCGTGCAAGGCTGGAGGACGAAGACATAGCCAGCGTGTTGTGCCAATGGCACCACCCCGATTTGTGTGTCTCCGCTTCTATACATGAATGTTGCGTCCTCGAATGTGTAATCAGGAAGTTCGATATAAAAGCGCCACGCTCCCATGCCGAGATGCTCTTTTTCCGTTTCCTTTTGCAGCATCTTATCACGAACAACGGAGTGAATGCCGTCAAAGCCCGCCAGAATGTCAGCCTGCATCTTTTCTCCATCTTCACATAAGGCAGTGACCGATTCAGCAGTTTCTTCATAGGCGACAACCTTTTTCCCCCACTTGATGTCTACACCCACTGCCTCGGCATGCTTCATGAGAATGTCATTTAACGTTTTGCGCAGGATATTATTGCGTCCCGGAAGTGAATCGTCTAAAAAGGATTCACTGACTTGAAACAGCAAATTCCCCTGTTCATCAAACGTTTTAAACCATTCTGTTTGAAAGCCGTGCTTACAGCAATCTTCGAATACGCCCAGTTCTTTCAACACCGCCAGTGCGTTTTGCGGCTGAAGAATCCCCGCACCTGTTTTTCGATTTTCTGAAGCCGCTTCACATAAGGTGACGGAAAACCCTGCCTTACGGAGAGAAATGGCCGCTGACAAGCCGCCGATTCCGCCTCCTGCTATTAACATATGTTTCATATCAATAACCACCTTTTCAGCTCTATATGTATTAGTTAGGCGCCTAACTATATTACCTTACTATGTCCCAAGAAAAGCTGTCAATCATCTCCAAGCCAAGTTGCGTTATGGTTTTCCCTCCTTTATAATCGTGTCACAACGAATGTACGGGAGCTAATTGCGATGGAATTAAAACATTTACCGAAATATAAGCATATAACAGAGCACGCCGAAACGTATGCCAATATTGACGCCGGCTCTCTTGAATTGTTTTTATCTCTTTTTGATATTTCAAAAAAAATGAATCATGTGATGGAGCATTACTTTGCTGGCCGAGGGCTTTCAGAAGGAAAATTCAAAATCCTGATGCTGCTCTTTGATGCCAAGGATCATAGGTTAAGTCCGACAGAGCTTGCCAAGCGGTCAAATGTCACGAAAGCAACAATTACAGGCCTGCTAGACGGGCTGGCGAGAGACGGTTTTGTCAGCCGCAGGCATCACACAGAGGATAAACGAAAAATCAGCATTGAACTGACAACAGAAGGCAAAGCACGCCTGGAGCAATTTCTGCCCGGCCATTTCAGCAAAATATCCGCTGTCATGGAAAACTACAGCGACGAGGAAAAAGACATGTTCGTGAAGATGCTTGGTGATCTTTTTGAAAGGCTGAGCGTGTTTAAAGACTAAAAAACCCGTCCGATCCGGACAGGCTATAGCGTCTTTTCTTCTGCAGCCGGATACGCATCCGGCTGTTTTTTCTTTATGACCGTAACAAATATGCCGCCGATGACACATGCAATGCCGATGAAATGCACAAACTCAAATGGCTCCTTCAATATCACGCCTGACAAAATGACAGCTGAGACCGGAAGAACGGATGTGAAAATGCCCGATACACCCGCCGGCACCTTCGTCACCCCGCTATACCATAAGTAAAACGCCAAAACAGTGACAAAAAGCGCGTAATACAGCACATACGACCAATCCAAAACAGTCGGCACGCTGTAATCAAATGAAGAGGCCTCAAACAAAGCAAACGGGAGAAAAAACAGGAAGCCGAAGAGCGATACGAAGGTCGAAATCGCCAGTGCCGAAATATGCGGGGATAGCAGCTTGGCCATCAATGTAAACAACGCTTCGCCAATGACTGCAGCAATGATCAGCATGTTCCCGAATAAGGCGTGCGGCGTCCCGTCTTGGCTCCCGGCTCCAAACAAATTAATCGCCATTACGCCGCAAACCGCCAGCAAAATGCCGATCAGCGTCTTTTTCTCAATTTTTTCTCTCAGCAGGAAAAAGGATAAAATACCGATCAACATGGGGGTTGTGCTTGTCAAAATGCCGCTTTCCGTTCCCGTCGTATATTGAACCCCATACAGCAGGCAAATACTGAACAAAAACACGCCTGTGAATGATTGCACCAGTAATACGAACACATCTTTTTTCGTCAAAGCCGGAAACCCTTTTTCAATGCAAAACAGCAGCATGAGCAATACGACAGAAGCGATCAAAAAACGCAATCCTGAGGAAAGAAAGACCGGAATCCGTTCGACCATCAGCTTGCCGACAACGACAGAACTGCCGACGATCGCCATAGCTGCTGCCAGAGATACATATGCGCCCATTTGTTTTTTCACCAATACTCCACCTGCCTTTTTGATGTATGGCAAAAAGCGCCTATCCAATGACAGACGCTTTTTCATTAATCATCACTGCTCAAAATGCCGAAGAAGCGGAGCAGGTTGATGAACAAGTTGATAAAGTCTAGGTACAGCGATAACGCCATAACCGGAATCAAGTCTTCCGTAATGTGGCGGTGCTTGATTTGGTTCAAATCATACAAAATGTAAAGGGAAAAGACGATGGTTCCGATCACGGAATACGCCATCATCGCCGCTGAGTTTAACGGGCTGAAAATGTTGAAAATCCCTACCACTGCGAGTGCGAGCACCGCAACCAGCAGAAACGACCACAGGAAGGATAAATCCTTCTTCATTTTTGCGCCGATTGTGCCCAAGACGGCAAAAATGACAAATGTAGAGCCAAAGGCTTCGAGCACGACATAGGCGCCGGCGATGGAAGCGTAATGGCTGACGATCGGAAATAAGGTAATGCCGGAAACGAACGCGAATGTATATACAAACGCATACCCGACCGCTTTTCTTCTGCGCATCCAGAAGGCCAGAATAATCATCGCCACTTCAAGAATAGAAAGCGGCAGCATCAAAGCGACAGGAACAAATTGGCCGATAAAAAGGCCGACAGTCGCGATCAGCAATGTGAAGACAAAGACTGTCAAAATGCGTTGCATGATCGATTGCTTACTCTCGTGAACCGTAGCTTGCATGTCAAAAATCCTCCTAAAAAATGATCTTAAAGGTCTATTATATAAAAATTGGATGAAATATGTATATGTTTTAAGGAGAATTTAATGAAAACAAACGCCCTTTACATTATCATTTTGATTCTTTCCTTTTCAGCGAAAAACGGTGCTTTTCTATTTTCTCAATTTGGGTAATCTGAGAATCATGAACCGTAATCTGAACCGTGCCGAAATCGAGTGTTTCCAGCGAGCTGATGATTTTTTCAATCACTTCCGGATCAATCGTTGATTTAGAAACCAAAAGACCTTCCCCCCTGTTGAATAGGTTTTAATTCACAGTATTCTTATAAGAATTATAATATTATGTTTTTTTCGATAAATCAATGGTGATTTCTGTTCAAATCAAAAAGGCATATGATCACCCGGTGACGGACAATCATATGCCTGGAAACTTCCTATTTGTTTTCTTCCAATTCCTCAACAATACAGCGGACACCCATGTTTTCTAATGCCTGCTTCAGCGTGCCGTACGTTTCATATTCACTAAAATCAAGCCCCAATTGAATCGATGTTTGGGCCACATCCGGGCGAATTCCTGAAAATACGGCTTTGACGCCTAATAAGAAAAGTGTTTTAGACAGGTTGTACAATTGCTGAGCCACCATGGTATCCACAATCGGAACACCCGAAAGATCAACGACGAGGCTTGTGATTTTTCTCTCGACACAGCGGACCGGCACTGTTTCTAAAATGACCTGTGCCGTTTTGTATCAATGGAGCCGATAAGCGGCAATATCCCGATTCCATCGGCAATGGAAATGACCGGGCAGCCAAGCTCTGAGATCAGTTCCTGCTGAGATGTAAGCCTCATCAGCATGAATTTTTGGTACTGCTCGGAGAATTCAATAATCAGCTTATCGAACGACTGATTCACAATGCGGTTCCATCGGTCTGCATCCTCATTTGTCACAATCTCCTGATTCTCTTTTATAAATGTGGCGACTGCGTCCCAGAATGAGATTCTTGAATTGGATATGGCTTCTACGACCTCATGCACTTGAACATCCTGCTCTACCCTGTTTTTCGCAACGTTTTGCGCCCATTTTGTCATGTTTTCTTGAAAATCGGTTTGATCCTCCAGAAATGCGCTTGCGATTGTTATATTGGTAAATGTATGCTGCTCGGTTAAAAGTGTTTTCGTTTCTTCACTTAAATGGCTGGCGGAATATAGCTCGCCTTTTAGCTGGCAACGCAAACTGAACCATTTCTCAGTAATATCCGCAGTGTTGTCTATGATATATTGATATAATAATTGATCGATATTCACGGTCTGTCTCCTTTTTCGTAATAGAAGCACTTTCATTATAAAATGATAAATCGGAATTGTGAATAAGACTAGAGAAAAATCAAATGATTCTGCTCTCTGAGAGCATTCCAGCTTCATATCCTTAGGCGAATGCACCAATAAGAGTCCGCCCGCATAAACTGCAATGTACAGTTTACAATGAGAAAGGACGTTATCACATGTATTATGTTGATCCTTATATGTTTGCGGGGCATTTTTATGAGCCTTGGCCTGCTTTTGAATATGAATACCGATATCCATGGCCTGGCATTGGCAGCGGCGCTGTTCCGGGCTCTGGCGGCGGCTCCGGTCCTGGCATTGGCGGTGGTGCTGTTCCAGGCTTTGGCGGCGGCTCCGGCCCTGGTATTGGCAGCGGTGCCAGCCCAGGCTTCGGCGGTGCGCCGCAGGGACCTCCTCCTTCCCAAATACCAGCGAAACCCCCAAAACCGCAGGGTTCTCAAGGAGCCGTTTTGTTAGTTGAACCAATCACCATTCGTCCTTGCCTTTTCCGATTTACCTATGTCTGGTTAACCAATGGCCGCTCATTTTGGTTTTACCCGATCATCCTTGGCAGAAGATCCGTCGGCGGCTTTTATTGGGATTCCTCACGGCGCCGCTGGGTTTATTTCGCCTTAGACACAAATCACATCGATGTTGTAAGCTGCTCATTTTAATAATCAGCCGGTTTCCCGGCTGATTTTTTTATGTTACTTCGGCCGTAAACAGGTTATAGTATTATTATCTTTTCAACTTGGAGGTTTCCCTATGATCAAACAAATTGGCACTGTTGCTGTATATGTCGAGGACCAGCAGAAAGCGAAGCAATTTTGGACAGAGAAGGTAGGCTTTGATATTGCAGCGGATCACCCAATGGGACCTGAAGCAAGCTGGCTGGAGGTTGCGCCAAAAGGAGCCGAGACTCGTTTAGTCATTTACCCGAAAGCCATGATGAAAGGCTCAGAGCAAATGAAGGCTTCTATTGTGTTTGAATGCGAAGACATCTTTGGTACATACGAGAAAATGAAGACAAACGGTGTAGAATTTCTCGGTGAGCCCAATCAAATGGAGTGGGGCACCTTCGTTCAATTTAAGGACGAAGACGGAAATGTGTTTTTATTAAAAGAATAAACTGTTGCGCACGGCGGTTCGATTCCGCCCTGCGCTTTCTTTGACATTGAGAATGAATTTCATTTACAATTATTCATATGTGAGAATGATTGGAGTGAGACAAATGTTTGTACAGTTGAGAAAAATGACGGTTAAAGAAGGCTTTGCAGATAAAGTCATAGAACGTTTCAGCGCTGAAGGAATCATTGAAAAACAAGAAGGTTTAATTGATGTGACAGTGCTTGAGAAAAATGTGCGCCGCGGTGATGAAGAAGTTGTTGTCATGATTCGCTGGGAATCAGAGGATCACTGGAAGCAATGGGAAAAAAGCGATGCGCATATCGCCGGCCATAAAGCAAACAAAGGCAAACCAAAGCCTGACTATCTGATCAGCACTGAAGTGAGCATGTACCATGTACGTGCTGTCAAACAAGGGACATACAATCAATAAAAAGCTTGCGCCTTGCTGCAAGCTTTTTTCTAAGAGTCATGTTGATCTGCTTTGTTCGTACGTTACAGTATACAGCGGCTTATTTTTATGCCATTCTGCAAATAACACGTCCTCTGTCTTATCAATGTTCTTCTTTTTCAATTCTTGTTTCAGCCACTGTTCATCCACACCTGCTTCCTTCAAATTATCCCGCACAATCTCTCCATCTATGATTAACGTGATCGGCAGAGAAACGGACTTCGAAGGAATCTGCAAATCCTTATTTGTCGGTTTGTCAAAGTCTGATTTTGGAAGCACGCTGACCATCCCGTTTGTTTCAAGAATCGCATATTCTACTTCTTGGATCGAAAAGCTCCCAGCTTGCCTCAATAGGCTTTGCAGCTGGTTAATGTCTATCTTATTTTTCTTCATTACTTTATATTGAAGCTCCCCTTTGCGGATGACGATATTCGGCTCGCCCTCCAAGAACTTTCGCGATGATTTCATTTTTTGCGTGATAAATTCAATAATATAAATCAGCACGCCCCACAATAGCGAAGCAAAAATAATTTCTTTGATTTTGATTTCATGATCGTAGACGGCATTTCCGACCAATTCACCTAAAATTAAAGCAGAAATAAAGTCAAACGGCGTAATTTGAGAAAATTGGGTTTTCCCGAGAAGCTTTAAGATGATAAATAAAATGCCTAAACCGCAGACCAGTTCTACCGCAACACTTAAATAATTTCCCATATTGATAGCACCTACTTCTTGATTATACTATCAGTATGGTCAATGCTTTCCTTTCTAAACCGGAAAGAGCTAATCGGCAAGCTCAGCTTTGCATGATGCATTGGAGCATGTCATTGAAAAGCTGCTCTGCATCACTGCGGTCAATCTGGACAAGCGGGTCATTGAGGAAGGCTTGAAACGCGAGGCCAGTATCCTTTGTTAAACCTGCGTCCGCCACTGCCTCCTGATTGGATATATGCCTAGCCGCCAGCATTTCCACACCTTTCGGAAGCGCTCCGGACAAAATCGGCTGGACACGGTTCCTTGTGATGAATGCGTTTGTTTCGACAATGGCTTGTATAGGAAGGTTTAAGACCTGGCCTTGATTCGGCATATTTACATTTGTGACGAGTTCACCCAATCCGAGAAGAGCCGCTATGATGTTCACGCCTTCTTCTCCCGAAGCTTTCTCAGCAACGCCCCGTTGTTGCACGATCAACCGTTCTGTTTCTTGTCGTTTCTCAGCTCTGTCTTGTTTTCTGAATGATATAGGTGTGAGATGAAATTTCCATACTTCAGGCTGTTTGAGGTATGGGCCGGGAAGAAACTCTGCCAGATGCCTGTCACCCGCAGCAGGGATGGCGCCATACGTTTCAAATAAATCAAACGCAACACGGTGTGCCGAACAAAAGACGCTGTCCCTCCAGCATTCCCCCTCCAGCTCATATCCTGATTCCCCATAGTGCGCGCTGAATTCACGGAATATAGGCAACAGGTCAATATGGCGGTAAGAGGCTTTTGTGATCCATGTAAAATGGTTAATGCCGAGCACATTAACGCGGATATCCTCACGCCGCGGCACCTCAATCCCCAGCCTTTCCGTGACCATTTCCGCCAATAGCTTTTGCGTCCCGAATACCTCGTGGCAGCAGCCAATCGCTTTGATGCCGGGAAACACTTTATACAGCACTCTTGTACAGACAGACATCGGGTTTGTATAATTAATGACCCATGATTCAGGTGCGTAGTCTCTTATTGCCCGGGCAATTTCCGCAAATATCGGCACAGCACGCAAGCCCCTGATGATCCCTCCAGGCCCGACAGTATCACCTACAGACTGATAAATACCGCAGCGCTCAGGCAAGTGCACATCGACTTCCATATCATCCAGTGATCCCGGCAAAATGGAAATAATGACGATATCCGCGGCTGATAACGCCTTTTTCAAAGTAGAAACAGCCTCATATCTCCATCTGCCGTTCCCGCTGTGATTGCCGATCACTTCATTTTTCTGAGCGGCTTCAAAATCAAGATCATAGAGCGCCACCGTGCCTGACATCCGTTCATCAATCGACAAATCACTCATCAGGCTTCTGGCCCAGCCTTGGGACCCCCCGCCGATATAGGCAATCTTAATCTGATCTAATGTACTGATATGAAACACTCCCTTTCTCAGCCTTTCACCGAACCGATCAGCATTCCTTTTGCAAAGTGTTTTTGTAAAAATGGATAGACCGCCAAAATCGGCAGCGTCGCAATGACAATGACAGCGAGTTTAATTCCCTGCTCCGGCGGAACTGCATTTTGCATCGTATCACCATTGGTCGCCGTTAAATCCGATAAAATTGTGACTTGGCGAAGCACCATTTGCAGCGGCCATTTTGCACTGTCATTGATATATAAGAGAGCGTGGAAGAAATCATTCCAAATCCCGACCGCATAAAACAGCGCAAAGGTCGCAATAACTGGCTTTGACAGAGGCAGGGCGATCCGCCAGAAGACGCCGATTTCGGAACAGCCGTCAATTTTTGCTGATTCCTCCAGCTCGCGCGGCAGCTGCTGAAAGAAGTTTTTGATAATAATAAGGTTGAACGGATTAATCGCCATCGGCAGAATCAATGCCCAATACGTATCCAAAAGGCCAAGTGATTTTACGACAAGGTACGTCGGAATCATGCCGCCTGAAAACAGCATGGAGAAAATCACCAGATTCAACAGCAGATTCCGTCCCTTCACATGCCGTTTCGCCAGCGGATACGCCATCGTGAAGGTAAAAAACAGCTGTACAGCCGTCCCAACCACCGTGATGAAGATGGACACGCCCATGCTTCGAAGGAACGTCGGTGTCGAAAACACATACTTGTAAGCATCAAGTGTAAAGGTTTTCGGGAAAATAAAGAAGCTCCGCTGGGCGAGTTCCGCTTCTGTCGCAAAGGAACCGGCGATAATATATAAAAACGGCAAAATGGTAATCGCGCCGACACCGCCGAGAAACAGAATGTTGCAGACGTCAAACACCCGTCCGGCTTTGGTGTTGTGCATCGTGTGAATTTCAGCCATACCTCTCCCTCCTCTAAAACAATCCTTCCTGATCAAACTTTTTCGCAATGTAATTGGCGCCAAAAATCAAGATAATCCCGACAACTGATTTAAACAAACCGACCGCCGTGCTGTAGCTATACGCCCCTTGGGTAATCCCCATCATGTACACATACGTGTCGAAGATGTCAGCCACACTGCGGTTGAGTGAGTTCGTCATCAAATACACCTGTTCAAAGCCAAGATTCAAAAAGCTGCCGATTCTTAAAATCAACAAAACGATAATGGTGCTTCTAATCGCCGGCAGCGTAATATGCCACATTCTCCTGAACCGCCCCGCTCCGTCCATGATGGCCGCTTCATACTGCTCTTGATCAACCGTAGCAAGCGCTGCCAAAAATAGAATCGTTCCCCAGCCTGTCTCCTTCCAAATGCTTTGCATCACAATCATTGGCCGGAACCAGTCTGCATCCGACAAGAAAGAAATCTGCTCACCTGTCAGGCTCATAATCAATTTGTTGATCACACCTGTATCGACAGTAAAGAAAACGAAGGTGATGCTGACCACAATTGTCCATGATACAAAATGGGGTACGTAAATAAAGGTTTGGATACATCTTTTATACACGGCCTTTCTTACCTCATTCAAAAGCAGAGCCAAAATGAGAGGCGCGGGAAAGGCAAACAAAAGATCCAGACTCGCCAGCATGAGGGTGTTGCGCAGCAGCCGGAAAAAATCCGGATTCATAAAAAAGTCTTTGAAATAATCAAAGCCGACCCATTCGCTTTTCCAGAAGCCGAGATATGGCGAATAGTCTTTAAAAGCGATCAGCACACCCCACATCGGCAAGTATTTGAAAATCAAGAAATAAAGCAGACCGGGAATAAGAAGAAGATAAAGCCATTTGTCCCGTTTGAGCGCAGCCATCCAGCTGATGCCTTTTCCAGCGGTGAGAACAGGTGCATCTCTCTTCTTCGGCACTGTTTCCATATCTGTTCTCCTTTCGTGATACCGGGGCGCCCGCCGAAAGGCAGGCGCATCGGTTTATTTTGACGATTGGTACAATTTGTTCAAGTCCTTCATCAGTTCATTGCCGCCGCTTTTTTTCCAAAGCTCCACCGCATCATCGAACCCTTTTTCATCAATTTCTCCAATGATAAATTGTGTTCTCGCGTCGAGGATGATGTTGTCAAGCTGGGCTCCTTTTTGGGTATAGACATCAGATACAAGCGACTCAGCAGGGTTAAAGACGGCTATTTTTTCTCCTTCGGTTATGATGTCCTTGCGATGCTGGAAGAGCTTGGTTTTCTGGTCTTCGATGTAATACTCGCTTTTCGGAATCGACATGCTGAACTGTGCCAAGCCTTCATGCTCATACAGGAGAGATTTATTGTTTTTTTCAAGTGAGGTGAATACGCCGTCCTTGAGCTCGTAATTGCGGCCCTTCACTCCGTTGTTCGTGAGAATCTGCGCTTCCTTATCATTCATCTTATCGAGGAAGGACAGCACCTCTTTCAGCTCTTTTTCGGTTTTGACGCTTGATTTTGGTATCGTGATCATGCCTGAATAACCAGATGTCGGGAAGGTGCGCTTGCCATTCGGTCCCTCAAGCGAGCCGACGATATCAATGATATCCTTGTTCGACTCATCCGCCTCCTCCATCGCGCTTTGGATTTGAGACGCTCTTGAGCCTGTATCAACGATGACACCCGCTTTTCCTTTTACAACCGGATCATTCCACTTCGCAGAATCCATGACAGCAAAGTCCTTATTGATCAAGCCCTCATCATAGAGCTTTTTAAAAAACGTGAGCGCATCCATGTATTCCTTCGTTGTAAAATCTGGAATCAGCTTTCCGTTTTCAACACCGTAGCGGTTCGGAGCGCCGAACCAGATTTGCAGAACATCCCATGGGCTTCCGTTGCCGAGTCCCATCCATTTCGGCACGACCATGCCGTACGTATCATCCTTGCCGTTTCCGTCAGGATCTTTTTCCTTAAAGGCTTTCAGCACTTCATAGAAATCATCAAGCGTTTCCGGCATATCCAGACCGACATTTTTCAGCCAGTCGGTTCTGATGATCATACACGCCCTGATCAGATCCCTCGTTCTGTAGATTCCGTACACCTCGCCGTTCACCGAGCTGTTCTTCAAAATCTTTTCATCTGCCTGGCTTAAATTCTTGTAGTCTTTTAAATAAGGAGACAGCTCCCAAAACGCCCCTGCTTTGACAGATTTGATAAAGCCGGCTGACTTATCTTTAATGACAATCGCGTGAGGCATCTCTCCTGAAGCCATGACGATGTTGAATTTGTCGTTGTAGGATGAATCAGGCACCCATGTGACCTTAATCTCTTTGCCTGTGTATTTTTCGAGCGCTTTTAATGAAGGGCTCTTATCACTTGGGCTTTCCGGCGATAAGAGCGGCGCCATAATTTTGATCGTATCTTTCGAACCGCTTGCTGAATTGGATGTTTCCGAATGGCTGCATCCGGCGATCATCATGGCAGCAAGCGGCAAGGCCATCCATTTTTTTCGCATTCTTATTTTCATGTTGCGTAAGTCCCCCTTTTTTCAATTTGCATTTCCCCTTTGCCCCTCTCAATATAAAGCGCTTACATAAATTCTTGCAATCTTCATTTTTTGCACCATTTCTCCTATGAAATTCCGGCTGTTATCCTTTTTTGCCCGATGTTTCTTTTTTTGCCGGAAGGGAATCTCCGATCAGTTCCAGCGCCGCTATGACATTTAAACACCATTGAGAGACAGTGTTCGTTGTCACCCATGGAAGCTCCTCTAGCTGCGTCCATGTCTCGATGCGCTCCGGTTTGATCGGAAGCGGCGTATGGCTGAGCTTATCTTCTAGCAAAAGATTCCACGCTTTGGCGGCGAGATGAGGATCTTGCTTTTTTCTTGCGGCGTAGGCTGTCATACCGGCGGCGAACATCGGCCAGTGAAAATGCCCGTCATGAAGAGCGCCTCCGCTTTTTTTTCGTTTTTCCTCATCACTGAGTGTGTAAAATTCGCCGAATTCACTCAGCATATCCTCCCATTCCCAGTCATCAAGAAGCTCAGCCAGCTCCATCCACACTTGCGGCGCGCCGAAGGCAATGATCATATGATATCCGCCCGCAATGCCGTCTCCCATATGATGAAGCATCGAGGTCGCCGGATCATATTCAAATGTCGGGCCAGATAATAAGCGGAGCGGCAGCCGCTTCAGACAGTTGATTCCCGTTTCGATTTTTTTGAGATATTCCGAATTTTCGGTCCGCTCCCATTCCGCCAGCCAGTTCGAGCAAAACGCCGCCCAGTCCGGTCCCGTTCTGGCGTGAGTCGGGTGCTTGCCTTTCTCGTAAAAAGCGCGCATCGGATCGGTTTTGACAAGGGCATAATCGGCATCCTTCACTTCTGTCAAAAGATCTCCCGTCCGGTCATCACCCGTCAGATAATAATAGAATTTATGAAGCCCGGCCATGCTGATTCTCGCTTCCTTGCAGCCGCATCCCCAGTGCACAACATTATGCCGTGAGCCAAGCCCGGCATATTCACCGAGGTGAAAGCTGTCCGTTTCACTCGTATGGCGGGTCATGGCTTCTGCCATTCGGAAGATATCCTCTCTGCCTGAGCGGAAAAACGCCTGCCACAGCCATAGGGTCGGAACGAGCTCATTGTTTTGCCATGCGTATCCGCCGAGATCGTACCGCCACATATGCCGGATCGGGTCATACGTATGCATGACATCGCCATAATGCCAAAAACCGTACCATCTGCGTTGCTCTACTTCCTTTTTATAAAACAGAAAGGCCGCATCAAGCTGTTCTTCCAGCTCTTTTTTGAGCGGATGGGATGTGTCAATGATGCTCCATACCCCGAGTGCTTTTGATTCGTAATAGACGTCCGGCTCGCATACAATGAGCGGGGGCGCCTGCCATTTGTCAGCCAGCGCATTGAGGACTTCGTCAGACGGCATGTGCGAAAAGCACGCCAGGCTTATTTCATTTGTGTTCGCAATGCCTGTCGGATCAGAGCGCATTTCATCAAAGCCTTCATACGCGCTGGCCACGTGAGTGTTTCCTGTATAATGCCGCAAATCCATCGCTTCGCCGTCCGGAGGCCAAAGCCAGATAGTCATTTTGGGGCGGCTGCCGGCAAGACCTGTGATTTCCAGTGCTGAAGGATATTTCTCAAAGAAATACCGCAGGCCGAGAGCCACACCGCCATTTTTTCCGCCCGCATAGCAGAGCCCCTTCGCCCGGCTGCCATGCAGCATTCCAACCCACGCATAATCTTTTCCGGTCCGTTTTGACAGGCTGTAATGATCGCTGGAATCTTGCACGATCTTGACATCGTCCCAAACCGCATTCTGTGTGCCATGTGCAAACCATTCCTTATGCTCTTCATCTGGAGACAGCATTTCGCCATTGATTTGTTTTTCATAAAGCGGATATCGTTCATTGAATTTACGTGTGCCAAACAGCTGGGCGGGTTCTTTATACATCCCTTTCTCTCCCGCAAAGCGGAAATGGCGGTTGTACGGCTCTCCCTCCAAAAAAAGGTCGAATTCGATGCCGAGCCCCTTAACGAATTCTAGTTTACCGCTCCTGTCAATCAGCTGCGTGTGCACAAGGCCGATCTCAGACAGCCCGGCATAAAACGTTAATCGGATGACAAACGGCAGCCATTCCTCATACGTTTTATGAAGCACATGCACTCCCTCGATTTTGACTACTGCTTTGACAGGACCACTCTGCTCAATCGCCGCCCGTTTGATAAAGCTGACAGACCTTTCATGCAAAAGAACCATTTTCGCCGCTGACTCTTTTCTCGTTTCTCTTATCGCAACGAGCCTCCCGCCTGCGGCGATCGGCTTTCCATTGATCTGCAATGATTGAATGAAATCAGATCCTGTTTTATGAATGGTACAAACGAGTGCTCCTGTATCCACTTGGATATCATGCTCTGTCTCAAGAATGCTGAGCGATTCAGTTGGCTGCGGCACTTCTCTTTTGTGCACTGTAAAGCTTTGGTTTTCCTGACCGCCAAACACCGCCGCGTGCTTCGTCCACTTGATGCTCCCGTCCGGCCAATAGGCCGACGGTTCGCTTTGCACATATCGCGTTTCCGCGTTTTCATTCATAAGCGCCAGACGGTCTCCTTTTTTTAATTCTCCTTTTTTCCATGGCATGCCCCACGTCACGCCGCTTGTCACCTTTGGCTGTCCTGATAACCATTTGATCTTTTTCATCTGTCTCTCCCTCCATAGAAAAAAGCTGATTCGATACAAAGAATCAGCTGTGATTGTCAAATTGAATCACACGGTATTCATGCGGTCCGACCGCCAGTCTCCCCGCCTTTTCCAAGCGGTGCGTCAACAAATCCGTTCCCGATTCCGGCAATGTCACGCTCCCGCCTTTTCCATCCATATTCACAACGATCCACACAAGGCCGTTTTCGCCTATACGCGGGGCAACGATCGTGCCGGGTGTCACATCCGACCGGCTGGAAATAACAGCTTCCTCCGCATAATGCCTGACGAGCGCTTCCAGCATCGCATCCCCTTCTTTCCCGGATGGAAGCGAGCCCAGCATGACAATTTTCCCCTCGCCGTAATTCCGTTCCGTCAGAAAAGCATGGCCCGCCCCCGGTCCTGCTTCAACCGTGCCAAGGGTGTTTCCGCTCTCTGTGTCAAACACCGCGCTCCACAGTCCGAGCGGCGCCGTGATGCCAAACGCTTTTCCTGTATTCACGTTCTCATTCATCGGAAAGGTAAAAAGTGTTTTGATCCCTGACGTTTTCTCAAGTTCGCCAAGTCCGCAATCGGTATGAATGGTATGCTCGCATGTGCGTCCTCCTGTCAGCGGCCCGGTGATCCAGATGCCGCCCGCTTCAGCGAATGCCGAAGCTTTTTTGATAAATTCAGAAGACAAATACGGCACAAATGGCGTAAACAGCAAGCGATAGCCGTCCAGTGGAGCGCCTTCCGGAATAAGGTCACGGTGAATCCCCGTGTTGAGAATACGTTCATAAAAATGCGTCACAAGCGAACGATGCCGGAGTCCCCGGTGAGGCTCAGTTTTAATAAATGCTTTTGCTCTGTCAGAGTAAGTCATCGCCGCCTCGGCTTGAACGGGTTCAGTCGATAGAATAATAGGCTCGATTTCCTTTCTTGCCCGCTCAACCGCCAGCACATTTTGATAGCCGATGGTGGGTTCGCCCCAGGCACTGAGAACCGAACCGTGGGAAATCTCGCTGCCTGAACGCTGCTGTCGCCATAGCCAGTAGCAAAACCCCTGGCTCCCTAAGGCGTAGGACGATACGGCTTCGGCCTGCAAATACCCGTCTGCGTGCGGGTAAGCGGAGCTTTCAAGCGAGGCGGCATACGACGGACTCGTTTCCAAAATCCAAAACGGGCGCCCTTGTTTCAGATTTCTCCATAAATCACAGTTCAATAAAAAGGCAGAGGCGTTTTCCTGCGAAGCGTACGTGTCATAGGAGGCAAAATCGAGATTCTGAAACATTCGCTCATTGTCCACGCTGAACATGACTGATCCGTTATGCGTGATCGGCGCATCTGAATAGCAGCGGATGATTTTGGCCTGTTCATCCGCAAACGAAGCGATCATCTCCATCGAAAACAGCTGATACATAGTGCGTAGAGAGGCATGATGCAGAAACGGGGCCGGTCCCGGCTGCGGGACTTGCTCAAACGTCTGATAGGTCTCGCTCCACACATCGGTTCCCCAAGCTTCATTCAAGCGCTCAATTACCCCGTAGCGATTTTTGAGCCAGTCATGCCATAGGCGCAAGCATGTCTCACACATGCATTCTGCAACATGGCATTTAAACTCATTGTCTAGCTGCCATCCGATCAGCCCCGGGAGCCGGCCAAGCTCCTTGGCGATGGCTGTGGTGATGATGGCGGCTTTTTTTCGGAAATACGGGTTGTTCGTACAGGCATGCTGACGGGAGCCATGCCCCATGATCTCTCTTTTTTCATTGGCATGCATGCGTTCGGGCCGGCCATGTGAGAACCAAATCGGCGGGGTAGGCGTCGGCGTGCACATAATCGTTTCGATCCCGCTATCATACAGCCGGGCGATGATTTCTTTGAAAAAACCGACGTCAATTTTTCCTTCTTCAGGTTCCATGACTGACCAGGCAAATTCGCCGATCCGCACAACATTTACGCCAACTTCACGCATGATGTCAATGTCCTGCTGAATCGTCTCTTCATCCCATAATTCCGGATAATAGCAAGCGCCATGATACAGTTTTCTCATCACATTTTCACCTTTCTTTGATGATCGATTCTGTCAATGGCAGGCCGAGCTCCTTTATGCCTTTTGCCACAAGTTTCGCCATTTCATTTGCGCCTTTTTTTGTAAAATGCGTGTAATCGTTAATCCCTTCTGAAATCATAAAATAGGTGTACACTTTTTCCTCGCCCTTCTCAGTAAAGAAAGCGAGACTTTTCTCCATCAGATCAATGAGCTGGACATTCTCCTCAGCGGCCGTCTGCTTCATGGCAATGCAGTAATCAGGAAAATCGTTCAAAAACACGCCGTTTTCGTAATGAAAGCGGGCTACGGGGGTAATGAGAAGCGGATGGGCGCCTTTTTCCCGCGCGCCTGCGATATACTGCTTTAAATATTGTTTATAAGTAGTATAGGGCTCGGTGTAGCGCTCCGGCTTATTTTTTGACGCGTCATTATGGCCCATCTGCACGAACAGCCAATCATCCGGCTCAATCACATCGAGGATTGCCTGAAGCCTGCCCTCTTCCACAAATGTTTTCGAGCTTCTTCCCCCGATCGCTCTGTTGATCACTTGAATATGCTCCGGCAGATGCGAGCCGAGAAACTGCCCCCAGCCCCCTTGATTTGTGCTGTCTCCATACGTTTGAACAGTCGAATCGCCGGCAAGATAAATATGATTTGCCATTTTTTCATTCCTCCTCGTTTTTTATACAGCTTCCATCACGGATAGCTCTTCCCTTGAAAAAACCGGTGCGTACAGCGCTTGAGCATTGGTTCGTCCTGCCAGTTCTCTAATCATCTTGGCGTAGCGTTCAGCCTTTGCGTCTTATCCCTTAGTCCTCCTACAGCGGCGCCTCCGCTTTGCTTCCCGCTATGTACAGGGCGGGCTTCGGCGGTTTTTTCATTCCCGTTCCGAGGTAAAAGCTCGTGTGCGGCGGCTGGTTGTAGGCGGTATTCTGCCAGGCGATGCCGAGCCTGTAAACCGGATCATGCATCAGCGTGTAAAAGCAGTGGCGGGTGAGATGTGTTGTTGTATAGATACGGAGCGCGCTGCTGTCTTCCGTTCTCCATATCACTTCTTCCCGCCAGTCTCCGAACAGGTTGGCCTGAAGAACCGGGTTTCCTTTCGTGCCGTTGTTGGACAACACGCCGGCCGGCTGAAATATCGTCTTCAGACAGCCGTTTTCAGCATCCCATTTTTCAATCTTTGGCCTGCCGATCGTTCCGTCCCAGTCATGATCAAGCAGTTCTCTGACCAAATCACCGTCCCACCAGATGGCGAAATTGGCTGAAGAGGGCGCTTTGTCGCTGATTTTTTCGCCTTTGCTCGTGAAAAGCCCGTACGACATGCCATCATTGCCCGGCGGATCAATTCCCCAGACGAGCGATCCTTTGTAGCTTGGATCAATATGAGCCGCCATGCCCCGGCCAACGTCAGTTCCAGCATGGACGCCCCATAATATCTCACCGGTTCCGGCATCTCGCAGCGACAGTCCGTACGGCTTCGTGGCGTCCTCATGCACCTGGAACACTTCAAGCCCTTTTCGTGACGGGTCCAGATCCCCTACATGCATCGCGTCTCCGTGCCCGAGGCCCGTTGAGTACAGGCCGGTTCCGTCATGATCGACAGCCATTGCGCCGTATATGATTTCATCCTTTCCGTCTCCGTCGACGTCCGCCACGCTCAAGCTGTGGTTCCCCTGTCCTGCGTATGCTTCATGTCCCGGCTGGTTGGAGTCAAATACCCATCGTTTTTTGAGCCTTCCGTTTCTGAAATCGTATGCCACGAGCACGGTTCTCGTATAGTAGCCGCGCGCCATAACAAGGCTCGGCCGCTCCCCATCCAAATAAGCGGTCCCGGCGAGAAAACGGTCCATCCGGTTTCCATAGCCGTCTCCCCAATCCTCCAGCTTGCCGCGGGGCGGTTCATATTCCACGGTCGTGAGCGCCTCACCGGTTTCTCCTTTAAACACGGTCAAATATTCCGGACCGGACAAAATTCTGCCCTGTTCGTTTCTAAAATCGGCCTGCTCATCACCGATGATATGTCCTTTCCCGTCTGTTGTGCCGTCAGCTGTTTTCATGGCGATTTCTGCTTTTCCGTCACCGTCAAGGTCATACACCATAAATTGCGTGTAATGAGCACCCGCTCTGATGTTTCTGCCGAGGTTGATGCGCCACAAAAAGGTGCCGTCCAGTTTATAGGCATCTATGAGCACCTCCCCGGTATAACCGTCATGAGCGTTGTCTTTTGAATTGGACGGGTCCCACTTCAGGATCATTTCATATTCTCCATCCCCGTCTATATCCCCGACACTGGCATCATTGGCGCTGTAAGTGTACGGCTTTCCGTCCGGCGTCACACCGCCTTCCGGTTTGGCAAGAGGAACCTCCAGGACATTTTCCTGCCAAACACGAGCTTTCTTGGAAAGCTTTTCTTCCCGTCCTTTATTGACAGCCGCCACTTGATAAACAGAGTCAGCCGTTCCGTTTTGATCGAGAAAATTAGTGCTTTCAGCGATTGGATCGCGGGTGATCCGCTTTCCATCCCGATAAAGGTGAAAAGCCGTCGTCTCATGATCCGTGCCGAGAAAACGCCAGCTGACAAACACGCCCTGTTCTGTCTGTACCGCAATCAAACCTCTGGTCAGGTATTCCATTTGCCTCTTTTTTGGTTTCATTTGATGGGAACGGGCTGCGCGCAGCCCGTTCCTTCCCCCTTTCAGTTAAGGCGTATACATATTTGGTTTTGGCTGTTCCGCCATGCCGTCTCCTAAAAAGAAGCTTGTGTGCGGCGGCTGGTTATAGGCGATATTTTGCCAGGCGATGCCAAGCCGGTACACCGGATCGTGCATCAGCGTATACAGCCTGTGCTCAGTCGGAATGGTCGTCGTGTAAATGCGCAGAGCACTGCTGTCCTCCGTTCTCCACACCACTTCCTCGCGCCAGTCACCGAGCAGATCAGCCTGAAGCGTTGGTGTTGCTTTTGTGCCGTTGTTAGCCGCTGCGCCTGATGCAGTCAGCATATTTTTCGATACGCCGTTTTGATAATCCCACTTATCAATTCGGTTGCTGTCCAGCTGTTCCCGGAGCAGATCGCCGTCCCACCAGATGCCGAAGTTGGTCGAGGACGGAACCCCGCTTCCGATTTTGACCCCTTTCGCTGAGTAGAGAGAACCGTTTGCCCACACCTCCTGTCCCGGATAACGCGGGTCAATATCAGCAGCCATTCCCCGGCCTACATCCTTGCCGGCATAAACGCCCCAAAGGATTTTTCCAGTTGCAGCATCCCGGAAAGATAAGCCGTATTTTGCATTTTTGTCCTCATGAACTTGAAACACCTCAAGCCCCGGCCGGCCCGGATCAAGATCTCCTGTATGGAGGGCATCCCCATGGCCTAAGCCGGTCGAGTACATGCCTTTCCCGTCATGATCAACAGCCATTGAGCCGAAAATAATCTCATCTTTTCCATCCCCGTCAACGTCCGCGATGCTCAGGTTGTGATTCCCCTGTCCGGCAAACGCTTCATTTCCTGACTTTGAGGAGTCCAGCGTCCAAAGCTTTGACAGCTTTCCGTCCCTGAAGTTATAGGCAACTAGCATGGTTTTAGCGTAATACCCTCTGGTCATGATCAGGCTCGGCCGCTGTCCATCAAGGTAGGCAATGCCGGCGAGAAAACGGTCAACACGGTTGCCGTAGCTGTCTCCCCAATCCGACACATTGCCGCGCGCCGGTTCAAAATTTGCGGTGACAAGCTCTTTCCCGGTTGAACCTTGAAACACAGTGAGATATTCAGGGCCTGAAAGCACACGCCCCTGTTCATTTCTGTAATCTGCATTGGCATTTCCAATTACTTTGCCCGTGCCGTCTTTTGTCCCGTCTGCCGTTTTCATTGCCACTTCTGCTTTTCCGTCACCATCAAGGTCATACACCATAAACTGGGTGTAGTGCGCGCCCGCTCTGATGTTTTTGCCGAGATTGATCCGCCATAACTTTGTGCCGTCCAGTTTATACGCGTCAATCAGCACGTCACCCGTATAGCCATCCTGTGAATTGTCTTTTGAGTTGGACGGGTCCCATTTCAGGATCAGCTCGTATTGCCCGTCACCATCCACATCGCCAACACTTGCGTCATTAGCGCTGTACGTGTAAGATTCACCCTTTGGCGTCGTGCCGCCAGCCGGTTTATCCAGCGGGACGGAATGATACGGCTGCGCCCATACGGAGGCTTTTTCAGAAGCCGGCTGTTCGGTACCGTTTACAACAGCCCGAACCGTATACGTTGAGCCCGCCGAACCGTTTTTATCCACATAGTTCGTTGTTTTGACAGGCGCAGCATTCAGTTTTTGCCCGTCTCTGTACACATTGAACAAAACAGATGCGTTTTCGGTTCCAAGAAACCGCCAGCTGACAAAAATGCCCCCGTCCGTCTTGACCGCTACAAGCCCCCGGTTCAGCGCTTCCATCTGCCGCGCTGCCCCTTCAGCTTTCACAGGACATACAGAGGTTCCCATCACCAACAAGACCAGCAACGTAACAGCGGTAAACATGCGTTTCCTTCGTCTAATCATCAGACAGCTCCTTCTCATTTATCTGTAAGCGCTTACTTAAATTGGATTTTATGCGCTTTGTGAGCTGTCTTCAATTTCACTTTTTTGCATCTGCCTATTTCGGACACTGCACTTTTTTGCTTATTTGTCATTTTTTTGTTACCCGGCTTGATGGTGCTGGGCCTCCGTCTTTTGAAATCCCCTAAGAGCAAAAAACATCAACACAAGCCCAAATAAACACGGGCCGTAAAATGGGATCAGGCCAGGAAGCGTATACAGCAAATAAAGGACAAATCCGCACCCGATCAGCATACAGCCAGTTGTCAGCGGTCTCATGGCGCCAAACAGCAGTGCCTGCGGAATATATTTGCGAAGCGGGAGCTGGTAATGCACATAAAGGGGAAACACATACATCAGCGCGATGATATACAAAAGCCCTGCAAGCAGCGTGCAGCTTGTTACGGCAAAGGACAGCCAATTCGTACTGGCAGAAAAATAATGATAGTTGGCAGACAATATGAGCAAAAGAGCCGAAAACGCCAATCCGATCGCATTAACCTTGAGAAACTCTTTTTTATAGGTATCGAGAAATAACGAAAATATCGGGACATCCTTTTGCCCCATCAGCCATTTCCTTATAACGGCACACATCGCAGCTGTGCTCGGCGCCCATCCGAAAAGAACGCCGCCCAAAAGTGTAAACAACAGCCACAGCCCGTTGAGCCATGCTATTTTCACCACCGCTTCGCAGCCTGCATAAAGCGCATCCGTTACAGTCGTCTTCATCTTCTCACCGCTTGATGCACGGCAAAATCCCTGTAAACGGCTTTCATGGGGGCCATCTGCCGGAACCCGATTTTTCCTTTTGTTAACACAGGCCCATATGTGCTGCCGTCGTCCATCCACTCAAGAATGGGCAGACCATTGATTGAAAAGTGCACATAGCCTTTGTCTTTGATCAGCTTCATACGATACGGAGAATCAGCGTCGTCTGGAGAAGGCAGCGGATCGGCCCCCATTGCGGCGAGATGGAAACCGCGGCTTTTTCTTAAATTGCAGGTGCGGAACGCTCTTTCCTCCGCGTATTTTCTGCGGAAATACGACAGGTGGAGGGCATTGATATCTCCTGAATGATACTCAGGGTATGTTCCTGTTCTTTTCCTGAGACTTGGGTCAAACAAATCCTCGCCGCGAATACCCGCAGCGGCAAAAAACAGCATACACAGTCCAGGCTGCTCGATCGGAGAGAAGTCCCATGTCACAATGATGCCGTCTGGAAAGGTTTCCGGACACCAAAAGACAAAGTGCGCTTCATCCTGGACATGTGACAGGTGCAAGCTGTGATCGTCAAATGAGATCTGTCCGCCTCCCTCCATCCGCCAATCCTTCACATCGCTTTTAGACCGGAGCGGATTGCGGTACAAGCAAGCGCCTTCCTTATACATGTTCTTTTCCCTCCCGGCTCACAAGGTGGTCCTTAAGCGGAAGTCCGAGCTCTTCAATGCCTTCTGCCACAAGCTTCGCAACCTCCATTGCACCTTTTTCCGAAAAATGCGTATTGTCCTCAATGCCGTCCGGGTAATTCGGATGTTCATTCGGCTGAAACCAAACGAACAATCGCTTCGACTCCTCCGGCCCGTATGCTTCATACAGCACCTTTGTTTTCGCAAGCAGATCAATCACAGGTACATCGAGCTCCTTCGCCAGTGCTTTCATCGCATCGGGATACTCACCGAGCGTATGCTCGATCCGTCCGTTTTCATCAAAGCGGCGGCGCTGCACCGATGTGACGAACACAGGATGCGCGCCCTTTTCGCGTGCCGTATCTGCAAACAAGGTAAGAAACTGCTGAAATGTGGAGTACGGCTTCGTCCCCCGCGGTTTTTGGTCATTGTGGCCGAATTGAATCAACAAATAATCGCCTTGTGTGATGTGCTCGGCAATTGCTTGAAGCCTTCCTTCCTCCACAAAAGAATTGGTGCTCGCTCCTCCTTTGGCATGATTGCGGACCAGCACACCTTCAGAAAACAATTGCCCGAATACCTGCCCCCACCCCGCCATCGGCGCTTCATGAGGCGGGCAGTCACTCACAGTGGAATCCCCCGCTAAAAATACTTGAATCGGTTTCTTCATCACATGTTCTCTCCTTTCACGGCGTTTCCTGATACATTTGCCTGAAGACACCCGGCGGCATGCCGACCTGTTTTTTAAAAATCCGATTGAAATAATTGTGGCGATAGCCGACTTCTTCAGACACATCATGAATTTTTTTATTCGTATTGACCAGCAGTTCTTTCGCCTTTTCGATTCTGATCTGGGTCACATAATCGATAAAATTAATGCCGGTCACTTGCTTAAATGCCTTGCTTAACGTATAGGAATTCATGCCAAGCGCATCGGCACAGCTTTCCAATGAAATGTCCGCCATATACTGTTCGTGAATCATCGCAATCACACGTTCTGCCAGCTGCTTTTGCTGTCTGTTTTTTCTGCCCTCAAGCTTGGAAAGGTAAGGCGTCACCACTACATCCATCAGCCAGGCCGCCGCTTCGTTAGGTTCGCGCAATTCTGAAATATCAAGAAACGGATTCCGGTGCTGAAACAGTTCGCTGGGATTGAGCCCGGAATGCAAAATATCCTCCTGAATGCGGGAAAACAGCTGAATCAGGGCGGAATGCACATGCCTGTCTATGGCCGCTTTTTCCGACAGTTCCTTCATACATCCATCTATCAGTTCCTTGGCTTCCTGTTTTCTTTCCAGCCGGATGGTCTGAACAATTTGTTTTTCCAGCTCAAAAGGGTAATAAGGAGCGAACTGCTCATCCCGAGGGAAGTCGGCCTGCAAATCAATGACCTGATCCCGGTTAGCAAACTTCCTGCGGGATTTGCCGCATTTCACATCCTGAAATAAAGAAGGAATTTCCGTGACACGCTCCGTCTTGCTGCTCAATGTCGAGGTCAGGCATAGTCCGGTTACATCTCCAAATTGGCGTGCCAGCTCCGTTATATACGCCTTCAGATCAGAGCTGTTTGTTTTCATCACAAGAACGGTGACAGAAAGCCGGCCGATATCAAGTATGGAGAGCTGAAAAACGCGTTTAGCCGCCAATTCCTCAGCGATATTAGTCAGTGTAAACACGGCAAGCTGTTCATCACCTTCACGGAAGATGCTTTTTTCACAGCGGAGCCCTGTCACCTGTAGATCAAGCACATGAAACACGTTTCCGCCGATGTTCCAGCCAGCCTCCTCCATCCGAAATCTGAGGCTTTCCTCGTTGTCATAGTAAAAATCGCTCTGTAAGAGATGCTGCAAAAAACTCTTTTTCATATGGGGCGTCTGCCGCAGGAGCTGCTGTTGGAGCTTCCGGCTTTCAAGGGATAGATCCTGCCATCTCTTTTCAATCCATTTGAATTCATCCTGCCCGGACGCCTGCCATGTTTTCTTCTCTCCTCCGGTAAACAAGCCAAGCAAATGCTGGATGGGACGATAGATTTTTTTTGATGCATACCATGTCATGCACACCGCCAAACCGATGCAAATGACCAGCATCACGATGATCACTTTTGATAAAAACACCATCGGCGCTGTAATAGCTGAAAGAGGCGCCGCTGACACAAAGGTCCATTGCTGATGCATCCGGTTCATTTCTCCAAAGGAGACAGAATACACCTTGCCTTTCCATTCCATCTGAAAATGGCCGTTCTCAGCAGGCTGTTTTTTTATCTCATGAAGTAAAGTCTTTTCAAAATCTTTTTCCCCCTCATGAAACAGCACCTCTCGATTTTGATCTAAAAGCAACGCACTGCCATCAGGATAGGGGGACAAGCTTTGCAGGATTGATTCCATTTCTTTCGGATCAACCGCCAGCATGATCGCGCCGAACGGTTTCTCCGCCGCGCCCGGAATGAGCTGGATCAGCATCGCTTGGTTTCCCGACCGTTTCCAATAAATGCTGTGGTCTGAGGCAAGCAGCGAGCGATACTTGCGAAGCGCCTCCTGTTCTGTCAAAGCGCTGTATTCAGGGCTCAGCACAAGTGGCCGGGGGCTGTTCAGAAAGATGGAAGCCTGCTCGATCAGCGGCTGCTGATCCCGCAAAAGAAACAGCTTTTTCGTTAATTGATAGGAGAACGTAAAGTCTTTCTCCAAATCCCTCTCGGCCAATCCGTTCATCAGTGAAGAATCGTAGGCCATCTGGGTGAGTGCCAGTTCAAGCACTCCCAGCTTCTCATCCATTCGGCTGACCTCACGCGCCACCTGTGTTTCATGCGATCTCTGCAGCTCTTTCTCCACCTTGTCGATCGAAAGAAAGTAGATTGCGCCGCCAGTCAGCAATCCGGGAATACAGGCAATCAGCAAAATGAAGACAAAGTTTCTTTTGAAATACGTTCCCTTCCAGCGAGAAACCCGTTCCTTCTGTTGAGGCTGTTTTTTCATCCCTCTCCCCCCGCCGCTATCTTTACTGATACAAGCGTTTTTTCGTTTTCAAAACATCAGCAAGAAACGTCAGCGCAAGTCCCTGCCCCCATCCTTGTATTCGTTTGTAAGGCACCTGTTTGTATCCTTCGGCATTTTTCATGACGGCTGTCCCGGCCGATACCCTGCTGACCCGTCCGTCCTCTTCCACTGCATCCAAAATGGCGGCAAGCGATTTCTGCACATATTTTGTATACAGCTTTCCGCTCGACATCAGAGCAGAAGCAATACCCGCTGATGCCGAAACCTCCAGATAAGAATCCGGATCATCCAAAATTGTATGCCACAGCCCTGATTCATCCTGAAGCCGGACAAGCGCGCTCAGCTGGTCTCTGAGCGATCCGTCGATGATCATAAAGGAAGGATGTGTCACCTCAATAAGCGGGAGCGCCTTTGCCATCGTGAGTGCCGCCCAGCCGTTCGCCCTGCCCCAATAAATCCCCGACAGATGATTTTGCGCTTTGTTGTCCCAGGCGTGGTAGTACAAATTCGTGACAGGGTCCTGAAGCACATCCTCATGTCCGTGAAACTGGCGCAGGCCGTCTTCAAAATAATCCTCACGCTCCATGACCCGCCCGATTCTCAGCATAAACAGCCCAGCCATCATCAGCGTATCCGCCCATGCCTGTTCAGGGAATACGTATTCTGCCGCATTCACCGTATGCTGAAGGATACCCTCGCCAAAGCGCGGCGCCTTATGCAGCACATATTCCGCCATCTCGGCCGCTGTTTCCAAATACACGTCATCACCTGTCACCTTGTGGAGGAACAAAAGCGTATGCCCAATGGAAACTCCGTTGATCGAAAGCGGCGGCAGCCCATCCTCCAGCTGTTCATCCACCCACGTTTTTAACAGATTGATATATTCCTCGTTTTCCGTCGCTTCATAGGCCTCCGCCACACCGTAAAACGCAACGCCGCCCGGCCAATCCCACGCAAAATCCATCTGAAATGTCCGTTTCACGATCCGGTCAATAACCGACGTCACCTTTTCTTCATCAAAGATAAGCTGTGCCATCTGCAACACTCCTTTTTATTTTAATCCGGTCGTACTGATGCCCTGAACGATATATTTCTGAAACAAAAAGAAAACAAGAATCACAGGCAATAACGAGACGGCTGACATGGCAAACATCGCGCCCCAGTTCGAAGCCGACTCTGTATCGAGAAAAAGCTTCAGCGCAAGTGAAACAGGGTAAAGCTCCGGCTTATTCAAATACAAGAGCGGCTGAATCAGCTCCTCCCACTTCCAATAGAAGGAGAAAATCGCAGACGTCGCAAGCGCGGGGGCAATCAGCGGGAGAATGATCCGCCAAAAGCAGGCAAAGCGTCCGCATCCGTCGATTCGCGCGGCTTCATCCAGCTCCTCGGGAATCGTCCGGATAAACTGGATCATCAGAAAGATAAAAAACGCATGCCCGAAAAATTGCGGAACGACAATTGGTTTAAAGGAATTCAGCCAGTCTAATTTCGCAAACATAATATACTGCGGAATCATCAACACTTCATGAGGCAGCATTAACGTCCCCATCATGCACGCAAACCAAAATTTTTTTCCCTTAAACGGTATACGCGCAAATCCGTACGCAATGACAGCCGATGACATGACGGCACCGATTGTTGACAGCCCGACAATAATCGCCGAGTTTTTAATAAACGTCAGAAACGGCTGTCCCGCAATGCCCTTCCACCCTTCAGCATAGTTACTGAGAATAAAAGGGTCTGGAATGAGAGAATGTGAGGTTGTAAAAATACTGGCGCTTTCTTTAAACGAGCTGACAAACAGCCAAATAACCGGGTACAGCAGCAACACCGCCAGCGTTGCCGTAAAAACATGGAACAGTATGCGTTTGGGACTGACGCGCCCGGCTTTTTTTCTCTCAAAAACCGGGGCTTCTCTGACAGGCTGGTTGACCGGCTCCATCCGTCATTCCTCCTTTGACTCGTAATGAACCCAATATGACGATGTTTTAAACAATATGAGCGTAATCAGCCCGACAATGACAAGCATGACCCACGCCATCGCCGATGCGTAGCCCATTTGAAAATAGTTAAACGCACGCTGGAACAAATAGAGCGAATAGAGAAGTGTCCCGTCAAGCGGCCCGCCCTCGCCCTTCGAAATGATATAGGCAGGTGTAAATGTCATAAAAGCAGAAATCGTCTGCATCACTAGGTTAAAGAAAATAATCGGTGTAAGGATCGGAAGCGTGATCTTGAAGAAACGCTGCACCCGATTTGCCCCATCCACACTTGCCGCTTCCAAATACGAAGACGGAATGTTTTTCAGCCCGGCCAAAAAAATCAGCATTGACGACCCGAACTGCCAGACGGACAGCAGAATCAATGTCCACAGCGCACTTGTCGGATTCTGGTACCAAAGAATTTTTTGATCAATCCCGACAAAAAACAGCAGCGCATTGATGACCCCGTCATTGCCAAAAATATTGCGCCACATAATCGCCACGGCGACGCTCCCGCCGATGATCGAAGGCAGATAAAAGAGCGTTCTGTAAATGGCCGTTCCTTTTGCTGCATTGTTTAAAATGACAGCGATAAAAAGCGCGAAGCCGAGGCGGAGCGGAACCCCGGCAAGCACATACGTAAACGTCACCTTCAGAGACTGCCAATACTTTTCGTCACCCGTAAACATTTCCTTAAAGTTGTCGAGCCCGATCCATTTCGGCGCCGTAAACAAGTCATAGCTCGTGAAGGACAGAAACAGGGACGCCCCCATCGGAATCACCGTAAAGCATAGGAACCCGATGATAAACGGAGAAATAAAAGCATATCCCGCCAGATTGTCTTTTCTTATACTCCGGCTTTTTTTCATTGCGTCAGCCCCATTTCCCGTCAATTATTCCTCTCTAATATCTCATTGGCCTTTTTCCGGAACGTTTTGGCGGCTTTTTCCGGCGATACCTTCTGATACAGAATCTGATCTGACGTATCTTTCAGCAGCTTGATGACCTCCGCGCTTCCCACAGGCTCTGGCGGATCGGCTTTGCTGATGTTTTTTGACGCGGTTTCTACATACTCCACGATGTTGGTTTCTTCCTCATTCAGCTTCGGTTTAATCGCATCCGCCACCTTGTCGGAGACTGGAACGCCTCGCTCGCCTTTAATCAGCTGGTTCGCTTCCTCATTATTCACGAAGAAATTAATAAATTTCGCTGCCTCTTTTTTATGCTCAGAGCTTTTCGGAATGGAAAACAGCATACTGGGCTTCAGTGTCAGCGCCTTTTCCTGCATTTGCTCCGGCGGCAGATAGAGAGACAGCGGCGAGTCTGTCAGCCGGGCAAAGCCCAAATATTGATTGGAGTAGTTCCATGTAATCGCTGATTTGCCTTTGACGATAAAATCGTCTTCCATCCCTTTAATCTGTGCGCTTTCATCAGGTGTTGGGGACGTTTTCGCTTTCACTAGCCTCAGCTGCCGTTCAAAGTAATCGACAAACAGCTGATCATCTTGATACGCGAGGCCAGTGCCGTCTTCTTTATAAAAGCGCTCACCCTTTGTGCGCAAATAATAAGGGAAGAAAATATCAGGCGGATGCATTCCGTTGGAACCGTAGACACCGGCTTTTTCCTGAAGATCATACGCCAGCTTCTCGTAATCCTCCCACGTCCAGTTTTCCTGATTGATAGACACACCGGCTTTTTTCAGCAAATCTTCATTGGCAATCACAGACAGCACGTTGACACCTAGCGTAAATCCATAAAGCTTATTGTCGATTTTTCCGCCCGACAGCATATTCTCGTCGATTGAACTGACGTCAATCGTTCCATCCTTTGTATACGGCGTTAAATCTTCCAGCTGGTTCTTCTTTCCGTATTGGGCTAAGTAAGCGGTATCCATTTGAATGACATCAGGAAGCTGGCCGGCGGCAGACATGGGCGCAAGCTTTTTCCAGTAGTCATCCCAGTTCGCAAATTCCGCTTCAATATGGACGTGCGGATTCTTTTTCTCGTATAGTTCAATTACCTTAGTTGTATAATCATGCCTTGGCTGCCCGCCCCACCACGCGATTCTGAGTGTAACATCTTCTTTTTTTCCCGAGGCCTCTTCACCCGCTGAACATCCGCTGAACAAAAAGACGCAGACAAGGGATAACAGCACGTAACAAATCTTCTTCAAACCAATCCCCCCTTTAATGTAAGTGCTTACATTTTATTTTAAAGCGTTCGGATAGGGCGAAACACTCAAAAAACAGTGGCGAAAGTCAAAAAAACAGAGATGGCTATCCTGCGGAAGCGCCTCCCTGTTTTCTTCTGAATTCTGACGGTGTCAGACCGGTATATTTTTTAAAAACAAGACTGAAATACTTCGGATTATCGCCAAACCCGATTTCTTCAGCAATTTCTGAAACGCTCACGTCCCTCCTTATTTTCATCTGCTTCATCGCATGCTCAAGACGCACCCGTGTAACATATTGGGAAAATTTCTCGCCTGTTTCCTGCTTAAATAACTTCCCGAGATAATCAGGATTCATAAACAGCATATCCTTCGCCGCCCATTTTAAGGACAGATTCGGATTTCCGAGCTCGTCGGCAATAAGCCTGATCATTTTTGAAATCACTGCGCTCCCATGCAGGTCACCAGACGCTTCAGCTGTGTCACGAAACAGCTGCCCCGCGTGCCGGAGTTCTCCCGCCTGACTGATGGCCATCTTGCGGTCCGCAAAAACCTCCGCCACCTTTTCAGCGGCGTTCTCCTCTACGGCGAGCACGGTCCATTCACCGCTGCTGCAAACCGCTGTCAGTGCCGATCCGAGTGCCTCTCTGGCTGCAGCATCAATAGATTGTTCCCCTTTTAAGATCAAGAGGCGGATCTTTTTTCCGGCAAGTGAAGGCGGCGGAGAAAGCTGGGCCACACCGGCGATCAAGCCTTCCAAGTATTGATCGGCTGCAAAGGAACGGATATGGTCCAGCTCGTGTTTCAGATGGGCTGTTTTCTTTTTGTGCACATCTTGCCGCTTCAGCTCAGCAATGATTTCCTCCAGCGAGCTGATAATCTGCTGTTCATTGCAGGGTTTCAGCAAATAATGCTTCACCCCATATTTCATGGCTTCCTTTGCGTACTCAAACTCTCCAAACCCGGACAGGACGATAAATTGCACCGACGGGCTGACGGCTGACACCTTTTTGATCAGCTCAAGCCCGTCCATGCCGGGCATTTTGACGTCTGTGATGACGATATGCGGCTGCTTATGTACAATCTTTTCATATGCTTCATGTCCGTTCTGCGCTTTTCCGATCAATGAGGCGCCAAGCGACTCCCACTCAATGATTCCCGCCATTCCATCAAGGATAATCCTCTCATCATCAGCCAGCAGTATTTTATACATCACACCACCTCATTTCGGCACGGTATTGTGATCACAATCCTCGTCCCCTTTTCATGCTCACTATGAATCCGCAATCCGTATGGCTCTCCGAATGTCAGGCTGATGCGCTCGCGAATATTCCAAAGTCCGATTCCTCTTCCACCCGTTGATTCAAGAATCCGTCCATCCATGCCAGGGCCGTTATCTTCGACCGTAATACAGACACAGCCCTTCGCCTTTTTCGCCTGAATCCGGATGGCGCATGGCCTTGTAAAGGGTTCAAGCGCGTATTGAATCGCATTTTCCGCAAGCGGCTGGAGCGTCAGTTTCGGAATGAGGCAATGCTTCACCTCATCGTCAATATCCAACGTGAATTTCAGGCGCTCTTCAAATCGAAATCGCTGAATGGTCATATAGTGACGTACAATGTCCGCCTCCTCCTGAATGGTCACGATATCCTTCTTCATATGTATGCTGTTTCGCAGAAGAAAACCGAGCGATTCCACCATTTTTGAGATTTGCTTTTGCTGATTCGCCTTGGCCAGCCAATTGATGGACTCGAGCGTGTTATATAAAAAATGCGGATTGATCTGGGCTTGCAGTGCTTTCAATTCGGTTTCTTTAATGATGAGCTGTTTTTCCACATTTTCTTCCATCAGCTCATTAATCCGTTTCATCATGACAGTAAAATGGCGGTTCAGCATGCCGGCCTCATCCTGTGTATGTTCCGGCAGAGAAAGCGACACACCTGCTTCAATGCCGCTGTGCTGTACCGATTTCATCGCGGTCACAAGCTGTTCAATCGGCTCCGTGATGCTGTTGGCGATTTTCCTTCCGAAAAGCAAAACCACACAGAAAAAGAGAAGAAAGCATGTGCCGATCACTGTTTTCATAAAGGAAATTTTTGCGAACATCTGATCAAAGGGGATAACGTTATAGTAGCTCCAATTTTGGTAGGATGATTGAAGATAAGAAATAAAGTAACGTTTGCCATTCTTTTTTATCAAGTCATAACCGGGGTGCTTCAACGTCTCTTTTGCTGCCTCAGGAACATGCGCTGATGCATGTGCCGTATACACCAAATTACCGCCTTGGTCAGCAATCATAATGTCTCCGACTGAATCGCCCCAATCCTTCGGCACATCACGAATCATCTGTTTTACATTGACCTGGATCAGTACCATGCCCAAGCCGTTCAGACTCAGCTGGTGATAGGACCTGATCTGCCGTGCTGAAATCAGGACGGGGTCTGACCCGCCGAGCGTCATCCAAAGATTTCTTCCACTTTTCGCTTTCGCTCGCTTAAATACCTCTTCCTGCTCCTGCTGCAAAAGATCTGAAGAACTGCTTCCGGCTGAATACTCTGAGCCGCGGGCATCAATCACATGAATGGAATCGATGTACTTTTCATCGCTGGCATATCCCGCAAGCTGATCCCACAGCTCCTGCTTCATTTGATATTGATCATACGTATCATCCCGATTTTGCATGCTCAGGATGCGCTGAATCTGTTCGTCTGTAATGATTTCATATGACACATCCTCTATCTTCTTCAGCTCGTCTTCGATCCTTTCAGAAGACATCCGAAGCACCTCCGAGGACTTGCGGTAAATCTGCTCATCATACACATGAAAGGCATACTGGACCCCGCTGTATACAAACAGAAAGGATACGGCCATAATCAACGATAGAAACACAAACAGCTTATCCTTAATCTTCATCCGCCTGTACCAGCCAGCAACTCTTTTCTTCATGCCGCCTTTTCTTTCTCCTGCCGCTGATCCATTGACCGAAACGCTTTAAAGGACAGCTTCGTTAAGATCAGGCTGAGTAAACTCCCGCTGAAAAACAATAGAAACGTGACATGAAACAGAACGAGACAAAGCACACCGACAGCGCCCGCTGCCATCAAAAGCGTCACCGCCGGACGACTGAAGGCAATGAAAAAGCTGATGCTCAGCACCTCTCTGATTTTTACGTCAAAATGAGAAAATACCGGGAACACATACAGCACAACAAACGCGAAAATCAAACTAATGCTCACGAATACATTGACGAGCACAGGCTGGTCCATCTGAGCCGCTATCCGCATATCCGCAAACAGAAACAGGGCAGCCGTCACAACGATAAGCCCGAGGATCTGTGATGCCCGCCATTCCTTTTTAAACGTCCGAAAAAAGACAGAAAACACCGGGGCATCTGTATTCCCCTTCGCCCATTCTCTCGCCACTGTAAACATCGCGGCAGTAGCGGGCATCAGCCCAAATACAACCAGGCCTGCAAGAGAAAACAAAATCCAAAGCACATTCAAATAGGCCAGTCTCATCACCCACGTACAAAAATGATTCAGCCCATTTGCCACACTGTGTATCATCAACATCACCTTCCTGCTTTGGAAAACGCTTTCATTTTAAAGTAATATGTATTTCTCCTTTCGAAAGAAAATTCCTGCCGGTCTGTGAAAATTTCGACCTGTTGAGAGACGGCAGCAGCCTTATCTTTTCCTGTAACGCCGGATGGCCTTATCGATCAAATATCCGGCAATGGCTCCGAAAATGACATTGAATCCAAGCATTCCGAGCGCAGCCCCTTCCCAGCCGCGTACATACACGAGGCTGTACCAGATCGCAAACACACCAAGGACGATCAGCCCGGCCAACATCCATTCCGGCCGACTTTTGTCAGGAAATCTCATCCGCATCAATACGGATACGCCAGCAAACAGACAAGCCGTCACAATCCCTGTCACAAATAATATTGACCACACATCGCCTGCCTCCCTTTTAGAAAAAGACAAAAAAGCCCCCTGCAAAGGACGCTTATTCTGCCGTAATCTCTTTCTCAAACAAATGATATCCGGACGCATCAGCACCCATGAATTCATATCCCATACGCCGATAAAAGGAATGCAGGGCGTCACTATCAGCGACACAGTCAAGCCGGATCCGCGTTTTTTCCGGAAAGTGTATGCCCGTCTCCGCCCACTGAAGGACGCGGGCTCCAAGCCCCTGTCCCGCAAACCGGCGGCTTACTGCGAGGCGGTGTAAATAAATGGACTCCTCATGCCCATCGTCTCCCCAAAGCGTCCGGTCCCACTCGCTCGGTGCAGGCAGCAGCATCACGACAGCCGCAAGCTCTTCATCTTTTTTAAACACAAACACATGTCCCTTTTCAATTGACCCCGTGATATCATGTATATCTTGCCCTTTGAGAAGTCCGCTCCATTGGTTAGAACCCCGATCCCGGAGCCATTCAGCTGTTCGGACGAGCAACCCGGTAATCGATTCTGCATCCTCATAGACGGCCGGACACGCGTAAAATCCATCTGCAATCGTTTCGTTCTCAATCTTAAAAGCTGTCATAAAGGCCTCCCAATCAAAAAGTAAGCTTGCACACACACCTTGATTATAATGCAGACCAAACTGCAAAAACAGACCATTTTCTCTGTATGTAAAAGGGTGTATGAAAGAGAGGCCAATCTGCCTATTAGAAAATCTTCTTTTTATCCCGTTCTTCTTTTAAAATTTCAACCGCTTCTCTGAAGCGCATAGAGTGTACGATTTCACGCTCACGCAAAAAACGCAGGGAATCGTTTAAATCAGGATCATCCGAAATATCAATCAGCCATTGATACGTCGCCCGCGCCTTTTCTTCTGCGGCAATATCTTCGTATAAATCGGCAATCGGATCGCCCTTCGCTTGGATATAGCTCGCGGTAAACGGCACGCCCGCCGCATTATGATAAAAAAGCGCGCTGTCGTGATTGACGTAATGATCGCCAAGCCCAGCTTCACGCAGCTGCTCCGGTGTGGCGTCTTTCGTTAACTTATAGACCATGGTCGCAATCATTTCCAAATGGGCAAACTCCTCCGTGCCGATATCTGTTAAAAGGCCGATGACCTTATCAGGAATCGTATAACGCTGGTTCAAATACCGGAGAGCCGCGGCCAGCTCGCCGTCCGCTCCGCCATACTGCTCAATCAAATACTTCGCCAGCGTCGGGTTGCACGTACTGACCTTGACAGGGTATTGCAGCTTCTTTTCATACACCCACATTCAGGCATTCCTCCTTATACTTGCCACGGCCATGGCCCTTTTCCCCAATCCCAATCCTTGCCCGCGGGGCTGTTGCCGAACTGCAGAAGCGGTCCGTAAGAGGATTCGAACTGTCTTTTTAAGTGCCTTGAATAGCCGGAATATTGATTGAATTGCTTCAACGCATCTTCATCATGAGGATGTGTATTTAAATAAAGACTCAGCTCAACAAGCACAAAATCAGCAGCCTGTATTTGCTCTAGCTGACGATAATATTCGGCGTCAACCTTTTTTGCCATGTGCGTCTCCCCCTCGATAAGGGTTTTCATAAAAATCATAGAGATCCTTCCAAAGGGTGCCTTTCCTCAAAGCCTCCATCGGCGAAAACTGCTCCATGTGCTCAGGCTGAAAGGTCATATAAAGGTTAGGGGGCGTTCTGTAATATTTCTTCCCTATGGGCGGACAGGGATCAAAACGGCTGTGAAAGGGCGTATATGATTTGACAGGCGTAAACGGCTGCATATCCTTCATTCCGGCTCCTCCTTTCTCAAAAACAATGACCTTAATAGGTATGAGGCAGGAGGCATGATTATGACTAAAACACGACTTAGCTTTTTCAATAAGAAGACCTTCGGAAGCGCCGAAGGTCTTTCTAGACTATTCAGTCCAAAATGAGGTCCAATATGCAGCATGAGCAGCCGCAAACTCTGACAGCGAACGAGGTTCTTTTCCCGTCACACGCTTCACTGTATCCGTTACCCGATGTTCCGCACCATGGCTAATTGCCTCATCAAGCTTCGCCATAAAATGGGCATAATCCGCGGGCAAACCTCCTGCCTCCATTTTATGCTGCAGCTCGGAACGAGAAATGCTGACATGCTCCACCCGGCGTCCCGCCGCAGCTCCAATGATCTCCGCCGCTTCGGCATAGCTCAGCGCCTCGGGACCTGTCAGAATATGATGTGTTTGATGAGGAACATCATCAATCAAAGCCCTGACGGCTGTTTCTGCGATGTCATCAGCGTCAATAAACCCAAGTTTTCCTTCACCCGAAGCCGTTGTGATGCGCCCCTCCGTTTGAATAGACATGCGGTGCTGGACATTGATGAAATTTTGCATAAAGTATGAGGGCCGCAGCACCGTCCATTCTGGAAACTCGCGCACTGCCTGGTGAAGCGCGCCAAACACGGGACCGTTCTCGGAGACAACAGACGCACTTTGCATCACTACCCGCTTTGCGCCGAGACGCTTTGCTTCCTTTAAAAAGGGAAGCACATAGGGAGCCGGATCAAATACACCGACCGGAGCAACAAGATAGATCTGTTTTACCTGTTCCAGAGCAGGCGTAAAACTGGAGGCGTACTTCCAATTAAAATACACATACTCAGCATCAGCAAGCGCGCCCTTTTTCCGGCTTGCAATACGCACTCTGTATCCCAGCTTTATTAAACGGCTGGCGATTCGGCTGCCGACTGTGCCGGTCCCGCCCGTGATTAAAATCGGATTCTGTTTCATCATTTCCCACTCTCCTCTGTTTGCAAAAATGATCCTCCAAAGGCCTCTTTTACAACAAGCGGATTCCAATAATCCCTATAACGCACAATGCGGCCGTCTCTCGTTTCGATGACACTGATATAGCTTTGGCGATAAGGCAGTCCAGTCTCAATCACATGGCCGTCACATTGAAACTCCGCAATCACCGTATTCGAGTCTGCTGAACGGTACACTGTCGGAGCGGTAAATGAAGAAAGATGAATCTGCTTAGGATAATCTTTAATATAATCGTAAATGGCCGCTTTTCCTTCTATTCTTTTTGGTGATCCCTCCGGCGCATAAGGAAACTCAAATACAGCATTCTCATCCCAAAGCTCCGTCCAGCTCTTCATGTCCTTCTCAAGCATATAAGCCATAAACTTTCTCAATGTTTCACATGCTTTTTCAAACTCATTCATCAACATTCATCATCACCTCATTTTTATTTCTAGACTATTCAGTCCAAAAAGTACATACATGGGCAAAGAATCCTTTACCACATGTTAATCAAGCACTGATAAACTCACGTCAACATGGTCCTGAAGCCGATCCATATCTGCCGTCACTTTTGCAATAAATGTCAGTGACAGCCTGCTCTGATTCAGGTACCGAGCAAGCGCAGATATATCAGTATCTTCGCCATTCAATTCTCCTTGATCCTTCGCTCTTAAAAGCCCGTGATAAAAAGCGTCCTCAAGCTGCTTGGATTGTCTTTCAAAATACCGGGCAAGCTCAGGGTCATGCGGGATCTGTTCAATCGCGCTGTTAATAATGTAGCACGCCTTCGCCCGTTCCGGATCCCTCAGGGCATTGACACCCTCCTGAAAAATATCACGAATGGCTTCCTTTACAGATCCTGGCGCTTCAAGCCTTTCCATAACGGCAGCGTTTTTCCCTTCAAGATACGATTTCACAGCGGACAAAAACAAATCACGCTTCGTTCCATACGTATCATACAAACTTTGGCGCGCAATGCCTAAATGAGAGAGCAGATCCTGAAGAGACGTTCCTTCGTAGCCATACTCTCCAAAAACCTCTATCGCCCTGTGAAGAACAAGCGCCGTATCAAATTCTTTATTCCTCCCCAAAAAATGATCACCTCCTGAAACAAATGTTACCATTTTCCAGACTGAACAGTCAAGAAAAAAGCTAAAAAAACACTCTTGATCTGCAAGAGTGTCCTCTTTTTATCATCATCTTCTTTATTTATAACCGTCTTTTCCCCAGTGGCCCATATGGTGATGATGGTGGCCATAATGACCATCATGATGGTGGTGATGATTATCCTTTCCAACATGGTGATGATGGTGATGAAGATTATCTTTTCCATCATGATGATGGTGATAATAGTGGTGATGGCCATCATTTTCATGGTGCATGCTCGGATAGCTTCCAGTTCCCGGAGAGCCTCCATAGCCGCCGCTTGGGTAACCGCCGTACCCACCATATCCCGGATAGCCGCCGACTCCTCCATGTATGCCGTGATCTGGGTAGCCTTGCATGCCATAGCCCGGGTGGCCTCCATACATGCCATAGCCCGGATAGCCTGTGCTTTGCATGCCATAGCCCGGGTGGCCAATACCAAAGCCCTGATAATGACCAAAACCAGGTCCGCCATACATATGTCTTGTATCAGTCATATTTACTCTCTCCTTCACATAGGTTACAGTCCAGAGTATGAGAATATCTTATAGATCGTATAGGCGGCCGCCTACATACAGCTAAAACAATTTCCGGGACAAAAAAAGCAGGCCATAACAGCCTGCTCACTCCTTACTCACCTAAATCAACGTTATGATATACCTGCTGAACATCTTCCAAATCTTCTAATGCATCAATCAATTTTTCAAACTGTTCCTTTGCATCATCCGGAAGCGTTACTTCACTTTGCGCAAGCATTGTCAGCTCCGCTACTGTAAATTCCTCGACACCCGCGTTTTTAAACGCCTCTTGCACCGCATGGAATTGATCAGGCTCGGCATACACGATCGCGCTGTCATCCTCTTCTAAAATGTCACGTACATCAACATCCGCTTCCATCAGGATTTCAAGCGCTTCGTCAGCCGTTTTGCCTTCCACACCGATTACAGCCGTCGCGTCAAACATGTAAGCAACAGATCCGCTCACACCCATGTTTCCGCCGTTTTTCCCGAACGCCGCACGCACTTCCGGCGCCGTACGGTTTACATTATTCGTCAGCGCATCAACGATAATCATTGATCCGTTCGGCCCGAAGCCCTCATAACGAAGCTCATCGTAATTCTCTTCCGCTCCGCCCTTCGCCTTCTCGATCGCACGTTCAATGATGTTTTTCGGCACGCTGTAAGTCTTCGCACGTTCAAGCACAACCTTCAGCGCCTGGTTGGATTCCGGATCAGGCTCGCCCTGTTTCGCCGCCACATAAATCTCACGGCCAAACTTCGCATAAATCCGACTCGTATTTGCGTCCTTAGACGCCTTCTTCTCTTTAATATTGTTCCACTTACGGCCCATGATGTTCCACTCTCTTTCATATATATCAATCTAAATACTGTTATTCACTTTATCCATTATACCTCAAATGGTTTGGTTGTTTCGAGTGTCTTGCGTTAGAAATAGAAGGAATGCCGCGATGTGGAAAATGGAACGTCTTCCGTAAAGCAAGAAAAAGCCCTAGCTAAGGGCTTTCTTCTGATCACTAAGTTTGTAAGGGGAATGATCGATATACGTCGTATTTCGATCTGTCGATTCCTTAAATCCACCGGAGTTTGTCAGGGTTGGAAACGACATGCTTCCGAAAACTAGAGTAACAGCCAGACACATCATCACTTTTTTCTTAATAGGCATATAAACACTCTCCTTTTAGAATATCTTCTTGGGCTTTCAGCACTTTCCGATAAAACGCAGCTGCTTGTTCAAAGTGACAGCTGCTTTCAAAAACAGCGGCAGCACTCCGGGCACATGCTTCAATGTAAGCGTGCAGGTTCTTTTTTTCGAAATAGCTTAAAAGATCATGAATTTTTCGTTCATCAACAGTCTCCTTGTACACGGCCTGCAAGAACAGAAACAATTCTTTATAAAATTTGTGAGAACGTGCTGTGATATGGTCTAATCCTTCCTCTATGAACTGAAACGCCTTCTGTGTTTGGCCCGCTTTACATAATGTCCAGCTTAATCCAAACAAGACTTTCGGAAGCAGATCAGGCACTTTCTCTCTGCTTACTTTCGCCGCTTTTTGGAAATGTTCTACAGCCATCTGATCGTCTCCTGATCTGTCATAGCTGTTTGCAATGTTCAATAGAGAAATGGCGATAAACCTGTCATTTTGAATGTCCATTGCCAATTCCAGCGCCGCCTCTAAATGCGGGAGCGCTTTATCATAATGTTTGAAATCATCATAGTTGCCGGCGATCACAAACAAGCTTTGTATCGTTCTAATGCTGTATAGAGGATGGTTTTGATAAATGTCCAAGGCTTGAAGAATATGATACATCGACACATGGGTTTGCTTCATGTGATAATACGCTTCTGCCACTTTAAAATGGAATTCCGCTTTCTCAATATCATCTGACACAAACGGCAGTTCTTTCTCCGCCTCGCGATAATATCCGATCGCTTCCACATATTCTTTTTGGTCAAATTCATACATGCCGCGGAAAAACAAAGAGTAGTATTTCAAAAGACCTGTGAGTTTTTTCTGAGGGGTCTCGATCGTTTCAAGAAGCTCTGTCACTGTAGGGCGATTCCCGTATGTTTTTCCCGGCTCCAAATAATCAAGCATCAGCTGGTGCCGAAAACACATCAGAGAATAATAGATCAGTAAATCCTGATCTTCTTCCATCTGCTGAATGTCCTGCTCAACCTCCGCTTTCAGAATCTCAGCATCCGGAACACTGAACTGGCGAATCATTTTATACCATTCATTAATCTTAACACCAACACGCGAAGACGGTATGGCTTGACTCAACGGCTTCCCTCCTTCTCTATGAGATATGTCATATTCTATCAATCCCAAATTTTGAAAACAATATAGAAGGAAGAAATTGTTTTTTCATCCTGTCAATTTGTTTTTTTCATAAAAAAGAACCCTTTATGCAAGGGTCTTTGTCATTCTATTTCATATAGTATTCACTTATTGTCAACCACAACAAAATCCTGAACCTTCACCTGTTCCTCAGGCAAATCAAACTGATAAAGCATCTCCTTAGAATGGATATCAAACACACCCACGTATCCGCCGATGCCCTTTTTATGCTCTTCCTGGGCAACTATATACAATAGATTCCCCTTAAACTTCGCCTCCATATAAGGGAATTTCAAGCTGTATGTGTGAATAGAAAAATCCTCCCCATATTCCAGCAAGTTCGCTCCACCCTCTTTGTCCTCGTACGCCACGTAAAAACTGCCGCTTTCTTTGTCATAGTACACAGTATCTGCATATTCAAGATCTTCAGGATACGCAATATATGTCGTCTTCCATGTCCCTTTTTCAATCACAGTCAATTTATGATCCGAGCTCGCGACGATAAATTCCTCCGAGTCTGCGAATTGATCAGCGTATGAGGCTAAGCTCAGGGTCTCAATCATTTCCTCTGTTTTTCTGTCAATCACGTAAATAGACATGCTTTGAATGATATAAATAAAGTTCTCATCACTGGCCCCCATTGTGACAAGCGGAGGCAAGGTAAGGGTATATTCCTTTTTCGTTTTTCTGTCGTTTATGTGGATCTCATTTCCCGTCGTATCAACATTATAGGCCTCAATAGTGACATCCTTCCCCTCATACCAAAACGCAAATGGATCTGACAGCGGATGCTCTTTGATCACATCCTTCTCCAGCGTGTAGTAAAAAGGCTCGTGTTCCGCCAATAATACAAGGTCTGTTGATGCATAAGATTTCGTTTGAATATAAGGCACATCCGCCACCTTAAACGTACGCCTGTTAAACCGTTCGCCTGTAGAGGTTGAAAGCAGCACGCTTTCTTTTATGAAAGGATTGGAGTAAATAAAAAAGATGCGGTCTTCTTCGGGGTGAATGGCGGAAGATTGGACAGGAATACTATCTTTATTGCGTAACTGAACATACAGAACAAACAGGATGACACATACCATTAAAACTAATAAACCAAATGTAATCCGTTTTTTCGTCATCAACATGCTCCTTAAAAAACAATATAGAATACAAACTTCCAAAAAATGTGTAGCAATCAATATCATTTCGACCATGTTTCCTCCAATCCCTCCACGAATAAAGACACATGCCAAATGACTCATTTTTCCACCAAAACACGTTCTCACCCCCACCTTATCCCGACCCGTGGTAAAATTTTGATATTGAGCGAACAAAAGAAGGGAAATGGTCATGAAAGTATTTGAAGCGAAAACACTGCTTTCGGAAGCGACAGACCGTGCAAAAGAGTACAAAGAACTAAGAACGCAAATGGTCAACTTGAGAAAAGCGTTAAAAGGAGTCGCTGATCTCAGTGACAGTGAATTCTCAGGAAAAGGCGCCAGCAACATCAAGGCATTCTATCACGACCACGTCGGCGTCGCCGACCAGTGGATCGACTACATCGACATGAAAATCGCATTTTTCAACAGCATCGCCGGAGCCGCCGAAGACAAAGGCCTCTCAGACGCATACATCGAAGAATCCTTCCTGGAGCACGAACTGGCAAATGCCAATAAAAAATCTAAATCCATCATGTCCGAACAGAAAAAAGCGATGAAAGACATCCTAAACGATATCGACGACATCCTCCCGCTCGACCTGTTTTCAACAGAAACCTTCAAAGACGAGCTGGCCGATGCCAACGACAAACGCAAAAAAACACTGGAAAAATTGGACGCCTTGGACGAAGACCTGAAAACAGAATACGCCCTGTCTGAACCAAACGAACAATTCATCAAATCCGACTTCCAAAAGCTCCAAGAAGCAACGGGTAAAGGCAAAAACGCCACACCCATCCACTACAACGCCAAGGCGTACCGTGAGAGTGACATACATAAGAAAAAAGGCGACATTGAAAAGCGGACTGAGGCTTACTTGAAGATTAAGAAAGAGGAAGCGAAGGAACGCGAGATTGAGAAACTGAAAGAAAGACTGAAAAACTACGATTATGCAGATGCCGATGAATTCTACGAAATGGCAAAAACGATCGGCTATGAAAATCTGACAGCTGAACAACAGAGATACTTCACCCAAATTGAAAACACGCGTGAGCTTGAAGCAGGCTTCAAAGGGGTTGCCGTCGGCCTTTATGATTCCGGGAAAGACGCGGTCGTAGGCCTGTGGGATATGGTCACAGATCCGGGAGGAACCGTTGAAGCGATTACCGGAGCGATGGCTCACCCGATCAAAACGTATGAAGCCATTTCAGCGGCAATCGAAGAATCGTATCAAAAAGACATGGTGAATGGTGACACCTACTCAAGAGCAAGATGGGTGTCATATGCGGTTGGCACTGTTGTCACATCAATTGTCGGCACAAAAGGCGTAGGAGCCGTCTCAAAAACTGGCACAGCCGCCAAAGTGACGACCAAAGTCAAAACAGCAGCAAGCAAATCAGCAACAGCCCAAAAAGCCATAACAGTCTCAAAACAAACCGTTGATCACATCAAACAAAAAGTAAACACAGGCATTGAAGTATCAAAAAAACACGTCAAAACCAAGTTAAATCAAATCGGAGATCTCACACTTGCGGATATTCTCCCGTATCATCCCCGTCATGATTTAGTGCCGGCAGGCGTTCCTTACAACGCAGTCAACGGGGTCACGCTTAAAGAAGGACTGCAAAAATTCGCCAAGGTCATCCTGCCGAAACCATACGGAACGTCATCAAGCGGAAGACGAACTCCAGCGCCACATGTACCGCCGGTAACCGTCAAATACGGCGAGCATTTCGCAAGATGGAGCAGAAAGAAAGTGCTGAAGCCTAATATCATCTACAAAACAAAAGAAGGCTACACGTACACGACTGACAACTATGGTAGAATTACAAGTGTCAAAGCAGACTTGCAGCTGGGAGAAGCGAAACGAAACCAATATGCACAAACGAATGCTGGAAAGCCCCAGGACCGAAAGCCTGACGATGACGGCGGCCATTTAATCGCCACCCAATTCAAAGGCTCAGGCCAGTTTGACAATATCGTGCCGATGAATTCTCAGATTAATAGGAGCGGTGGGAAATGGTATGAGATGGAGCAGGAGTGGGCAAAAGCCCTAAGCAAAAAACCACCTAAAAAAGTAGCAGTTCAAATAGAACCAGTCTATTCTGGGGATTCACTTAGACCATCATATTTCGATGTAACCTACAAAATTGGGAGCAGAAAAGAAATAAGCGTCTCTATTAAAAATCAGCCTGGGGGTTAGAAGAATGGAAACTAGGAAGATGCAAGATTTGTATCAACTTATTGGAGAAAAACTCAATGACATCATACCTGGTGAATGGACAAAGATATATCTTTATGCAGAAGTATTAGATGATTCCACAATGGTTCTTTTTCATTTCAGAACACCAGAAAATAATCAAATTATTTATTCACAAGATATACCTAGCCATTACAACGTAAGCAAGGATATTTTCAAGACGTTGTTAAGAGAACTAAGAGAACTTTTTGAAGAATTAAGAACTGAACACAGAAATAATAACGATGATGTTTGGACTAACCTTACACTAACATTGGATCGTAGCGGAGAATTCCAATTAGATTATAATTATGATGATATTTTAGCCTCAGAATTAGATGGATATGAAAGAATCGCAATATGGGAATATAAAAACCTTGGTATTTTGCCTGAAGATGAGGATGATAAAGAATTTGTAATTAGTTACCTCGGTCTATAATTAAAAAATGGCTCAGCCCTACTCTGCTGAGCTATTTTTTATAAACCAATCTAAAATAAAGATATTTTAGAGGTTTTCCATATGAATATATTGTTATAAATACAATTAATAAACTCTATAATGAGACTAACTTTTCTCAAGACAATTATCTATCATTATGCAAACAACCTATAACATTATCAGAAGAAATAAAGTCATTTGTAAAATCAATGGAGATACAATCTATTGGAGGGCAAACAATGGATAAACTGACAAAAGAAGAGTTGATCTTTCTTGTAAAGGAATTAATGAACCCAACATTAGATGATGAGAAAGTCAGTGAATATCTCGATTTATTAGAGAAAAATGTTCCTTATCCGGCACCAAGTGATTTAATTTTCTGGAGCAATGAAGATTACACAGCGGAACAAGTTGTAAAAATTGCTCTAAATTATAAAGATGAGTAGTCTATCAAACCATTAAACAGATATAGCAACTCTCAAATAGAATAGAGATTTAAAAGGAGCATCACCTTGACAGTAAGAAAAGAATTAATAAAACAAATAAATTTAACAATCACTGTAATAAAAACAATAAATCAAAAGAATCCAACTCCAATGGTGAAAAACATATTAAAAAGATATGAAGAGGCAAAAGAATTTATCCTTCAATCATCGGATGGAAAATTCGAAGAAGACCTCTCTAAAGTTAGAAATAAACTAGACACTCTGACGAGAGCATATCTAGAATCAGCTAACGACTACATGAATCCGATGCTCAAAGAAATGCATAAGACAGAAAAACTGCTAAAAGAGTATGACGAAACTACTCAGTCGTAATAACCGCAATCCTAACTTCACGAATTGAGTTTCCGCTAACCTTCACACAACCAAATATAACGCAAAACACCCAAACTCCCTTTTGCGGACAGCACCGAAAATTTTTTTTGCGGTCGCTCAACCCCTTCCTATTAATACTCGCAACACATAATTCTACAATTGTGACAAACTCCAAAGCGGAACAAGTTATTGTTATGGCATCAAATTTTTTCATAGTCTACTATAAAATTATTATTAATACTAAAATCCTAATATACTAATTTAGTCATAAAGATGAACCATCATCACAATCTCATCTATTACAGCTTGTAAATCTTCAAGTGTGACAACGAACCACTCTTTAGGAACTAACATCTTTCCATTTGCCCCCAAAATAGAAACATCCAAATTATTATTTGCTAGCGCATGATGGATTGCCGTCTCAAATTTGCTAGCATTCATATTGAACACTTGATATGTGGTTACAATTTCTACTGGAGCATAAAGATAAGTTGATTGATTTTCTGCATTCCTGATTCTATTTTCTACTGAACCAGTTGTAAAACCGATCTTATATAAATTCTTAATGGAACTAATTTGCGGATCTGTACTCAAAGATTTTAGTACGTAAATAAAGCCAGTCGAAACATCATCTTCTCTAACATTATCCAACAATGTATCTTCATTGTCGGTCACACGTCTACCATGTTTATATAACTCCGCTGATAAGGAACGTAGTAACATATCTGATTCCGTTCCATTTTCAAATATACATCGAAGTCTAGCATTGGTTTTTCCCTTTGCTTTTTTACGTTCTCCCACATCTTCAACATAAAGAAGAACTCCTTTTAATATATAAAAACTATTTGACTGTATGTCTTGTTCATTTTTGAAAGTTAAAATTTTTCGTTTACCCTCTGTAATTTCCTTGTGGCACTTCTTGAATAGCTCTTCAAACTTTCCAAAATCTTTTATTTTTTTACGCTTTGCAACGTATTCAGGCATTGTCGTAACCTTTTGAAGTGAACTTGTATCAAAAATTGACCTAGTTATATCATTATTTAAATTATCACCTAATAATGCAGATAAGCCACTTTTTAGAATATCATCAATTGAAGAAATTTTAGGAATTGTTAGTTCCTTCGATCTTACTTCAAGTAATCCAATTTCATCATACTCTTTCAAATATTCCATACGATCAGGATCTTTCCGAATCCCAATTAATCGACTTGCTAAACTTCTTTCAGTTAAATCAGTAGGGACTTTTTGGGGTTCTCGCCCATTTTCTTTGACGAATTCAATAATCTCCAAAAACTTTTCAACTTCAGGATCATACTGGGCTTTTTGTGTTTTCTTAGGTGGTGTTGTGATTTGGTAAAACAGCTGACTTTCCATGATTTCATTAATAGAATGGTATCTATTACTTGCCATTTTCACGTTTCCTCCTAAGCTCTTGCATGTATAATACAGCTTCACCCATACGCCTTTCAAGTGGGTCTTCAGATTTTGAATCAGGTCTTCTACCAGTTGAACGATAAAATTCCTAAACCTTTGGCCATATGAATACTAGTTCATCTTCATCAAAATTAATACGTTTTGCATCAATAGTTTCCTGAATCAGTTTTAGCACTGGTGAGTTCAATTCTTTCGATAGAACCTCAAATGCTTTTTGGAACGGATTGATGGAATCAATCAGATTGATATCTAAATCCTCAATGTTTATAAACTTATCTGCCATTCTTATAAATTCTTTACTTCCTACAACTTCAGACTTAGCACCTTTCATAACTGTATCTAGAACAACGTGCTGTCTAACTTCCTCAATTTCCTCATCTGATAAATTTGGATATACTTTTTGAATAACTTTCGGAATCAACACTTTGTTCAATACTTTGGGATCTACTTCTCCACTAAATGTTTTTTGGACTTGTGAATCTTGCATGATTTTTGCTTTTAAATCATTAATATCATTTTCAATAATCTTTTTGACATTTTCTGTTGATGGTTCTTTCAATCCCTTAACGAATAATTCTCCTGTAGTAGAAGATTTTTCACTTTCATTTCTTCTACGTTTAAATTTAAAGTCAGGTGTAAGGACCTGCTCCATCAAAAGTGAGGCAGAAATAGCTTTAAGCATTGTATTCACTGTATAAGTCACTACTTCATCCTTTGCATCAGGCATTGCGATTAGGTTGGTAAATTGAGCATAGGTTTTATTGTAACTATCACGTGTACAGCGCCCAATTATTTGTACTATTTCTGTAAGTGAGCCACGATAACCAACTGTCAAAGTATGTTCACAAAACGGCCAGTCAAAGCCCTCTTTCGCCATACCAAGAGCAATAATTATATCTAAATCGTCTAGGGCTTCAATATTACGCAAATACGCAACGACATTTTCTCTTCCAACTTGGTCATCTACTAAATCTGCAATTTTCAATGTTTTACCGTCAGAATGTCGCTTAACATAAATAATTCCAGTATCATCATCTTGATATTCAACTTCACCAATCATATCAAGTATCTTACCAACTTCATCGTACTTATCCTTTGTCGATTCCCCTGAGTTTACATTTGGAATATGAACGATTGTTTTCTTATTTGTATCCAATACTTCATTAATAGCTGATGTGTACTGGCCTTGATAGAAGTGATATCCTATACCAAATCCCTTTAGATATTCATATCCATCAAGTTGTTCATAATAGGAATAAGTTACCTTGTCAAATAATTCCTCATCTTCTGGTAATAAAATTGGTACAGAATCTCCACGGAAATACGACCCAGTCATCGCTACAATATGTGCTGATGAATTATGAATAATACTTCTTAACAATTCACCTAATCGAGAATTGACATCTGCCGATACATGGTGAAATTCATCTATTGCAAGTAAACAATTATCAAATGCTTTATCATCAATTTTTTCAAACGCAAATCGCAAAGTAGAGTGCGTACATATTAACACCTGATCGTCCGATTCCATAAAACGAACAAAAGATTTAACCTTAGAGTTATCTCCGCCAACAGTTAAATTATTTCTAGGATCAACTTTCCAATTTTCAAAGAAACCATAACTTTTTAAATCCGTATTTTTAAATGAAGAACCTATAGAGCGTTCAGGTACAGCAACAATCACTTTCCTCAAACCTTGATTTATGAGCTTATCCAAACCGATAAACATTAAAGCTCTAGATTTCCCAGAAGCTGGCGGTGCTTTAACTAAGAGATATTGTGAGTTACGTTTTTCAAAAGCTCTTGCCTGCATTTCACGCATACCGTATTCATTTGTTTTCTTACTTTTACCAGTTTGGTTATAATTAATTTCAATTATATTTTCCATACACCTTACACCTACCGTTCTGTCATTTCTTGATACAATTTAAGCAATACTTCTAAGCGTTCTTCATCAGATTCAAATTGTTTTTGACGATACGCTCTTTCTACAATTCCATCCAACTTTTCATGTGCTACTTTTAATTCAATTGGCATTGTTGAAGGGTTATAAAGCTCTGCTAATGTACCACCCTGCTCTTCACGAAGATCAAGAATTTCAAGAATTGCTTCTTCAATTTCATTCTTCCTTCTTGTTGATAATTCAGGAATAGGGAAAGTGTTATAACATAAACCTGCAGAGTACCTATAGTCAGTTTTTAATCTTCCGGCTACAGCTTTTACCCAAGTCATATGCATCCGTGACATCAAAATGCCTAGAAGGTAAATTTCTGCATCGTAAATTACATAAATTAGATTTGACAAAATTGTATCTGCACCTGCTAATCCCATTGGAATATAAAATCTATTTTCAGAAGACACAGATGGAACAACAATGGAATAATTAGTTGTTTCATGAGTATCTCTAAACTTCCACGGAGTTAATGCAAGTTTATTCGTTCCTTTATCTGTTGATTTTTCCCTGTGATTTTTTGAAATTGAGATTCTTTCTTGTATTAGAGGATTAGACTTTATTTTTTCATATTTTGCTTCATTAAGCCATAAACAATACCGTAAACCACCATTAATAAACTCTACTGAACCTATAAACTTTTTAAAATAGGGAACTAATTCAGGATACTTATTGATTGCGTCTGTATATTCCGTAATGGTAAAGAGTAATCCTCCGCCATCATTAGGCATGTTCCCAAAATGCAGTTTGGGTAAGTCTGAAATTGGCTTCGTCCTAGAAGAAACAAGAATATTTTCACCATCAGTTAAATAGGGACTAATGTTAGAAACTAGCTTTTTCGTTTCATCAACAAATAAATACTTGTTTACTTTGGTATCTAACGGGCCAAAACCTACAATCACAACAATTACCGCAGCATTATTTTTAGCATTATTCGCCCATTTAAAAGATTTATAGGCAAAATTGATTTGAATTCCAAACTTGAATAACTCATTCCATAAGATAGAAACCTGTTCCCCTTGAGTAACTGAATTTGTTGATACAAAGGCAACTTTTGCATTTGTAGTTGAAGCGTATTTAGCACCAAAGTAAAACCAAGCAGAAATATAATCAAGCATTTTACCATTCTTGACTTTTCCAAAAATTGATAACATATCAGATTTATGTTCTTTGTTTTGTTTTTTTGAACCAAGATACGGTGGATTACCAAAAACATATACTTCTTCAGATCCTTGTGCGGGACAAACCTCAGTCCACTCAACCCTAATAGCATTTGCACAACGAATATCCCCTGCTGTATGAAGTGGTAACGTTGGGCGTACTGCATTATGAACTTCATTTTTTAATTCTTCATTCATTTGATGTTCAGCAATCCAAAGTGATAATTTTGCAACGTCATGTGCAAAATCTTCAATCTCTATTCCGTAAAATTGAGATAAAGTTACTGAAGGTACATAAAGATACTCTCCCAAGAGTTCTTGAAGTCGTTTTATAATATTGATTTCCATACGCCGTAATTCTTTGTAGGTAATAATCAAAAAGTTCCCTGAACCACATGCAGGATCAAAGAATTTAATTTTGCCGATTCGTGTTAGAAGATTTTCAAGTTTTGTATAATCATCGTATGCATCTAAAAAAGACTGATTAAGTTTATCTAGGAAAAGCGGTTTAATAACCTTCATTATATTGGGGACACTTGTGTAGTGCATACCTAAATAACTACGGCTTTCTTCAGAAGCAACAGCTTGAATCATTGAACCAAAGATATCAGGATTGATTTTAGCCCAGTTTAATAATTCACCGCACTCAATAATTAACTTTCTGGATTTGGCAGAAAATTCCAACTCTGTATGTGGTTCAGTAAACAACTGGCCATTTACATACGGAAACTCTTTTAAATAAGATGGAACATCGTCTCGTTCATTTTTATCTAACACGATAAATAAATCAGCAAATAATTTATTTAGATTTGAACCATCTTCTTCAGTCAAAGTCTTAATTAAATTCGTAAAACTATTTCGTTTGAAGATGTCAGTATCTTCTGCGAAAAAACAAAACAGTAAACGAATAAGAAATAAATCTAACCCTCTATTAGTCTCAATAATATTGTTTTCTTTACGAAGTACATCATATATCCGTGCAAAACGTTCGGCTGCTTTAATATCAGCGGGGTTTTCCTTTTCAAACTCTACTTTCTCAATACCTTTCCAAGCAAGGAAGAAATCGAAATACTGAGGAAGTTCTTCAAATTTAACATCAAGAGCCTCTAATGTTTTTGTATCTTTCGCTAATACTCCATCATAGTCAGTAACTAATAAATATCGTGGCTTAGCTGAAAGATATTCAACTTGTTGTTCTATATCAATAAGGGCGTCAAAGAGCTTTCCTTTCTTAGCCTCCTTAAACCACACCTTATTCTTTAAGTGTACTTCACCAACCCGTTTTGTAAGGTTTTGATTTCCTTTTTTCAAGCGCGTAATTGTAGCTCGTGGAACATCATATACACCGAGTAATTCATACAAGAAATCTGAATGATCTTCTCGATTCACTATTTCAGCAATTTTATCTTCTAAATCAATGAGCGCCATTTCGTTTCCCCCATTAAACTTTTGATTACTTTTATAAAAATTTCTCAAGATATTGAATAATTAATTCACAATATTTATCCATTTATAGCTTCAGCAGCTTTCTTCTTTTTAGCTCTTACAAGTGTAGAAACTGATATCCCAGTCATATCTTCAACTTGTTTATACGAATGATTTTCTAGTAATGTTAATGCATGATTGATTTGCTGCTTTGTGAACTTTTTGGGTCTTCCTTCTCGGAAATCCGGATTCTGCTTGGCCAACATTTTACCTTCTTGAGTTCGTTCTACAATCATATCTCTCTCAAATTCAGCAAACGCAGAGAAAATAGTAAATATTAGAATCTTTTCAGAATATATTGCTGGAAAAGGCTTTGATGCAATAGCAAGGGGATTGTATAACGAAGGGGTCACTAGTCCCTCGCAGCTTGCCCGCAAAAAGAACGCTACTGACAAATGGCACGGATCTTCAATAAGAAAAATTCTCGAAAATCCTCACTATACTGGGACACTACAACAATGTAGAGAATATAGACCGAGTGTTACCAGTAAAAGAAGAAGGTCAGTTAACCTAGAAAACCAAATAATTATTGAAAAAAGCCACGAACCAATCATACCTTTAGAAGACTTTCTTATTGTACAAGAGATTTTAATAACTAGAAAAAGAAGGAGACCTCAAGCTGAAGTACATCTCTTTACAAATACTGCGGTTTGCAAAGATTGCAGGAGGTCAATGCATTTTAAAAAGAATCGAAAAGGTTATGTTTGTGGAAGTTATAATAAACATGGTTTAAAAGCATGTAGTGATCATTACGTAAGTGAAATAGATTTAACTGATAAAGTAATAACCAACCTAAATAAGATATATTTGAAATTCAGTAAGGAAAATTATTTTAAAGAATTAAGTGAAAAAGCGTTAAAGTACAAAGAAAAAATCGAATCTAAGATAATCGAAATTAATGAAAAATTAAACGATAAAAAGAGAGATAAATCCAATTTAGTTATCTCTCTTGCTAATGGTGTTATATCTAAAGAAGATTACCAATTAGCCATAAATATCACCAATGAAGATATTTCAAATTTTGAAACTACCCTTCACCAACTATCTAAGGACCTAGAATTTCAAAAGATTGAAAAAGAAATAATTGATTTTAAAAAGAGCTTAGATAAATTCATGAAGGAAGGTACACTTACCCCCGAAATGCTTCATTTGTTAGTAGATGAAATAGAAGTACATGCAAATGGAACCATTGAAATCAATTATCGTTTTAGAGAACCAACAGTTCCATCAGCATAGATTTTTGACTATTTATTCTTTTAATTTTATCAACACACAGCACTCCACATGATTCGTATGCGGAAACATATCCACAGGCTGCACTTCGCGCGTCACGTACCCGCCATCCTCAAGCACCCGCAAATCTCTCGCAAGCGTGCCAGGATTACAGGACACATACACTACCCGCTTCGGCTTCATCTCCACAATTGTCCGCAGGAGGGCTTCGTCGCAGCCTTTTCTTGGCGGGTCGACGACCAGCGTATCAGCTGTAATGCCTTCTTCGTACCACTTTGGAATCACGGTTTCCGCTTCTCCAACAGCAAACTCTGCGTTTGTGTTGCCGTTTAATTCGGCGTTTCGCTTCGCGTCCTCAATTGCTTCCGGCACAATCTCTACACCGTACACTTTTTTCGCCTGCTTTGCCAGGAAGAGAGAAATCGTTCCGATGCCGCAGTAAGCGTCGATGACGGTTTCTTCCCCTTGAAGCTCAGCGTACTCAAGCGCTTTGTCGTAGAGCACTTTTGTTTGCTCTGGGTTGACCTGATAAAACGATCTGGCGGAGATGGCGAATTTGACGTCTCCGATGAGGTCGTAGATGTATTCTTCGCCCCAGATGACGTTTGTTTCGTTGCCAAAAATGACGTTTGTTTTGTTTGGGTTGATGTTTTGCACGATGGATTTGACGTGCGGGAATTGCGCTGTGATGTCTTCGATGATCTTCGCTTTGTGCGGGAAGTCGCTTGTTCTTGTGATGAAGACGATCATCATTTCGCCCGTAACAACGCCGTATCTGACCATGATGTGGCGGAGCCAGCCTTTGTGGCGTTCTTCGTTGTAGGCTTTGACACCGTAGTTTGCGCAAATGTCTTTGACAGCTTGAACGGCTTCGTCGTTTTTGGATTGCTGGATCAGGCAGGCGCTCATGTCGATGATGTCATGGCTTCTTTGCTGATAGAATCCCGCGACGAGTCCGCCTTCCCGTTCTCCTACCGGCACCTGTGCTTTGTTTCTGTAGTTCCACGGGTCTTCCATGCCGAGTGTCGGGTGCACGGTGACTTTTGAAAGGTCCAGCTTGCCGATGCGTTCTAAGACGTCTTTGACTTGTTTCTGTTTAAACAGGAGCTGGCCTTCGTAGGTCATGTGCTGAAGCTGGCAGCCTCCGCATTGTTTGTAAATCGGGCATGGGGCGTCCGTTCTATGCGGGCTTTCTTCCTTCAGCTCAATCAGGCGGCCGAAGGCGAACCCTTTTTTGACGCGTGTCACTTTGATTTGGGCTTTTTCCTCGGGTAGGGCATTCGGCACAAAGATCGGGAAGCCTTGGACCTTTGCGACGCCCGCTCCTTCATGTGTCAAATCCTCAAATGTCACATCGTAGTATTCATTTTTTTCTACTGGGGGTTTCATTTTCATCTATAATCACCTCTAGTTTTAAGCGAAAGAAAAACTTGGCCTATTCAAGCCAAGTTTCAGCGTGTAGGCAAACCTTCGCATTCGTTGTCAGGCCTGTGCTTCGGTGCTCACGAATTCAACATTCGCTGTGCTCCGATGCTCGCCCTTCCTAGACTTCAAAGGTTTTCAATCACGCTGAAAAGATGACAAAATCCTAAAACGAAAACTGTTTTAGGATTTTGTCAACATTCTGAGCTTGGCTTACCAAGCCAAGTTTTAGTCATCCAACTGTTCCGCTTTCTCCTTCGGCATGACGACGTGAATGTGCCGGTACAGATTCACGAATTCGCCCGGCAGCATGCCGCCGTACTCGCCGTCCAGGTTCAGCTGCATCTTTTCTGATACATTGACTTTCACGCGGTTCGCTTTTGTATAAATAATGTGCTGGTCGTTGATGTGTTCTCCGCGAAGCGCCATCGTGGCGACCCTGATAAATTCAGCAAGGTTTGCTTTCTTTAGTATCATCAAATCAAACATGCCGTCATTCAGGCTGGAATCCGGCGCGAGCTTTTCGAACCCGCCGACGGAGTTTGTCAGCGTGACCAAAAACAGCATGATTTCACCTTGAAACAGCTTGCCGTCATATTCAATCTCGACTTCTGTCGGACGAAGTGAAGGCAGCATTTCCATTCCTTTTAAATAATAAGCAAGCTGGCCGAGCATTGTTTTCAGTTTGCTTGGCACGTCGTACGTCAGCTCCGTCAGACGGCCTCCGCCGGCGATATTGATAAAATACTGGCCGTTGACCTGTCCGATATCAATCGGGCGGGCAACGCCGTTAATGACCGTATCTGCCGCTTTTAAAATATCCTCGCGTGGGATTCCGAGCGCTCTGGCGAAGTCGTTCGTTGTGCCGACAGGAATCACACCGAGTGTCGGACGATTGTCTAAAGGCGCAAGCCCGTTGACGACCTCGTTGATCGTTCCGTCTCCGCCTGCCGCAATGATCAGGTCAAACTCACGCAATGCCGCTTCCTTGGCAGCGTGTGTAGCGTCTCCTGCGCATGTCGTCGCATGGGTGGAGGTTTCATAGCCGGCTTGTTCAAATTTTTGCAGGACCTGGGCAAGATGCTTTTTAAAGATCTCCCGTCCTGAAGTCGGATTGTATATTATGCGTGCACGTTTCATTATCTCATCATCCTACTTAAGAGTATCCGATCCATTTTTACACTAACAACCTTTAATTATACTATGAGTTAAAAAAATCGCAACAAAATGTACATAATCTTACAGGTGAAAACGCACAAAAGCTCAAAACTGATTCTTGTTTTGAGCTTTTGTCATCCTTAACATTCTTTCAGCTTGATTGAAAACCCTTGTAGTCTAGGAAGGGGGAGCATTGGAGCGGAGCGAATGTAGAATTCGTGAGCACCGACGCGCAGACCTGACAACGAATGCGAGGGTTTTTCAACAAGCTGAAAGCCTCAGCAGAGCTGAGGCTTTTTGTTTTTTACTCTTCTTCCGTTCCCGGTTTTTTCTTGCGGAACTTCGCCAATACTTCATATACGATTGGCACGATCAGGAGCGTCAGAAGCGTTGAACTGATTAAACCGCCGATAACCGTTACGCCGAGTCCTTTTGAAATGACCTGGCTTCCGCCTTCGAAGCCGAGGGCTAATGGAATCAAGGCGCCGATTGTCGCAATGGCTGTCATCAGGATCGGACGGAGTCGTGTAGAGCCGGCTTCCAGGAGCGCTTCTCTCGTAGACAGGCCTTCCGCTTCCTTATGAATCACGCGGTCAATTAAGACAATGGCATTCGTGACAACGATACCGATCAGCATGAGCATACCGATCATGGCGTTCAGACTGATCGTTTCACCTGATACGTAAAGTCCGACCAGGGCACCGATGACTGTGAACGGCAATGAGAACAGAATCGCAAATGGCGCTAGTGCTCCGCCGAAGGTAATCACGAGCACAAGGTAAACGATCGCTATTGCTGCCAGCATCGCTAAACCGAGCTTCGTGAAGGAATCAGCGATATCCGCTGATACGCCGCCTGTGTCAATCGATACGTTATCAGGGTGGTCAAGCTTATCGATTTTCTTCTGGATAGCAGCTGATACGGCTGTGACGTTGTCAGAGGTAACCTCACCTGTGACATCTGCATAGACTTTTCCGTCACGTTTTGACACGGTATCTGATGTTGATCCTTCTTTCACTTTTGCCACATCGCCGATTTTGACTTCCTGGCCAGTCGCGGAAGTGATCTTTTTATTCTCTAAATCTTTCACACTCTTATACTCGTCTTTTTCTGTCTTAATGTTCACATCAAGCTCTTTGCCGTCTTTTTTCACAGTGGTGAGCGGTTCTTGCGATGTTTGTGACATTAAGGCCTGAGAAATTTGAGACGCGGTTAAACCGAGCTTGCTTAGTTTTTCTTGGTCAGCGACAAATGTGTACTCATCATATGTGCTGGAAAGGCCTGAATTTACGTTTTTCAGATCCTTTTCATCTTTCATGATTTTTTCAATGTCTTTGACCGTGTCTTTAATATCGTTTTCAGAATCGCCATACACATAGTATGTTAATTCGTTATTATTGCCTGAAGAGCTGAAGTCCTGTGACTTCCATTCTCCGCGGTCAGATTGCTTTTGGATTTCCTTCAGAACGTTATCTTTTTCTTTATCAAAGTCAGGTGTGTCGCTTTCATATTTGATATAGAATAACGCACCGTTAGAATCTCCTCCGGCAAGCGGGCTGCCAGAGCCTAATGAATACTGAACCGTATCGACATGCTTGCGGTCAAGCAGGATTTTTTCCGCTTTTTCAGCTTCATTTTCGGCTTCTTTTTTCGTTTCACCCGGTTCTGGGCTGTATGTGAGCTGCATCGTTTTTTCTTCCTCGGACGGCAGGTAGCTGGCACCGATTAACGGTACGAGGAACAAGCTTCCAAGGAGCATCAGAACCGCGATGATAGACGTGATCCATTTGTGGCTCAGCGCCCAGTTCAATACTTTTTTATAGATGTTTGCAAGTCTGCCAGGTTTGTGTTCTTTCGCTTTAATCGGCGCACCGGTTAATGATTTTTTGAACAGGCTGTGTGCGAGCATCGGCACAAGCGTGATTGAAATCACTAGGGATGCGGCAAGCGCAAAAACAATCGTTAAGGCAAATGGAATAAACAATTCACCGATTTGTCCGCCTACAAGTGCGAGCGGCAGGAATACCGCGATTGTCACAATCGTTGATGACATGATCGGTTTAAACATTTCCTTCGTCGCTTCACGAACCAAGGCTTTTCCGCGGAGCGGCTCATCTTTGAGTCTCATGCGGCGGTAAATGTTCTCGATCACAACGATGGAGTCATCGACTACACGTCCGATGGCAACGGTCATTGCGCCGAGCGTCATAATATTCAATGTGATATCAAGCTGCTGCAGCACAAGGAGTGCGATCAGCAATGATAATGGAATTGAAACAACAGAAATTAATGTTGATTTGATATCTCTTAAGAATAAGAGAATAATCACAATCGCAAAAATAGCACCGAAGATGGCTTTGCTTAACATCGTGTCAACTGACTGTGTGATCGGCTCCGCCATGTCGAGAGTTGCGCTGTAATTGAAGCCTTTATGGTCTTCTTTGAACTTTTTCAGCTCAGCTTTGACATCGTCGGCAACCTCTACCGTATTCGCATCGTTTGCTTTGACGATGTTGATGCCGATGCTGTCTTTGCCATTTGTGCGTGAAACGGATTCAGCTTTTTTCACATCTTTAATTGTAGCAATGTCAGAAAGCTTGACCGTCGGCACTGCTGTGCTTGCGCTTTGCTGCACCTGTGCTGCCGCTTGCGCGCTTTGGGCTGCTTGAGCACTCTGCGCACCTGCTTGAGATGCTGCGCTGCTGCCTGCACTTGAAGCAGATGCCGTCGGGATTCTCATATTCTTCAAATCTTTAATTGTTTCAATATCGCCGCTGACGACGACAGATTTTTCTTCATTTCCGAATGTGTACAATCCAAGCGGAGTTGTCACATCTGAACCTTGAATCACTTGCTTGACTGTATCTTCATCAAGGCCGTATTCCTTCAGTTTGTCTTCTTTGAAAGAGAATTCAACCTCTTCCACCTGCTGGCCTGATACTTGGACGGACGCAACGCCTTCTATGCCTTCAAGCTTAGAAACGAGGCTGTCCTCCACTTGTTTCGTCAGCTCTTGCAGATTATCTTTATCACTGGACACGCTCAGCGTCAGAATCGGGAATGAGTTCAAGCTGTAGCGTGAAATCTCCGGATCCTTCGCGTCATCAGGCAGGTTGACGTTTTCTAACGCTTCAGCTGCTTCTGTTTTCGCTTTGTCCATATCTTTCTCATAATCATATTCAATCATGACCGACGATGCGTTTTCATAGGACGTCGACGTCACAACGCTGACACCGTCCAAGTTCTGTACGGCTTGTTCAACCGGTTTGGTCACTTCATCAGCCACTTGGCTTGGTGTTGCACCCGGATATGTCGTGCTGATCGTCAAGTAAGGCATGTTCACGTCAGGAATAGACTCTTGCTTCATATTCATACCCGCATACAAGCCGGCTGCCGTTACAATAATCGTCATCAGCCATACGGCGAATTTGTTTTTCAGAACGAAATTAATAACGTGGTTCATCATATCCTCCATTACATTTTTTATTGACTGACTGGTCATTCTATATAATACTAAACGTTATAACGCAACAACGTCAACTCATATACCAGAAAATTTTACTAAATTTTTCAAGGATTAAGGGGAAGCACGTCATGAATGAAAAAAAAGAGAGAATCATAAAAACCAGCATTCGTTTATTTGCGAAAAAAGGATTCGCAGCTACGACGATCCAAGAAATCGCCAGTGAATGCGGCATTTCGAAGGGCGCTTTTTATTTGCACTTCAAATCGAAAGAAGCGCTGCTGTTATCTGCCTGTGAATATTATATCGGTATGTCTATGAACAAAATGAAAAATATAGAAGAAGATCTCGCCGGAAAGCCGCCTAAGGAAGTGTTAAAAAAGCAAATTGGCGCTCAATTTGAGGATTTTCGCGATCATAAAGATTTTATCGTTCTTTTGCTTACCGAAAATATCATTCCGGAAAATCAAGAAATCAAGCAATACTTTTACAAAGTAACCATGGAGACGGATAAGCTGTACCGGAACGCCTTGCTGGTATCCTATGGCGAAGGAATCGAGCGGTATGTCGCAGATCTGTCCATCATGGCAAGAGGCATTGTGCATTCCTATATGAACGTGATGGTATTTAACGGTGAGCTTAATATCGATGCAGAAGAAATCTCAGCCTTTATTATTGAGAGACTGGATGATCTTGTACAGGGGCTGAGCCGTTCTGCACTCAATCCGATTGTATCAAAAGACATTTTTAACCCGATGCCTGCGGGAAAAGACCAGCTGCTTGAGGACATTCAGAAAGTGAAAGAAAACAGCACGCTGCCCGAGGATATCACCGTGTCACTTGATGTTATCGAGGAAGAATTGACTCAGGATAAACCGCGCAAGCCGATTATTAAAGGCATGCTGTCCAATTTGGCCGGAACCAACGACAAAGAAGTTGAAAGGCTTCGGGCCCTCATCTTGTCTTTATCTCAATTTGACCATAAAAAAAGCAGCCTCTAAGGGCTGCTTTTTTATTAGCGTTTTTTAATTTCTTCAAGCAGAATTTTGTTGACCATCGGCGGGTTGGCTTGTCCTTTGGACGCTTTCATAATCTGTCCGACTAGGAAGCCGATCGCGCGGTCTTTTCCGTTTTTAAAGTCTTCGATTGATTGAGGATTGTTGTCAAGCGCCTCAGTGACAAGCTTCAGAAGCACGCCTTCGTCAGAAATCTGAACAAGGCCTTTCTCTTTCACAATCTTCTCAGCGTCGCCGCCTTTTTCAATCAATTCTTTAAACACTTTCTTCGCGATCTTAGAAGAAATGGTTCCTTTTTCAATCAATTTGATCATGCCGGCAAGGCCTTCAGGTGTCAGGGCAACATCGGCAAGCTCTTTTTGTTCTGCGTTTAGGTAAGCTGACACTTCACCCATCAGCCAGTTAGACGCTTGTTTAGCTTCAGCGCCTTTTTGAACGGTTTCTTCGAAGAAATCAGCCATTTCTTTTGTCAGCGTCAGAACCATTGCGTCATATGCAGGCAAGCCAAGCTCTTCGATATAACGCTTGCGGCGCTCATCCGGAAGCTCAGGAATGCTTGCTTTTACGCGTTCCTTCCATTCATCATCAATGTAGAGCTCGACTAGATCTGGCTCTGGGAAGTAACGGTAGTCGTCAGATCCCTCTTTGACACGCATAAGAATGGTTTTCTTCGTTGCTTCATCATAACGGCGAGTTTCTTGCTGGATGACGCCGCCGGAAAGAAGAACCTGCTCCTGGCGTTTTTCTTCATGCTCAAGGCCTTTTTGAACAAACGCAAAGGAGTTCAAGTTTTTCAATTCTGTTTTTGTGCCGAATTCCTCTTGGCCGATCGGACGAAGAGAGATATTGGCGTCACAGCGAAGTGAGCCTTCTTCCATTTTACAGTCAGAAACGCCTGTATATTGGATGATGGATTTCAGCTTTTCAAGATATGCGTACGCTTCTTCCGGCGTGCGGATGTCCGGCTCTGATACGATCTCAACAAGCGGCGTTCCTTGACGGTTGAAGTCAACAAGAGAATAGCCGTCGCCCGTATGCGTCAGTTTTCCGGCATCCTCTTCAAGATGAAGGCGCGTGATGCCGATGCGTTTTGTTTTGCCGCCGACTTCAATTTCGATCCAGCCGTTTTCGCCGATTGGCTTATCAAATTGAGAAATCTGATACGCTTTCGGGTTGTCAGGATAGAAATAGTTTTTGCGGTCAAACTTCGTATCCGTTGCGATCTCACAGTTGAGCGCCATAGCGGCTTTCATTGCGAATTCAACGGCTTCTTTGTTCAGAACAGGCAGGACGCCCGGATATCCGAGGTCAATAACGCTTGTCTGCGTATTCGCCTCCGCGCCGAATGGCGTTGGAGAGCTTGAGAAAATTTTTGATTTTGTTTTTAACTCAACGTGGACTTCAAGTCCGATTACCGTTTCAAAGTTCAATTCTTTTCACCCCTTACAGTTCAGGTTTTGCTTTATGATGGTCTGTTGCTTGTTCAAATGCATGAGCAACGCGGTATACAGTGCTTTCATCAAAGTGTTTTCCGATGATTTGCAGGCCGAGCGGAAGTCCGTCTGCTAATCCGCATGGCACACTGATTCCCGGTACGCCGGCAAGGTTGACCGGAATCGTTAAGATATCGTTTGCGTACATTGTGAGCGGATCCTTCGTGTTTTCACCGATTTTAAACGCAGGTGTCGGTGTAGTCGGTCCAACAATAACATCATATTTTTCAAATACGTCCTCGAAATCCTTCTTAATCAACGTACGCACTTTTTGCGCTTTTTTGTAGTACGCATCGTAGTAGCCTGAGCTTAAAGCAAACGTTCCGAGCATGATGCGGCGTTTGACTTCATTTCCGAAACCTTCAGCGCGCGTTTGCTTGTAAAGGTCGATCAGGTTATCCGCGTTGTCTGTGCGGTAGCCGTAGCGGATGCCGTCAAAGCGTGCAAGGTTCGCTGACGCTTCAGAAGATGACAGCAGGTAATATGTCGCAAGCGCGTATTTACTGTGCGGAAGAGACACTTCTTCCCATGTAGCGCCGAGACCTTCAAGGACTTTCAGCGCTGCCAAGACAGATTCTCTCGCTTCTTTGCCGACACCTTCACCAAGGTATTCTTTCGGAACGGCGATTTTCAGTCCTTTGATGTCGCCAGTTAATGAAGAAAGAAAATCAGGCACGTCCACATTTGCACTCGTAGAGTCCATTTTGTCTACGCCGGAAATCGCTTGAAGTAAAAACGCGTTATCCTCAACCGTACGTGTAATCGGTCCGATTTGGTCCAATGAAGACGCAAATGCGACCAGGCCGTAACGAGATACACGTCCGTATGTAGGTTTTAATCCGACAACGCCGCAGAAAGATGCCGGCTGACGGATGGAGCCGCCTGTGTCAGATCCAAGAGAAAACGGAACTTCTCCCGCAGCAACCGCAGCTGCAGATCCGCCGCTTGAACCGCCGGGAACTGTATCCAGGTTCCAAGGGTTTTTCGTCAGCTTGTAAGCTGAGTTTTCTGTAGATGACCCCATGGCGAATTCGTCCATGTTCAGTTTTCCGATTGTGACCGCTTCAGCGTCTTGAAGGCGCTGAACGACAGTAGCATCGTAAATCGGATCAAAGTTTTCGAGAATTTTGCTGGAGCATGTTGTGCGCAGCCCTTTTGTTACGATATTATCTTTTACGCCGATCGGCATACCGAAAAGAAGACCGTGCTCAGAACGGCCGTCAACCGCCTCATCAAGCTCCTTCGCGTATGCGCGCGCTCTTTCTTCATCTAATGCCAAAAAGGCTTGTACCTTATCATCAACCGCTTGGATGCGTTTATAAGATTCATCAACCAGATCAGAAATCTTAATCTCTTTTTTATGTATGAGCTGTTTTAATTCTGTGATTTTATGATCAAATAATGACATTCTTGTGTCCCTCCTTTAGTCCAGAATTGATGGCACACGAATATAGCCGTCTTTATGGTCAGGCGCATTTTTCATGACATCCTCAACCGGAAGACCTTTACCCGCTTCATCTTCTCTCATGACATTTTTCATTTTCAGCACGTGAGTTGTAGGCTCCACATTGTCTGTGTTAACCTCATTAAGCTCCTCGGCAAATGAAATGATACTGTCGAGCTGTTCAGTGAACATTTTTGCTTCTTCTTCAGTAATCGCAAGTCTTGCAAGGTGCGCAACGTGCTTTACTTCTTCTATTGAAATTCGTGACATATGATCCACCTCCACATATTTCTCCGTTAAGTCATATAATACTGATCATATCAAAAACAAGCCCTTTAAAGCAACAAAACGCCTTGAGACAGGCCTGTGTTTTCGAAACAATACCCTATATATTTTATACTAAAATGAGGAGAAGGAGAAACGAAATATTTTTCTGAATATTTTTACTTTAATTATTTTTTGAAAGCGTTTTATTCTTTATTCCCTTCTAGGTTTGCAACGGTATTTCCAGCTTATGATCAATGTTTCATCGCTTGAATGGCCGGGAATACTTTGTTAGGTTAAGTTACCAAGTGCACCCGCAAAAGAATTTCTTTTGTTTTGCACTTACGCCAGGCTGCTTAACTGGCACCATCAATTTGAGAGGTGATGCAACATTATTAGAAATGAAGAGAGGGTAAAACGTGAGTATTGAAATTATTATATCTTTAGGAATTTACTTTATTGCCATGCTGTTAATCGGCTGGTATGCATTCAAGAAAACCACTGACATCAATGATTACATGCTTGGAGGAAGAGGCCTCGGACCATTCGTTACTGCTTTGTCTGCCGGCGCGGCCGATATGAGCGGATGGATGCTGATGGGTGTTCCCGGCGCGATGTTTGCGACAGGGCTGTCCACCTTATGGCTTGCTTTAGGTCTTACAATCGGGGCGTACTCAAATTACTTGCTGCTGGCTCCAAGGCTGCGTGCTTATACAGAAGCGGCAGATGATGCGATTACAATTCCTGATTTCTTTGATAAACGATTCCAGCATTCTTCATCACTGCTGAAAATCGTATCTGCATTGATCATCATGATCTTTTTCACATTGTATACCTCTTCCGGTATGGTATCTGGCGGACGGCTGTTTGAATCTGCTTTTGGTGCGGATTACAAATTAGGCCTGTTTCTGACCACCGCAGTTGTCGTGTTATACACACTGTTTGGCGGTTTCCTTGCTGTCAGTCTGACTGACTTCGTGCAGGGTGCGATCATGTTTGCAGCACTAGTGCTTGTGCCGATCGTTGCTTTTACCCATGTGGGCGGCGTTGCTCCGACTTTCCATGAAATCGACGCTGTTAATCCACATTTATTGGATATTTTTAAAGGCGCGAGCGTCATTAGCATTATTTCCTATTTAGCCTGGGGGTTGGGCTACTACGGCCAGCCTCATATCATCGTCCGATTTATGGCCATTAAAGACATTAAAGATTTAAAACCTGCACGCCGAATCGGCATGAGCTGGATGATCATTACAGTTCTAGGTTCCGTGCTGACGGGTTTAATCGGTGTTGCATACGCCCATAAATTCGGAGTTGCTGTAAAAGATCCGGAGATGATTTTCATTATCTTCTCTAAAATCTTGTTCCACCCATTAATTACAGGGTTCTTATTGTCAGCTATTTTGGCTGCCATCATGAGTTCGATTTCCTCACAGCTCTTGGTCACAGCAAGTGCTGTAACAGAGGATTTATACCGGTCATTTTTCAGACGAAAAGCTTCTGATAAAGAATTGGTCATGATCGGGCGATTGTCCGTCTTAGTCATTGCCGTTATCGCGGTACTCTTGTCATTGAACCCGAACAGCACCATTCTTGATTTGGTCGGATACGCTTGGGCCGGCTTCGGTTCAGCTTTCGGGCCTGCGATTCTGCTCAGTCTGTATTGGAAACGAATGAACGAATGGGGCGCGCTTGCTGCCATGATTGTCGGGGCTGCGACCGTGTTGATCTGGATTACAACCGGCCTGGCAAAATCAACCGGTGTGTACGAAATCATCCCTGGGTTTATTCTCAGTATGATTGCCGGCATCATTGTCAGCATGATCACAAAACGTCCTGCAAAAGCCTCTTACCGATTATTCGGTGTCATGGAAAAGCTGTTAAAACGCAAAAAGTAAGCAATAAGCCATCAAGCGCAGCTTGGTGGCTTTTGTGCTCTTGTTTTGCTATAAATACTGTGAGAAAATCATATTTATTTAAAAACACCATAGAGAAGGGGGAAGTTTGCTGTTGAGCTGGTATATTGATCCTGATATTTTATTGAAATTGGGCATTGCCACATTGATTGGCATGGTCATCGGGCTTGAACGCGAATTAAAAAATAAGCCGCTCGGATTAAAAACCTGTATTGTCATCGCAGTCAGCTCATGCATGCTGACGATCGTCAGTATTAATGCGGCATATCATTTCCCTAAATACTACCGCATCATGATGGATCCGCTTCGTCTGCCGGCACAAATCATCTCCGGCGTCGGGTTTATCGGCGCCGGTGTCATCCTGCGAAAAAGCAATGATGTCATTTCCGGCCTGACGACATCGGCCATGATCTGGGGGGCAGCGGGGCTCGGGCTTGCTACGGGAGCCGGTTTTTATAAAGAAGCGTTTGCCAGTCTTCTGTTCATCCTGATCAGTGTGGAATTTCTCCCATGGGTGGTCAGAAAAATCGGCCCCGACCGCCTGCAGGAAAAAGACATCCGCATCAGAATGTCACTTTCTGATAAAGACAAAATGACAGAGATTTTAAAAGAAATGAAAAGAAGAGATATCAAAGCACACTCCGTTCGGATCGACGACCTAGGCGAAAAGGATTTTCCAATTATGGAAGTGAAGGTCCGCGTCCATAAAAACAGATACACGACCGATGTCTACTATGACATTAAAGCCATTGAAGGCGTAGTCGGCGTGAAGTGTGATACATTATAAAAGCCAATGGGACTGGAATCCCATTGGCTTTTTCTATCTACACCAGTGCTGAAAAATCAAATGCTGTAATCGGCGTGCCATTCTCTATATCTCTTCTGAAACCGGCCAGCATTTCTTTTTCCTCTTCTCCTATTGTGTTAAGGTCAAACATCTGATGCAGCAATCCGTAAATCAGCATATGGCGAAGGCGGAGGAAATCAGGTATTATCATCAGCCATGCAGGGTCAAGCTCATTTTCCTCCCAGTACCCTTTCATAAAATGCGTCATAAATTCTTCTGTAAACGCAGCTTTATCATCATATGGCACAACAGGATACCACAGGACATTGTAGAGAAGAATGCTAATATCGTTAACAAACCAGTTGTAGCCGATATCATCAAAATCAAATGCCGTGATTTTGCCATGATCCCAGTTAAAATTGCCATGGTGCAGATCCGCATGCACCAAGCCGTAGTTGTCCTGGCTTTTCGGGAGCCTCCGCAGTTCATTCATCAAAGAATCGGCTTGCTGAAACACCTTTATCTGATCTTCAGGCACATATTTTCTCAGCTTTAATTGCTCCTCTTCATCCCATTCCTGTCTTTTGAAAGCGGGATTGCTCAATTTGTAGCTTTTTGTCAGGCTGTGCATGCTGCCTGTGTATCTGCCAAGCTCATAAAATAGCGTTTCATTCCAGTCCGATTCATCCACTTTTTGCCCCGGCGCTTTCTCATACACTCTCAATAAAAATGACCCGCCGTTTCCGTCCGGCACTGCTTCTACGTCTTTTCCGTTCAGCGACGGGAGCGGTTTGGCTACTGAAATTCCCCCTATTGCAAGGTGACGGAGCCATTCCATCTCTCCCATCATATAATCAGAAGATCTCCGAATCGTATGGGTAATCTTTAAAATATAAGGTTGATTGTCTTTCATACATTCATATACATAGTTTTCCGCATCAGCCAGAAAACGCACCTGATCTTTTGAGAAACCGTATCTCGCTGCAGCTTCTGCCAAAACCTGCTCTTCATGAAATATTTTTTTGATATCTTTATGCACGTCTAACATCCTTTCATTGCTATAGATTTGATAATGATTGTTTTCACACGATTTCCAGCATCAACATACCTCCCCTTGATTTGTGTTTCGGCAGAAGTGAAAATATTTTCCCTTTTCCTGTTAATTGTAACATAAAAACCCTTGTGCCAATATGGCACAAGGGTTTTCTATCAGTCATAAATGTGAACAGTCGGCTCTTTATCTCCGGCATTGCGGATAATGACCGCTTCCTGTCCGTCTGAGGACGTGATATTGACTTCGACATCAACTGAGCTCTTAGAGTAGTAGTCCATCACTTCACCCGTTAAGAACTGGGTAAACGCGACAACTTCACTTTTTCCGTAGAATTGCATTGGTATGTCAATCTTCATTTTCTTCATTTCATCATTTTCATACAGCGCTGTACCGACAACGCCTGTATAGTTCGGGAAATATTCTTCAATTGAGTTTTTGAACCGCTTAAAGACCTCGGTGTCATCCGGGTACTTTTCTGCTGTGGTTGTATCCGCCGGATAGAATACATATTTTTCATTGATGTCATCCCAATTTGAGATATCAGTAGAGCCTGCTTTGACCTCTGTTTTGGCGATGAAGTTCCCCGGCACAATCGATGTTTTTGACGCCTGCTTGTAGAGCGCCACGGTAATCGGCACATTCTTCAAGTTATCTTTTTTGCGGAGGCGGTTAATAACCTCCTGTGCAATTTTTTCTCCCTGCTGGCGAAGCGTGCTGTCTTTAATCTCCACTTCTTTTTGCGGGTCGCCAGTTTTTTCACGATAGTAATACACTGAGTTTAACGCCAGTCCGATCATGACGCCGCCAAGCTGGATAGAATTCTTGTCTTTTCTGACTAAATAATCGTGCTCAAGCATGGATGCTAAATAAATTGGGCTGCTTTCGTTCTTTTCTTCTGTTGAACCAGAACTCGGGAGCGCCGGGTTCAAGCCTTCATTTTTGAAGTTCTTATCTTCTTTTTCGGCTTTTTTCAAATCAGAGCCCGTTTTTTTCCGTGCCAGCCAGCTTAATACTGTATCCTCATCTAAATATTGTCCTTCTTGGAACAGATAATCGTCAGTTGAGAAAGAATCTTGGGCAAGGCGCATCAGCCCTGTTTCAAATTCGTCAATGTCCAGCCTTGTATTCAGCTGTTCCGTTGTTAAGCCGCGCGCTTTGCCTGCCTTAAACGGCAGCACCATTTTGTAATAGGAGTCAGAGATATTATATTTCGGGACAATCGCTTTTTCTGACGATTTCGCCGTCTTTTGCGTAATCTCTTCCTCCTTCTCCCCCCCGAAACCTGACGAGCAGGCAGACAGCATTAATACTGCCGCCGTTGCCGCCAATGCCAACGTCTTTTTCAATAGAAAACACTCCTCTTATTTCTTTAGCTCTCCCATTAACTGTTCTTCATTCCACACTTCAATGTTCAGCTCTTGTGCTTTTGTCAGCTTGCTTCCCGCCGCTTCTCCGGCGATGACTAAGTCTGTGTTTTTGCTGACGCTTCCAGTCAGCTTTCCGCCCAGCGCTTCGATTTGCGCTTTGGCTTCGTTTCTTGACAGCTCTTCCAGCTTTCCTGTCAGAACAATTGTTTTACCAGCAAAGTAAGAGTCGCTGTCCTCTGCTTTTACTTTTTTCGGGCCTTTGTAGAGCGTGTTTACGCCCAGCTCCTGAAGTTCATTCAAGAGTTCAAGCATTTCTTCTTTATGAAAATAGGTGATCACAGCATCAGCCATTTTTTCACCGATTTCATCTACCGCGAGAAGTTCCTCTTTAGAGGCTTTTTTCAGGTTCTCCAAGCTTTCAAAATGCATGGCAAGCGTCTTTGCGGCCTTTGATCCGATAAAACGGATGCCAAGCCCAAACAGCAGGCGCTCTAACGAATTTTCTTTTGATTTTTGGATGGAGCTGATCAGGTTTTCAGTGGACTTTTCGCCCATGCGCTCGAGCTGGATGACTCGTTCCTTCGTCAGCTTATATAAATCTGCCACATTGCGGACAAGGTTTTCCTCAAACAGCTGTGTGATCACTCGTTCGCCGAGCCCATCAATGTTCATGGCATTCCGGGAAACGAAATGGATAAGCCCTTCCCGGATTTGCGCCGGACATTCAGGGTTAATGCAGCGAAGCGCCACTTCTCCTTCGATCCGGACGAGTTCACTGCCGCATTCAGGACATTCCGTCGGCATGCTGAATTCCTTTTCTTCTCCTGTGCGCTGGTCAACGAGGACATTCACAACTTCCGGGATGATATCGCCCGCTTTTTTGACGACAACCTTATCCAAAATCCGAATGTCCTTCTCTTTAATTAAATCTTCGTTATGAAGGGATGCTCTTGAGACCGTTGTGCCGGCAACTTTTACCGGCTCAAGAATCGCAGTCGGCGTAATCACACCCGTTCTGCCGACATTTAATTCGATATCGAGAAGCTTCGTCACGACCTCTTCAGCAGGAAACTTATACGCGATGGCCCAGCGCGGGCTTTTCGCCGTAAAACCGAGCTCCTCCTGTTGATCGAGAGAATCGACTTTAATGACAATGCCGTCTATTTCGTACGGCAGGTCCGCGCGCTTCGCCTGAAGCTCATCGATCAGCGTAATGACTTCTTCTATGCTGCCGCATTTTTTTCGTTCCTGATTCGTTTTAAATCCGAGTTCGTCGAGAAAATCAAGCCCTTGGCTTTGCGTCTCTACACCCATCTCGTCAAGCTCCGCTATACTGTAGACGAAGATATCGAGGTTTCGTTTCGCTGCAATTTTCGGATCGAGCTGTCTGAGAGATCCCGCCGCGGCATTTCGCGGATTGGCGAACGGTTCTTCCTCATTTTTAATCCGTTCCTCATTGAGTGCTTCAAACGAACGCTTCGGCATATACGCCTCGCCGCGCACTTCGATCGACAGCTCACGGTTCATTTTAAGGGGGATATTGCGGATCGTCTTCAGATTCTCCGTGATATCCTCTCCCGTCGTCCCGTCACCTCTTGTGGCCCCTCTGACAAAATAGCCGTCTTCATAACGGAGAGAAACAGCAAGACCGTCTATTTTCAGCTCCACATTATACGCCACATCGTCGCCGACGGACTGGCGCACACGGCGGTCGAAATCACGAAGATCATCAGCATTAAAGGCGTTGCCCAGACTGAGCATCGGTGTGCCGTGGGTGACTTTCTGAAACGCTTCAAGCACGGCTCCGCCGACGCGCTGCGTAGGAGAGTCAGGCGTTCTGAGGTCTGGGTGCTCCTCCTCGATCGCGATCAGCTCCTGCATCAATCTGTCGTATTCGGCATCTGGGACGCTCGGTTCATCTAAGGTGTAATATTCATAGCTATACTTGTTGATGGTGCGGCGCAGTTCTTCTGCCCGCTGCTTCGCTGTTTCTTTGTCCATCTGCTTCTTCCTTTCCTCTTCAATTACTGCTTTTCAATAGGAGCAAATGCTGCTAACAGGCGTTTCACGCCGACAGGGCTCGGGAAGGCAATATCAAGCTCTGTCCCTTCTCCTTCGCCTTTCACGCTGACGACAGTTCCTGTTCCCCATTTTTTATGGCCCGCCTTATCTCCGACTGCCCAGTTCAAGGTGTCGCCGCCTGTTTTGCTGGCGTAGGATACCGGGCGTGAAACAGGGCCGCGTCTCGGCTGCATTTTTCTCGCAGACGTCGCTCTTGTTTCTTTTTTCTCATTTAGGTTTTCCAATAAATCATCCGGTATTTCAGCAATGAAGCGAGATTCCGGGTTCATATTTGTCCGGCCAAACAAGGTGCGCATTTTAGCATTGGTCAGATAAAGCTCCTGTTCCGCCCTTGTAATCCCAACGTACGCAAGGCGGCGTTCTTCTTCCATTTCCGCTTCCTCCATGAGTGAACGGCTATGCGGGAAGACGCCTTCTTCAAGCCCCATCAAGAAAACAACCGGAAACTCCAGTCCTTTCGCGGCGTGCAGTGTCATCAGGGTGATCGCATCCTTGCCGCCTGACTCTTCCTCCTTCTGATCGAGCTGATCAATATCTGCGATCAATGCCAAGTCTGTCAGGAACGCAACGAGTGTCTTGTCTTCACTTTTCTGTTCAAAGTTTTTCGTAACAGACAGGAACTCGTCGATATTTTCTAAACGGCTTTGGGCTTCGATCGATTTCTCAGCCTTCAGCATTTCTCTGTATTCCGTCTTATCAAGAATTTCTTCTGTCAGCTCTGTAATGGATAAGTAATCCTGCATATTGGTCAGGTTTTCAATCATCTGTCTAAAGCTGTCAAGCGCGTTTGCCGCTTTGGCACTGACGCCGATAAAATCAACCTGCTGAATCGCTTGGAAAAAGGACAAGCCGTTTATGGCCGCATACGAAGCGATTTTTTCAAGTGATGTCGCGCCGACTCCGCGCTTCGGCACATTGACAATGCGCGTGAAACTGATATCGTCATCCGGATTGGATACGAGGCGCAGGTACGCAAGAATGTCTTTAATTTCTTTTCTGTCATAGAACTTTGTGCCGCCGACAATGTTATAGTTCAAGCCCGCTTTGAGAAGCGTTTCCTCAATCACACGGGACTGCGCGTTTGTCCGGTATAATATGGCGATATCCGACAGCTTCCGCTTGCCTGTGCTGTGAAGCTGATGAATTTTGCCGGCCACAAACTGTCCTTCACCGAACTCATTATCACCGCGATAATAGGAAATCTTGATGCCTTCATCATTTTCCGTCCACAAATTTTTCGGTTTGCGGTTAGAGTTGTTTTTAATGACCTCGTTAGCCGCGCGCAAAATCCGTTTCGTTGAACGATAGTTTTGTTCTAGCAAAATCACGCTTGCATTCGGATAATCTTTTTCAAATGAAAGAATGTTGGTGATATCCGCGCCGCGCCATCTGTAGATTGACTGATCAGAATCCCCCACAACGCAAAGGTTCTGGAAACGCTCGGCAAGCTGCTTAACGAGCATGTATTGTGCCCTGTTCGTATCCTGATACTCATCAACGTGGATGTACTGGAATTTGCGCTGATAAAATTCAAGCACTTCAGGCACTCTGTCAAACAGTTTAATCGTCGTCATAATTAAATCGTCGAAATCGAGCGACTGGTTTTTCAATAGCTTCTTCTGATAATCAGCATATACATCGCTGACCACCTGATCGTAGTAGCCGCCAGCAACTTTAGAGAATTCCTCCGGTTCGGTCAATTCGTTTTTTGCACTGCTGATCGTGCCGAGGATGCTTCTCGGGTCAAACTTCTTCGGATCAAGATTGCGCTCCTTCAAAATCCCCTTGATCACTGAAAGCTGGTCAGCCGTATCAAGGATGGAGAAATTTCGGTTGATCCCAATCCGGTCGATATCTCTGCGCAAGATCCGCACGCACATGCTGTGGAATGTGGAGATCCAGATATCGTCCGCGCCGGGTCCGAGGATGCTTTCCACACGTTCTTTCATTTCGCGTGCCGCTTTATTTGTAAATGTGATCGCCAGAATGTTCCACGGCGCCACATGCTTTTCTGCCATTAAATAAGCAATTCTATGGGTCAGGACACGCGTCTTTCCGCTACCCGCTCCCGCCATCAGCAAAAGAGGCCCGTCCGTTGTTTTGACTGCTTCCTGCTGAACGGGGTTTAAACCGCTTAGTAATTGATTGCTAATATAATTCAAAATTTGTTCACCCGCCTATACAAAACATACGTTCTATCATAAACCAAATCCGTACAATTTACTACTCGCCTTTCACAGCCGCTACTGTTTTCAAAGCCCTGTCAAAATCTTCATACACCGCATTGCCTACAACGATCACGTCCGCATGCTCTGCGTACTGCTTGGCCGTTTCCGCATCCTTGATGCCGCCGCCGTAAAACAAGGTGGACGTTTCCAATACAGCCTTCGTTTTCTTGACAGCTTCTATGTCTCCAAGCACGCCGCTGTATTCTAAATAAAAAATCGGCAGTTGCAGCAGCTCCGACACACGCGCATAGGCGACAATATCATCCATATTCAGATCGGCGTCCGCTTCAGTCAGTGCCGCGGCTTTGCAATCTGGATTTGCGATGCAGTAGCCCTCCGCCACGATTTCTTCCATAGACATCAGTTCTCCGTATTCCTTCATGGCTTTCTGGTGCATTCCGACAATCCAATCCGCGTTTTTGCTGTTTAATACACTCGGAATAAAATATAAGTCAAAGCCGGGAACAATCGCTTCAATCGCTGATACCTCTAGGACACACGGCACCAAAAACCGTCTTACCTTAGACATCATCCGCAGGACATTATCCTCTGTCACACCATCGCTTCCTCCGATAATGACCGCATCCGTTCCTGATTCGCAAAGAATCTCCAGCTGTTCGTCAGGCAAATCTTTATTTGGATCGAGTTTAAAGACATGCTTCCACTCCGTTACATCGTACACGTCATACGTTCCTCCATTCGTTTGTTACCATTTAAACATTATAACAAATTCACATAGCGCGGAAAAACGGAAAAAGCCGTTAATCTCGTTATTCACTGAAAAAGGTGTTTTGATTCTTTTTTCATAAAAAAAGAGAGCATATGGCAGTACCTGCATGGTGAGTCCTGTATCGGCAGGAGCACACATTTTTCACCAGATTCCTTCTGCTATTGTTTGGAAAGTGTTCTACTGTGGAAATGGTTACATAAAAAGGGAGGCTGAGAGATGGAAACCATCATAATAGCACTCATCGCATTTATCATTGGGATCATCGCTATCCCGATCGTCTTGTTTGCCTGGATCTACATAAAGGATGAAAAACAGCAGGAGCACTCAATTCTTCGCAACTATCCCGTCATCGGAAGGTTTCGGTATATCCTTGAAAAAATCGGGCCGGAGCTCAGACAGTATTTATACAGCAATGACAATGAAGAGCAGCCATTTTCACGAAAGGAATATGAGCAAACCGTCATCTCCGGCAAATACAAAAGCAGAATGATGGGCTTTGGATCTGTAAGAGATTTTGATAAACCTGGCTATTATATCCGTAACGCTATGTTTCCAAAACAAAGGGAAGAAATGCATGTAAATCAAACGCCAAAAATTGAAACCCAAATCTATAAAATGGATGCTGACAATCTGTTCAAACGCAAGGAGCATGCCGAACATATCAAGGCAGACCCGTATTTTCTCCATCCTGATGATGTACAGGTGATTGGCGAGCATACATGCGAGAAGCCATTTTATGTGAAGGGCTTAGTCGGCCAGTCTGCCATGAGCTACGGTTCTCTTGGAGAACGGGCTGTTACGGCGCTCTCAAAAGGGCTCCATCTGGCAGGCGGCACCTGGATGAATACAGGTGAAGGGGGATTGTCTGAATATCACTTAAAGGGCGGCGCCGATATCATTTGCCAAATCGGACCGGGCCTATTCGGCGTGCGCAAAAGAAACGGGGAATTTTCGTGGGAGGAATTTAAAAGAAAAAGCAGGATTGACCAGATTAAAGCGTTTGAGCTAAAGCTGGCACAAGGAGCGAAAACCCGCGGCGGCCATGTGGACGGCGCCAAAGTATCAGAGGAAGTGGCAGACATTCGGAATGTCGAACCTGGAAAGTCGATTGACAGCCCGAACCGCTTTTATGAATTCTCAAACCCTCCTGAAATGCTCGACTTTATTGAAAAACTTAGAGATGTCGGACAAAAGCCAGTCGGCATCAAACTGGTCGCAGGGCATCCTGAAGAATTGCATGAGCTTTTCTCTCATATGCAGAAAAGCGGAAAGCATCCGGATTTTATCACGATCGACGGAAGTGAAGGCGGTACCGGAGCTTCCTTTTACGAGCTCGCGGATACAGTCGGCCTTCCGATTATGACAGCGCTGCCTATTGTGGACACGCTTCTTAAACAGTACGGCTTGCGCAGCCAGCTGAAAATCTTTGCTTCCGGAAAGCTCCTGACTCCTGATAAAATCGCGGTCGCCTTAGCCCTCGGCGCTGACTTTGTTAACATCGCACGCGGCATGATGTTTTCCGTTGGCTGCATCCGCGCTCTCGTCTGCCACACCAACACCTGTCCGGCAGGTGTGGCGACGACAGATCCGAAATTGCAAAAAGCACTGAGCGTTGAGGAAAAACAGCATCGTGTCTGCAACTACGTTATTTCATTGCGCGAGGGACTATTTAACCTTGCAGCCGCAGCAGGGATTAATTCGCCGATTCATTTTTCCAAGGAGCATGTTGTCTATCGGAAAGAGGATGGCAGTATCATCAATATCGACAACCTGATCCATCAATTTGTTTCATAAAGAAACCGCCCTTGCCAGACGGCAGGGCGGTTTTTTATTTGGAAGAAGACTCTGTTTCCGTCTCCTTCACACGGTCAAGCGCCATTTCATAAGCGTCATTTCCGTAATTTAAGCAGCGTTTCACACGGGAAATCGTAGCCGTGGAAGCGCCTGTTTCTGTTTCAATCTTATGATACGTGTTTCCTTCGCGAAGCATGCGCGCCACTTCAAGGCGCTGAGCCAGCGATTGAATTTCGTTAATTGTGCATAGATCATCGAAGAATCGGTAACATTCCTCCAGGTCTTTCAGCGATAAGATCGAGTTAAATAACTGGTCCAGCTCTTTGCCGCGTAATTTATCGATTTGCATCGTTACACACCTTCTCCTTTACTAATGGAAGCCGCATCAAGATCAGGTACGATATTGATCCAAGTCTTTCCTGGCACAAACGGAAGCCACTTGCCGTCTTTTACCGGCACAATTCTGCCATTCACTTGTTTCCAGTCTGTTTCAATGACGTTTCCGTGCTGAAACAACAGACCTTTTCCTCCTGATTCCAAGTCGATGTCCCGCCTTCCATCTTGATCAATAATATGATGGCTGGCTTCAACAATGAAAATATTTTGCATTGCAACCGGCTTTCCGGTTTCCCGGTCTGTCGTTATGACACCATCAGAGCTTCTTGTATAAAATTCAGCTTTTTTATCATAGTTGTATTCGACAAGATTTGTAACGTTATTTGTTCCATAATCTACCCGAACATTGTAAGATTCATTTGCAGGTTTTGCATCTGATGTTTGAAACAGCAGCGGATTTGTTTCCTGCTTCAGCTTATAACCCTTTTGTTCTGCCGCCTTTTTTATGTAATCATAAGACGTATAGGAATTGTGGGGCGGTTTGCTGAAATCAGCTCTCCAAAATAAGCTTCCGTCAAAATCCAATCCGTTCATATAATCGGCAGCTCCGGATTCCAGCTGCTTTTTGGCGCCGGGACTCCAGCCGTGATGGACAAATATGCTGTCAAAGCCATTGCTGAGAGTGACGAAATATTCCCGCGCGCTCCGCACAGGTCCGACAGTTTCAGGCATCTGGCTTTGGAAAATGGCCAGAAATCTTGTGATTTGCCCTTCGGCTAGCGCTTCTATGACAATGTCGGCTTTAGACAGACCCGACTGCGGCCTCGCCTTCGGGTGATTGTTCACCACAACAGCAACAGGGCGGCGTTCAGTCACTTTCTGTTCAGTCTTTAGCCCCGTTAAAGGAGCTTTCAGCTTCTTTGCAGTATCCGGGACAGCATCCTTCTGCTGGCAGGATACCAGCAGAAAAAACACGAAACACAGCGCGCAAACTGTCATCCATTTTTTCATATGTCGGCTCCCTGCTCTTTTATATTTTAACGCATTATCGATGGAAAGAGTACAGTTTTTTTCATGACGTCGAATATTCCTCTTGGCGTAATGCGTATATACGGAAGGTGCGTACTTTGCAAAAAGAGCAGCGTATAGATAGGATCGCAAAACTCATAGCCTCTTTCAGTCAAAAGATCTCTCAGCTTTTGTTCCTTCTCAAGCACGTCTTCATACGCTTCCGAAGAGGCGCAGCCGCACAGCGCAAGCGGGATTTCATGCAGAATGTTTCCGTTCTCCGCTAAAACAATTCCTCCTCCGATTTCTTTCATGCGGGCGAAAGCGAGCAGCATATCCGCTTTATTTTTTCCAATCGCGACAATGTCGCCCGTCGTCGTAAAGGAGCTTACAAATCCCTGCACGCTTGAGGCAAACCCTTTTATCATCGTATTGACGCGCCATTTCCCGTGTCTGTCGAGCATCGTCAAATAACTTTCATCATGGTCAAACGAGAGCTGTTCCATCGAATTGTCGATCTCAATCATATATGGCTCCATAATAACCGCATTCCGCATTTTCACGCCCATCGGCATAGAAAACTGCAAGTCATCCATCGTCATATCATATGAAAGCTCAAGCGGGACAAGACCGCCTTTGTGCCAGTCCGTCTTTGTAAACGCCTTCAAATCACAGCCGTTTTCACGCAGAATGGTCCCTTTTGACAGAACAGTCACTGGATTCGGATTTAACGGATCTTCCAGTATGTTTAGCGATGCCAGTCTGCCCGGTCCGACAACTCCTAAATAATCATCCATTTGGTAATACTTTGCGATATTAAATGATGCCATATTGTAGGCGTCGATTGCAGGTACGCCTTCTTCTAACGCAATGCGAATCAGCTCGTTTGTCATGCCGCCTTTATAGAAATTCGGGGTTGCGCCATCTGTCGTGTAAAAGAAGTGGTCATAATAGCGGAAGCCCTTCTCATGCAGCTCTTGCAAGATTTTTCTTACATCGGGGCGAATGGAAGAGTTCCGAAGGGAAACATAATAGCCCAGTTCCAGCCTTCTCATCACTTCATCACCTGTCATCGCTTCATGATCACAATCCGCACCGAACAGCTTCATTTTTGTAAGCGTTTTATCAGAAGCGCCGGGAAAATGCCCTTCAATACGTTTTCTCTGTTTCTTTGTAGCTTGCATACAGTGGAGCATTAAATCATCACCATCTACCAGGCGAGGCCATCCGGTCATTTCTCCGCCTTGAATCACATCCGGATGTTCAATCCACTGTTTTCTGACGTCAAATGGAAGGACGTGGTCCTCGTTCAGAACCTCGGTCTGGAGGTCATAGCGTGACCACCAAAAATACTGGACAGGCTGCTTTTTGAGTTCATTCAAAATCGTAAGCGCTTTCTTTTTTCCGCTTTGCAAAAGCAAAAATAAGTTATCATTCACGAATGTCGTTGTTCCGTATTGAGACACATATTCCGCCAGTGTTTGGGGATTATATATTTGAAAAGGATGTGCGTGCGGTTCAATATAACCTGGCACAATGTATTTTCCTTCACAATCAATCGTATGAATTTCTTCGGCTCTATTCGGAAGTTCATGACCCACATAAACAATGCGGTCCTGATAAATCCAAATGTTTTTTTTCAGCCATTGTTTTACATATGGATTTAAGACGAGAGCATTCCGTAAAAGGAGCGTTGGAAGCAGCTTTGAGTCTACAACATCAACCTGTGCCCTGATGTCTTTGTTTTTCCAGTTAAAGGTGCGTTCGGACATTCACATACTCTCCTTTACATGTATTAGACTCATGGTATCACATCCTTCCTCATCACGCACGATAAAAACGTTACAAATTTTTGAAGGTTCGATTAAAAAACTTTTTTAAGTAAAAGGAGCGGATTTCCTTGAAGCCAAACATCAGTCTCATCAATGCCGTGTTCAGAATCGCCTGCGGATTGACGATTATGTCAGCCGCCAGTGCAAAGTTTACGAAAAAACCTTGGTGCAGAATGCATCTCTTTTACATCTTTATGGGGGCCATGAAAGCGGGTTCGGGAATCTTGCGCTTCTGTCCTGTGACCTACATGTTTCAACACAGCGATTCTGGAAATAACGAGCATCAAAACGGATAAATGGAAAAGCTTGATCACAAAACGTGATCAAGCTTTTTTTTATGCCCACCCTTTGTTTTCATATAGAAATATCCTGCAGCTGCCAGCACTGCCGGATAAAGCAGTGCCCAGCCGCTGAATGAATAAATCACCGCGCACGCCACAAATGCCCCGAGCGCCATCCACCAGCCTATATCTCTCCTGCCCAGCAGTTTCAGTGCTGCCGCCATTGTACATATGTAAGATGCGATAAAAGCCGCGCTCGGCCCTTTCAACAGAGTCGTCAAATCGATTTGAAACAGACCATGCGCTGCAAGCACTAAGCCAAACACTGCGGCCATCGCTGTCAAAACGCGAATAGGCGTACGTTTTGTCGCACTGAGTTTTCCAAAAAATACGGGTATGTGCCCCTCTCTCGCCAATGCGTACACCATTCTTGAAAAACCGGCAATATTGGCATGGATGGTGGCGAATGTAATAAACAGCGCTAAACATACCGTGACATATACACCGCTTTCTCCTGCTCCTTTTGAAATGAGCATGGCAAGCGATGCAATTTCTCCATTCTCTCCATATGAATGAGTACCCACGGTCACAAATGACAGCATGATATACAGCCCCGCCACACAAGACGCTGCCAAAAACAAGCTGAGCGGGACATCTTTTTCAGGACGATGAAATTCCTCAGCCAACGGGGTAATCATTTCCCAGCCTACAAAAGAGAAAAAAATCATAACAGAAACAGATCCAGCGGCAGACCAGCCATGCGGAAGAAACGGCTTGAATTCTGCTATCGTGACGTGTGGCAATGACACAGCAATAGAAGTGACAAGCAGAAATACGATGACACATATAACGAGTGTACTAATGTTTGCTGATAGTTGAATCCCTCTCATATGAAGCAAAATAGATATAGCCAGCATGCAACCAGCAATCAATGTAATCTGCCAATCGGCCGCCTCTGTGATGTAACTGACGTAATGCGCGCCAGTCAAAGCGATGATGGGAACGCCGATCGGAACGGACCCTAACATGATCCAGCCCAAAATAGCCCCGGCTTTTTTCTGAAAGGCCAGCTGCACATAAGCCGTGATTCCTCCCGCGCTAGGCGCTATTTTCACAAGCCGGGCCAGCGTGCCGACAAGAAAAAAGGATAAGAAGGACATGAACACCCAAACAAATAAAGAAGCGGGGCCGGCCGTGTCCGCGGTGACAGACGGCAGGATTAATATCCCGCATCCTAAAACCGCCCCAATCGTTAACGCCGTCCCTTGTATCCAAGTAATAGAGCGCTGCAATTCTGGCAACATGATGCCCCCTCTCTGATTGATGGCTTTATTATAGAAAAAATAAGACGGCATCCATATGCTACAATGAAGTTAAATCAACAGCATTACCTTACGATCAAAGGAATTTTCATTCATTCGCCTAAATATGTAAAGGAGCCAGACAAATGGACGATACAGACCTTCAGATTCTCTCGCATTTGCAGCGAAACGGCAGATTAACGATGGTTGAGCTGGGAAAGCTTGTCGGACTCAGCTCGCCAAGCGCGGCGGAGCGTGTCAGGAAGCTGGAAGACAAAGGAGTGATTACCGGCTACAGCGCGAATATCTGTTACGAAAAACTAAACAAGCATGTCACCGCTTTTATTCTCATGGAGCCGAAAAGCTGCAAGCACTACGCCGCCTTTGCAACATCGCATCCTGATGTAGCAGAAAACCACCGCATCACGGGGATGTACAGCTATGTGACAAAGGTCGTGACTGAATCGGTACATACGCTTGAGGATTTTATTGACACCTCGATGGCCCATGGAAAACCAACCACGCTCGTTGTGCTTTCTTCTTCTAGCTGCCATCCCGCTTTTTGATAACAAAAAACCCGCAGCTATTCTGCGGGTTTTCCTCACTTATTTTTGGGCAGCCTTTAAAGCGCGTGCCCCAATGTCTTTTCTGAAAAAGAGTCCCGGTTTGAAAATTTCATCAACCGCTTTGTACACTCGGTCTCTAGCCGCTTCAAACGTTTCATCAAAAGCCGTCACATTGGCGACGCGCCCCCCGTTTGTAACGAACTCTCCACCTTCTGCTTTCGTTCCGGCATGGAAGACCACGACCTGCTCAGTTTCTGCTGCAAGGCTGCCGATCGGCGTGCCTTTTGCATAGCTTTCCGGATACCCTTCTGATGCAAGCACAACACTCACTGCCGCGGTATCCTTCCATCTTAAGTCAACTTCCTTATCATCTAAAAGATCAAGAAGCACCTGTACCAGATCAGATTCCATGCGCGGAAGCACGACCTGTGTTTCCGGATCGCCGAAACGGGCATTAAATTCAATGACCTTCGAGCCGTTTTCAGTAAGCATCAATCCAGCGTACAAAACGCCAGTGAAGGAACGGCCTTCTTGTACCATTGCTTTTGCAGCCGGCTTAACGATCGTTTCTACAGCATGGCGGACCGTTTCTTCCGAAATTTGCGGAACTGGCGAGTAGGCGCCCATGCCGCCTGTATTCGGGCCTTTGTCTCCGTCAAACGCCCGCTTGTGATCCTGGGCAATCACCATCGGATACACCTTTTCCCCTTTGACAAAGGCCATTAGAGAAAATTCTTCACCAGAAAGATATTCTTCAATGACAACGGACGCGCTCGCATCACCGAACTTTTCATCTTCAAGAAAGTCATGCAAGCACGCAATTGCTTCTTCCTCTGTCATAGCCACAGTAACGCCTTTTCCAGCTGCAAGTCCATCTGCTTTTATCACAATCGGAGCACCTTTTTCCTGCACATATGCCTTCGCCTCATCAAAGGATGTAAACGTCTCGTATTCTGCGGTCGGAATGTCGTATTTCTTCATTAAATCCTTAGCGAACTGTTTGCTTCCTTCGATGATCGCCGCAGCTTTTGACGGACCGAACACATGTAAGCCCGCTTTTTCGAATTCATCCACCAGACCTTCAATTAAAGGAACCTCAGGGCCGACAATGGTCAGGCCGACCTGATTTTGTTTTGCAAATGAGACAAGCCCTGCGTGGTCGCTTTCCTCAATGTTTACAAGCTGAGCGGAAGCTGCCATGCCGTCATTTCCGGGAGCGGCAAATACATTCTCGACGAGGCTGCTTTGCGCTGCCTTCCACGCCAGCGTATGTTCTCTTCCGCCTTTACCGATAATTAATACATTCACGTCGTTTTCATCCCCTTAATGTTTGAAGTGTCTGATGCCGGTGAATACCATGGCAATGCCGTATTCATCCGCTTTTTTGATGGAATCCTCATCTCGGATCGATCCGCCTGGCTGAATGATGGCTGTAACGCCCGCTTTTGCCGCTTCTTCGACAGTATCTGGCATTGGGAAATATGCATCCGAACCGAGCGCGCTGCCCTTCGCTTTTTCCCCTGCTTGCTCGATTGCGATTTTTGCCGATCCGACGCGGTTCATTTGGCCTGCTCCCACGCCGACTGTCATGTTGTCCTTCGCGAGAACAATCGCATTTGATTTCACATGCTTCACGACTTTCCAAGCAAGCTTCAAGTCTTCCCACTCTTGCTCGTTCGGCTCTCTTTTTGTCGGAATGCTAATCTCAGCATCATCGAAGCCGTGCATATCTAAATCTTGAATCAGCAGCCCGCCTTGAACGGATGTCAGCTGTTTTTCCTTTTGAACAGCGGCGGATACGTCAAGCGTCAGCAGACGGAGATTTTTCTTCGCAGTCAGGACGTCGAGCGCTTCTTGGCTGAATGAAGGCGCAATGATGATTTCTAAGAAAATGTTGTGAAGCGCTTCGGCAGTTGCCTTGTCCACTTCACGGTTCAGCGCGATAATGCCGCCGAAGATAGATGTTTTATCCGCTTCAAACGCTCTGTCAAACGCTTCTGCGATCGTTTTTCCTGTTCCCACGCCGCACGGGTTCATATGCTTCACAGCAACAGCAGCCGGTTCAGTGAATTCACGAACGATTTGAACTGCAGCATCCGCGTCTTTAATGTTGTTGTAAGAAAGCTCTTTTCCGTGAAGCTGTTCTGCTTGCGCAATGGAGCCTTTGACAGGAAGAGCTGTTTGATAGAAAGTTGCTTCCTGATGCGGGTTTTCTCCATAGCGAAGCGATTGTTTTTTCTCAAATGTCACAGTGAATTGCTCTGGTTCTTTTTCACCGACAACATTTGTCAGATAGTCAGCGATCAGTGCATCATATGCCGCAGTATGACGGAATACTTTTGCCGCGAGCTCGCGTTTTTTCTGAAGAGATACGCTGCCTTCTTCTTTGATTTGATTTAGCACTGGGCTGTAATCGGCCGGATCGACGATAACCGTGACATCCTGATGGTTCTTTGATGCCGCGCGCAGCATGCCAGGTCCGCCGATGTCGATATTTTCGATCGCTTCTTCATACGTGACGTCTTCTTTAGAAATCGTTTCTTTAAATGGATAGAGGTTGACGACAACGAGGTCAATCGGCTGAATCCCGTGTTCATTGATCTGCGCCATATGCTCTTCATTGCCGCGAACCGCCAGAAGGCCGCCGTGAATATTCGGGTGTAGGGTTTTTAACCGGCCGTCCATAATTTCAGGAAAGCCTGTCACTTCAGAAATTCCGATCACATCCACACCGTTTTCTTGAAGAAGCTTTTTCGTTCCGCCTGTGGAGATGACTTCAACGCCAAGCTCTGTCAGTTCTTTTACGAAAGGAACGAGATTTGTTTTATCTGAAACACTGATTAATGCACGTTTAATGGTCATGCCTTTTCACCTCTGTTATTTAATCCTAATAGCTGTTTAATCACACTCGGATACCATTTATGCTCAAGCTTGTGAATTCGCTGTTCGATTGTTTCCAATGTATCATGTTCATCAATTTCGATTGCCTTTTGAGCGATGATCGGACCTGTATCCATTCCTTCATCGACATAATGCACGGTGATTCCGGCCACCTTCACACCCGCCCGGAACGCCTGTCCGACTGCGTCGATTCCAGGAAACGCCGGAAGAAGCGATGGGTGAATGTTAATGATTTTTCCCCCATATGCTTGAAGGAGCGTATCACCGATCAGCCTCATATAGCCGGCAAGAGCAATCAATTCAACCTCGTGAAGACGAAGCTGTTCAATGATGGCTTGTTCAAATGCAGCCTTGTTTTCATAAGACTTCGGCTCAAATGCGAAGGATGGAATGTGGAATGCTTCCGCCCGTTCGATGACTTTCGCCTGCGGTTTGTCGCAAACGAGGAGCGCTGCTGACGCATCCCAGTTCTCCTCCTTCAAACGCGTGACGATGGCTTCGAAGTTTGAACCGTTTCCTGATGCAAATACCGCAAACTTTTTCATGAAAGTGCCGCACCGCCGAATGTGACGCCTTCACCTTTTTTCACACGCCCGATTAAATAGGCTTTTTCGCCATGGCTTTCAAGCGTTCCGATCACATCTGTCAGATGCTCTTCTTTGACTGCCAAAACAAAACCGATACCCATATTAAAGACGTTGAACATGTCTTCTTCCTTTAGCTTGCCGTACTCTTGCAAGAAAGAAAAAATCGGCGGGATCGGCCATGAGCCATGATCAATTTCCGCACTTAAGCCTTCCGGAAGCATACGCGGAATATTTTCAATAAATCCTCCGCCTGTCACGTGCGCCATGCCGTCGATTTTTCCGCTTTTGACCGCGGCAAGCACAGGCTTCACGTAAATCCTTGTCGGTTCAAGCAATTCCTCGCCAAGCGGGCGTTCAAACGGCTCATATGTTGTATCGAGGTCCAGCTCCGCATCATCCAGAAGCACTTTTCTGACAAGGGAAAAGCCGTTGCTGTGAAGGCCGCTGGAGCTGAGGCCGATCAACAGATGGCCCTCTTCAATTTTTTCTCCAGTCACGATTTCGTCCTTTTCTGCCACTCCGACTGAGAAACCGGCAATATCGTATTCATCAGCTGTATAGAGCCCCGGCATTTCAGCCGTTTCACCGCCGACTAAGGCTGAACCTGACTGCTCACAGCCTTCCGCAACACCTTGTACAATCTGTTCAATTTTCACTGGGTCCGCTTTGCCAACCGCTAAATAATCGAGGAAAAACAGCGGCTCTGCACCTTGTGCCAGCACGTCATTGACACACATTGCAACAGCATCCACGCCAATCGTGTCATGCTTATCCATGGAAAAAGCGAGCTTTAATTTTGTGCCGACACCGTCCGTTCCCGAAATGAGAACTGGTTTTTGATAAGAAAGCTCAGACAGGTCAAACATGCCGCCAAAACCGCCAAGGCTGCCCATAACGCCAAGCCGTTTCGTGCGCTCCACGTGTTTTTTCATTCGTTTTACAGCTTCATATCCGGCTTCGATGTCAACTCCTGCGTTTTTATATGCTTCAGACATCCTATTCACTCCTTTAAGGCGCTTTTCAAAATATCTCCCCGAACGAGGGCAGAAAGAGAAAGGCAGCCGAACTGCGCTGCCTTTATGTCATTTTTCAAGTTTTATTTGGTTAATACTGCTTCTTTTACGTGAGGAAGCACTGTATCCTGGTAAATTTCAGTCGGATATTTTCCTGTAAAGCAAGCGAGACACTGTCCGCAATTCGAGTCATCGTATTTTCTGCCGATGCCTTTCAGCAGCCCTTCCACACTCAAAAATGAGAGGGTATCGGCTCCGATTTCCTGACGGATTTCTTCAACAGAATGCGAAGACGCGATCAGTTCTTCATGTGTGGAAGTGTCAATGCCGTAAAAGCACGGATGAGCGATCGGCGGTGAACTGATTTTCACATGCACCTCTGTCGCACCCGCTTCTCTTAGCATCGTGACAATCCGGCGGCTAGTTGTTCCTCGCACGATAGAGTCATCCACCATCACGACGCGTTTGCCTTCTACAACCCCGCGCACCGCAGACAGCTTCATTCTGACGCCTTGCTCACGCAGAGCCTGGGACGGCTGAATAAACGTTCTGCCAACATAACGGTTTTTGATTAAGCCAAGCTCATACGGAATGCCTGTTGCCTCTGCATAGCCGATCGCCGCTGAAATACTGGAATCCGGAACCCCGGTTACGACGTCAGCTTCAACTGCGGATTCCTGAGCCAGCATTTTCCCAAGGTTTTTACGGGCACTGTGCACATTAATACCGTCAATATTGCTGTCTGGTCTGGAGAAATAAATGTACTCCATGCTGCAAATGGAACGATTGATATTCATGGAAAAACGCTCTGATTTCATGCCTTCATCATTAATGATCAGCATTTCTCCCGGCTCTACCTCGCGAAGGTACGTTGCGCCGACGACGTCAAATGCGCATGTTTCTGATGCGACCACATAAGCGTCGCCCATCATGCCGATGGATAGCGGTCTCAGCCCGTTTGGATCAAGTGCGACAATCATTTCTGTTTCGGTCATGATCAGGAACGCGTAGGCGCCTTTCAGCATAGAAAGCGAGTTTTTAATTTGATCCTTCAGCGTGAAGTGTCCGCTTCTTTTGATCAGGTGAGCCAAAACCTCTGTATCCGAAGAGGTTTGAAAGATGCTCCCTTGATTTTCGAGCTGCTGCTTCAGCTGAGTGGCGTTGACAAGATTTCCGTTATGAGCAAGCGCCAGGCTGCCGTTGTTTTGGGAACGGAAGAGGAGCGGCTGAACATTTTCGTATCCGCCGCCTCCAGCCGTTGCGTACCGAACGTGCCCGATAGCGCCTTTTCCCTTTACTTTGCTGAGTTCGCCGTTTTGAAATACTTCAGTGATCAGACCTTGGCCTTTGTGAGCCGTCAGCTTTTCACCGTCAGTCGCTACGATGCCAGCACCCTCCTGTCCTCGGTGCTGAAGGCTGTGGAGACCGTAATACGTGATTTGCGGGGCTTCTTCATGTCCCCAAATCCCAAAAACGCCGCATTCTTCATTTAAGCCTTTGATTTCAGCAAGCATGGGATAGCTCCTTTCCATACGCGTTCAAGCTCTTTCGTTTGCGCATGAATCATTTGTTGTCCGTCTTGGTTTTGAATCGCCAGAATTCCGTCAGCTGTTACCTCACCAATATGAACTGCATCTTTGACAGTTGCTTCAAACGCAGCTTGATGTTCTTTTTTCACTGAAACGACGAAGCGAGATTGAGATTCAGAGAATAATAACGCCGCTTCCCCTTCTACAGTCACATTAGCGCCAAGGTTTTCCGTCGTCATGACACTTTCCGCAATCGCTACGCCTAAGCCGCCTTCAGACACATCATGCGCAGATTGAACGAAGCCTTTTTTAATCGCGTCAAGCAGTGCTTTTTGACGAGACAGCTCTACATCAAGATCGATTTGCGGCGCTTTGCCGTAAATACGGCCTTCTGTCATTTTTTGCAGCTCGCTTCCGGCAAACTCTGGTTTTGTTTCGCCGATCACGTATACGAGATCTCCTGCTTGTTTGAAATGCTGTGTTGTAATGTGCGCTGTATCTTCAATTAGGCCGACCATGCCGATAACTGGTGTCGGATAGATCGCCGTGCCGTTTGATTCGTTATAAAGCGATACGTTACCGCCGATAACCGGAGTGCTGAGAACATTGCACGCTTCGCTTATGCCGTCTGCCGCTTTTTCGATCTGCCAGAAGATTTCCGGCTTCTCAGGGTTTCCGAAGTTAAGGTTATCTGTCACCGCAAGCGGTTCTGCGCCTGAGCAAATGATGTTGCGCGCTGCTTCAGCGACAGCAATTTTCCCTCCGACTTCAGGATCAAGATAGAGATAACGCGCGTTACAGTCTGTCGTCATCGCCAGCGCCTTTTTCGTTCCGCGGATTCTGAGAACACCAGCATCAGACCCAGGAGCGACAACTGTATTCGTGCGCACCATGTAGTCATACTGATCATAAACCCACTCTTTACTCGCAATCGTCGGCTGCTGAAGAAGGGCCTTCAGCATTTCATTCGCATCTTCAATTTGCGGAGCCGGAACGTCTGTTTCCAAAAACTCGCGATAGTAAGCAGGCTCTTGAGAAGGCTTATGGTAAACCGGTGCTTCTTCTGCCAAGGCATCAACAGGCAGCTCGCACACAACCTCTCCTTTATGTGTCAGGCGAAGCATTTTATCATCTGTCACATGTCCGACAGAAACCGCTTCAAGATCATACTTGTCAAAAATATCGATGATTTCCTGCTCACGTCCGCGCTCAATAACCAAAAGCATCCGTTCTTGTGATTCAGAAAGCATCATTTCATACGCGGTCATGCCTGTTTCGCGCTGAGGAATCAGGTCAAGATTCATTTCAATGCCAGAACCGGCTTTACTTGCCATTTCTGCACTTGAGCTTGTTAAACCGGCAGCTCCCATATCCTGAATGCCGACTAAGGCGTCGCATTGGATGACTTCCAGACATGCTTCAAGCAAAAGCTTCTCCATAAACGGATCGCCGACTTGGACAGCAGAACGCTTTTCTTCAGACGAGTCTGACATTTCTTCAGAAGCAAACGTAGCGCCGTGGATGCCGTCACGCCCTGTTTTCGCTCCTACGTACATTACTGTGTTGCCGACACCCTTTGCCTGGCCTTTTTTGATGTCTTCATGGTTGATTAAACCGACGCACATTGCGTTGACGAGCGGATTTCCTTCATAGCTGCTGTCAAACTGCACTTCTCCGCCGACTGTCGGGATGCCGATACAGTTGCCGTATCCGGCGATACCCGCTACTACTTCTTCAAACAAGTACTTCACGCGGGGTGAAGTCAGTTCACCAAATCGAAGAGAGTTCAATACAGCGATTGGGCGTGCACCCATTGAGAATACATCACGGATAATTCCGCCTACGCCAGTCGCAGCGCCTTGGTAAGGCTCGAGAGCTGATGGGTGGTTATGTGATTCAATTTTGAACACAACCGCTTGGTTATCACCGATATCAACGATTCCGGCGCCTTCCCCCGGCCCCTGCAGCACACGCTCGCCGCTTGTCGGGAATTTACGCAGAATCGGCTTTGAGTTTTTATAGCTGCAATGCTCAGACCACATGACAGAAAAAATTCCGATTTCTGTGTAGTTCGGCAATCTTCCAAGAATGGATTCTATCAATGCAAACTCATCATCACTGACACCCATTTGCTGATACAGTTTCTCTTCTTTTATTTGTTCTTTACTTGGTTCAAGCAGTAGTGACATGAGTTTCCCTCCAATTTTTCACGATAGACTGGAACAATTTAAGACCGTCGGCGCTTCCAAGCAGTTCATCGACCGCGCGCTCAGGGTGAGGCATCATGCCTAATACATTGCCTTTCTCATTCACGACACCGGCAATGTCGCTGACACTTCCATTAATATTAGAGCCGTATGTGAAAGCAATTTGATTGTTTTCCTTTAATGTAGCAAGCGTCTCGTCATCACAGTAGAAATTCCCTTCACCATGGGCAACCGGGATTGTAATCGATTCTCCCTTTTCGTAGGAAGCTGTGAATAAGGTTTCGTCGTTCTGAACAATCAATTCAACCGGACGGCAAATGAACTTCAGATCTTTGTTGCGTCTCATTGCGCCTGGCAGCAGCCCAAGCTCCTGTAAAATCTGGAATCCGTTACAGACGCCAAGAACAGGTTTTCCTTCAGCCGCTGCTTGTTTGACAGCTGGCATAATATTCGCAAATCGGGCGATGGCGCCGCATCTTAAGTAATCGCCGTAAGAAAATCCTCCCGGAATTAACACGCCGTCGAAGCCGTCAAGGCTTGTTTCCTCATGCCAGACGTATTCCACTTCATGGCCGAGCTCATCCTTTACAGCATGATACATATCGATATCACAGTTGGAGCCGGGTAACACAATCACCGCAAATTTCACTGTGCGACTACCTCCTCAACCTCATATCTATAATCTTCAATCACTGTGTTCGCAAGAAGTTTTTCGCACATTTCTTTCACTAGCACGTCAAGATCACGGTCAGATTTTTCAATGGTAAGCTCCATGTATTTCCCGATGCGCACATCTTGAACTTCGTTGTAAGTCATACTGTGCAAGGCATGCTGGACAGCGCTCCCTTGTGGATCTAGTACACTTTCTTTTAAGCTGACATAAACTTTTACTTTATACATGATGAATGCCTCCCAGTCTATTGAAAATCTCTTCGTATGCGTCGGTTAAGCTTCCCAGATTGCGTCTGAATAAATCTTTGTCCAGCTTTTCGTTCGTTTCTTTATCCCACAAGCGGCATGTGTCAGGAGATATTTCATCCGCCAAAAGCACTTGCCCTTCTGCATCTAAACCGAATTCAAGCTTGAAATCTATTAATCTGACATGACAATCGTCGAAGATGCTTTGAAGCTCTTCATTTACTATTGTTGTAATGGACTTAATGGTTTCTACCTGCTCAGGAGTCGCCGCCTTCAAAAGCCAAATATGATCTTCTGTGATGAGCGGATCACCCAGCGCGTCATCCTTGTAGTAAAACTCGATAATCGGCTGCTCAAGCTCCGTGCCTTCTGGAATGCCGAGACGTTTGGACATGCTTCCTGCCACAACATTTCTTACCACGACTTCAAGCGGCACAATCGTTACCTTTTTAATGAGCTGCTCCGTTTCCGAAATGCGCTCGATAAAATGATTGTTAATGCCCTTAGCATGAAGGTGTTTGAAAATGAGGCTTGAAATTTCATTATTTAAGCGCCCTTTTCCGCTGATTTCTGCTTTTTTCTCGCCGTTAAAGGCAGTGGCGGAGTCTTTATACACGACATACAGCGTGTTTTCGTCATCGGTTTTGTAGATCTTTTTTGCTTTTCCTTCGTATAAAAGTTCATTCTTCACAATATTCACGGAAGGCCTCCTAACCCGAATGTTGGGAATTTTCAAACTGCGGCGGCTTAGAAGAAGCCGCTAAAAGCTTCTTCTATGCTAAACCTAAACGTTCAAAGATCAGATCAACATTTTTCAGATGGTAATTGTAATCAAAGCAGTCAGCAATTTTTTCTGGAGAAAGACGTGACGTGATTTTCTCTTCCGCTTCCACAAGCTCGCGGAACGGCACTTGTTTTTCCCACGCTTCCATTGCTTTCGGCTGAACTGTATCATAGGCTTCTTCACGAGTCAGGCCTGTGTCAATCAAAGCAAGGAGCACACGCTGAGAATAGATAAGGCCGAGAGTGCGGTCCATGTTGCGCTTCATGTTTTCCGGGAAGACCGTTAAGTTCTTCACGATGTTGGAGAAGCGGTTCAGCATGTAGTTCAGCGCAATTGTCGCATCCGGAAGAATAATTCGTTCTGCTGAAGAATGAGAAATATCGCGCTCATGCCATAATGGAACATTTTCGTAAGCTGTCATCATGTAGCCGCGGATCACGCGCGCCATGCCTGTCATGTTTTCAGAGCCAATCGGATTTCGTTTATGCGGCATTGCAGATGAACCCTTTTGCCCTTTCGCGAAAAATTCCTCTACTTCACGTGTTTCACTCTTTTGCAGTCCGCGGATTTCCACAGCGAATTTCTCGATGCTTGTCGCGATCAAAGCAAGTGTTGCCATATAGTCAGCATGGCGGTCACGCTGAAGGGTTTGAGTGGAAATCGGTGCTGCTTTCAATCCGAGCTTCTCACAGACATATTGTTCAACAAATGGATCAATGTTCGCATATGTGCCGACAGCACCGGAAATCTTTCCAACCTCGATGCCTGCTTTCGCTTGTTTGAAGCGCTCAAGATTACGTTTCATTTCTTCATGCCAAAGCGCAAGTTTTAAGCCGAATGTTGTAGGCTCAGCGTGTACGCCGTGTGTGCGCCCCATCATGACTGTGTATTTATGTTCTTTCGCTTTTTCTTTTATAATGTCAACAAATCTCTCAAGATCCTTGAGCAAAATATCGTTTGCCTGTTTTAATAAGTAGGAAAGAGCCGTATCAACAACGTCAGTTGACGTTAAGCCGTAATGCACCCATTTTCTTTCTTCGCCCAGTGATTCGGATACAGCGCGCGTAAAAGCGACAACGTCATGGCGCGTGTCCTTTTCGATTTCTAAAATGCGGTTGATGTCAAATGACGCGTTTTCGCGCATAACCTTTACATCTTCTTTCGGAATGACGCCAAGCTCCGCCCACGCTTCACAGGCAAGAATTTCAACCTCTAACCATGCTTGAAATCTGTTTTCATCCGTCCAAATCGCGGACATTTCAGGTCTTGAATAACGTTCGATCATTCTGCTTGTCCTCCGTCTCTATTCATCCATTTATTTGTGATCTCCTGAATCCATTCGTCTTCAGGCTGCTTCATAAATGTAATATGCCCCATTTTGCGGCCTTTTTTGATTTCATGTTTTCCGTATATATATAGCTTTGCCTCTTTTAAAAGCTCCGGGTCTTCCTCAACAAGCTTCACTTCATCGCCGAGAAGATTCACCATCATGCCCGGCTTCAGCAAATCTGTCTTCCCAAGCGGAAGCCCGCATACCGCTCTGATATGCTGCTCAAACTGGCTCGTCTCGCAAAGGTCCAGCGTATAATGCCCTGAATTGTGCGGTCTTGGCGCCAGTTCATTGACCAAAAGCTCTCCGTCCTCTGTCAGGAACATCTCAACAGCAAGCGGTCCGACAAGGTTAAGCTCATCTGCAAGCTTAACTGCGAGATCAGCAGCCTTCTGCTGAATCCCTTTCTCTACCCGTGCGGGCACGATGCTTTGGAAAAGAATATTGTTGTGGTGAATGTTTTCAGCTGTCGGAAATGTTGAAATTTCACCGTTTACCGATCTAACGACGATCACCGACAGTTCCATTTTAAAAGAAACCCAGCTTTCAAGAATGCAAGTTCCGTGTTCTAACAGAGCGGCTGCCTGCTCCATTTGCGCCTCTTCTTTTATCACAAATTGGCCTTTGCCGTCGTACCCGCCGCGGCATGTTTTCAGCACTGCCGGAAGCCTGAGCTCCTGTACTGCCTGTTTCAATTCATTCTTTGTTTTGACGATGCTGTACGGTGCGACTTCACAGCCCGCGGATTGAATTGCTTTTTTCTCTGTTTCACGGTTTTGGGTAATAAGCAGCAGCTCACTTCCTTGCGGGAGATACGCATGATCTTTTAGCCAATGCAGCGCATCATAGTCGATGTTTTCAAACTCATATGTGATGATATCGCTGATTTCAGCCAATTTTCGAATCGCTTCACGGTCATTATAATGAGCGGTAATTTCGACATCCGCAACCTGCCCGCACGGCGAATCTTTCACCGGATCAACGACCGCGACTTTATACCCCATTTGTTTGGCGGACACAGCCATCATTTTCCCAAGCTGGCCGCCGCCGATAATGCCGATTACAGCTCCCGGATAGATGATTTGTTTAGACAAGCTGATCACTGCTTTCTAACACTGTCTGTTTTGTATTTTCTCTTCTCTCATCCAGCTTACGGGCAAGGTCTTCGTCAAATGCTGACAAAATTTGCGCCGCTAACAGGCCTGCGTTCACAGCACCCGCTTTGCCGATGGATGTTGTCGCAACAGGCACGCCTCCAGGCATTTGGACGATGGAAAGAAGTGAATCCATTCCGTTCAGCGCCTTGGACTGAACCGGAACTCCAATGACTGGCAGTGTTGTTTTCGCAGCCGTCATCCCTGGCAGATGCGCCGCTCCTCCGGCACCGGCAATAATCACCTTGATGCCTCTTTCTCTAGCAGTTTCAGCATATTCAAACATGAAATCAGGCGTCCGGTGAGCGGAAACGACCTTTTTTTCGTACGGAACATTGAGTTCGTCAAGTATGTCGCATGCGTGTTTCATTGTCTCCCAATCGGAAGTGCTTCCCATGATGATTCCTACTAGCGGCTGCATTCTGTTCCCCACCTTCTAATGCTTTTGTTTTCAGAAAATAAAAAATACCCGCTCTGCATTGCACTTATGAGGAAGCAATACAAACCGGGCATGGTACATGTATCGTCAGTCGTTCGCTTCTGCGATATATCCATGTCAGTTTTATCGATCACTTTCCTGCATAGTCCGGCAATTTACGGTTGCCGGGTAGAAACTTATGGGCCATATTCCCAAGATTATATGAGGTCGTGTTTTGATTTCATGTTTATCTTAACAACGGACATGGATAATGTCAACGATATTATCGAACGATACAAAAATTCATTCTACTAATGTTCGTGTTTTAGATCAATTTCCCTTCAAATACGATTTTTTTCCCGCACGGAACGATCTGAATTGACCCATTTTCCTTTTTTTCCATAAAAATAGGCTCTTCCATTCGCCTTACAGGCAGATATCCTTCTTCTTTCATTTGCTGAAGCACCGCATCAATCGTTTGCTGCTCTGTCACTTCAAACTTTTTCTTCTTCGGCTTTGCCATTATTCTTTAATTCTCCTCTTCTTCACCGCTTTGACCCAGAAGCCGCCGTGGATTGTTTTTGGTTCGTACGCAATAATAAAGGCTTTTGAATCAAGTGTTTTAATCGTATCATATAGCTGGAGTTCATATCTTCTCGGCGTCAGGATCTGAAGGGCTGTGCGGTCGCCTTCAAGCCCGCCTGCCACCCAGTTTGTCACGCCGTAGCCTTTTTCACGGAGCTGCTTCGGAAGATCAAGATCGAGCTCCTTCGTAATCACATTGACCATAATATAGCCAAGCGCCAATTTTTCTTCTATTTTCATGCCGACAATTACGCCAAGACCGTAACCGAGCGCGTACGCGATCACATTTTGAATCTGGTCTAAGTTATCGAGCACCAGACTCAGTCCTGTCACATAAACCAGTATTTCAATCGTACTGATGCCGGCCGCTAAATAACGCTGTCCTTTCAGCGTTAAAATCATTCTTATCGTAAAAAATGACACATAGACAATATTAATAATGAGAATTATGAGAACCATGGCTATCCCATTTGATAAGATGGTTTGCATCATTTTATTCATCCCCCTACTCTTCAGCTTGCACAAAGCATTCATATTCTACTAGAGAAATGAGCCGTTTACAATCAGCTTCGCCCGTAAGCTTAAGCAAAATATTTCGACACGCTTTTATGTGTTGAACAGTAGTAGTTTACCCTCTTTCTCGCCTTTTCAAAATCAAAACAAAAAAGCCCGCTTTTCAGCAGACTCACCTCTTTATATCTATTGTCAGATCTCTTTTTTCATTTTCTGAAGGGACTTGTATTCTTTCTCAAGCTCACTCAGCGTGTAGTCAGCAAGCTGTTCCCCTCTTCCTTGATAAAATTCCGAGAGCAGTAATTTGGTTTTTAAAAATTGCTTCTTTTGGTTAATTGCTCGGCGAAGTACATCAGCCATGTCCATCATCCTCCTTAAACATAAAGGTTTTTGCGCTGGACGTTTTCAGCATTTTCCCCATCATACACGGGTTAATCCTACAAATCAACTATGTTTTTTAGATATATTTGTAAAAAGTGTGACATAAAAAAACCGGCTAGGATTAGCCGGTTTTTTCATTAAAGCGGAATCAACGACGCCGTAATATATTCAGAAATAAACGGCCAAGTCACTGCCGTAAACAGCAGCGCTATCGCAACTACTGCAAATACACAATAGATATAATCAATTGGTGCATCTTGTGCCGCCTGGTACACACGCTGTACATACAGCGCGATGATAAAAAAGATGGAAAACAAGATCAGCACCGTAAACAGTACTGTCAGCATTGGGATATTTACGATCGCAAAGATCAGCCAAAGGATTGAAACAGCAATTACGGGTACAAGCAATGAACCCAATACGGCAGCCGCTTCTCTGAACGTCACCTTCTGCTTCATCATATAGCGGGAGACAGCCCATATAGCAAAGACCATTACCGCGAAAAAGATCAGCAAATACACAAGAACAACTAAAAACCCGTCATAGAAAGCATGATGGCGTTCTCCGAAACCGAGCGGCCGATTCCAGCTTGCCTTTAACTGAAACCAATTCCCAATTGAAAAAATGATACTGAATATAAGCATTGAAATCAGACCGTACTTATAATGAGAAAAACCATCCGTTACGACAGTTTTCGCCGGAGATTTTAAAATCGAGAACGCAAAACCGCAATATCTGTTGATGGCTGCCCAAACAGACGCAAGCTTGTCTTTAACAGTTGATTCACCGCGTTCCTGGCGCGGTTTCTGCTTTTGTTTTTGCTTCTGCTTGCTTTGCCGGCTCGCCTTTCTGGACATTCTCGATAGCGGTTCTTCATCTGCATCTATTCTTTCACTCTGGTTAATTTCTTCTTCAAACGTTTCTTTTCTTTCTTCCGTCATGTCAGCAACTCCTATCAAAAAAATACGGCGGAATACCATTCAGCAAGAAAATAAAACACTTATATAAGGTACCGAAGCCTTCCTGAACAGTCAAGTCATTTCCATTTAAGTAAAGCATGGCGGCACATCTACATGACGGTATATCGTATGAAATGGTTTTATCTTTTGCAACAAAAAAACCAGCTGCCAGTGCAGCTGGTTTTTCATTCCTTATTTTAAGAAGATAAAGTACAGGATAAATACGACAAACAGCCCGTACATGATTGGATGAACCTCTTTTGCTTTTCCTTTGCACACCATTGTAATCGGATAGAAAATAAATCCGATGGCAATACCAGTCGCGATGCTGTACGTTAACGGCATCATGATCATGGTAAGGAAAGCAGGAACGGCCACTTCGAACTTATCCCAAGCGATTTTGCCAAGCGGCGCCACCATCAATGCACCAACAATAATAAGCGCCGGCGCTGTTACATTTGACGTAACGACTGATAGGAGCGGCGAGAAAAACGTAGCCAGTAAAAAGAGAATCCCTGTTACAATTGCGGCAAATCCTGACCGGGCACCCGCAGCGACACCTGAGCTTGATTCCACGTAAGAAGTTGTTGTAGACGTACCAAGCACGGCACCGATCACAATAGAAGATGAATCAGCTAAAAGCGCACGGCCCGCACGCGGCAATTTGTTTTCCTTCATTAAACCAGCTTGTGTTGCCACAGCAACAAGTGTACCAGCTGTATCAAAAAATCCGACAAACAAGAATGTTAAAATAACGATCAGCATTTGTACAGAGAAAATATCCGGGAGGTGAATCCACGCTTGTCCGAAAGTCGGCGCAAGGCTTGGCACACTGCCGATAATTTGAGTCGGAACCGGAACCAAACCGAAAATCATGCCGGCTACCGCTGTTAATAGCATCCCGATAAACACGCCTGCGTTCACGCGAAGCACCATTAAAATAACCGTGACAATCACACCGAAAATCGTTAACAGCACAGGACCGCTGTGAATGTTTCCGATCGTGACGAGCGTAGAAGGATTCGCTGTAATGATTCCTGAACCTTGTAATCCAACAAATGTAATAAACAGGCCGATCCCCGCACCGACTGCCAATTTCAGCTCAGGCGGAATGGCGTTGATGATTTTTTCACGAAAACCTGTTAAAGAAAGAGCAACGAAAATAAGACCTGAAATAAAAACACCGGACAAAGCTGCCTGCCATGAAATACCCATACCAAGGACAACAGAAAACGCAAAAAACGCGTTCAGCCCCATACCCGGCGCGATGGCAATCGGATATCTCGCTATTAATCCCATTAAGATACAGCCTGCTGCAGACGCCAGCGCTGTCGCCGTAAAGACCGCACCCTGGTCAATTCTCAGCGCCTCCGGAAAATCTTTCACGCTCTCCAAAGCAAGCGTAATCGGATTGACGAACAAAATATATGCCATAGATAAAAAAGTCGTTAATCCGCCAATGATTTCATTGCGATAGCTGGTGCCCAGCTCATCAAACTGAAAAAACGTTTTCAAGCTATTTGACTCCCTTCACTCTTTGCTATTTATTCTGTCCTGAAAACGCCAAATAAAAAACGTCCCAATACATTTTGGGACGCTTGACTACAGACGGATTTCAGTTTGAATAAATAACCGTGTTTTATTTATATCAAACGAAAGAAATGTTTACGTAGTCAAGCCATTTACGGTAGCTTGGTAGAGACTTGCGAGCCATATTCCCGCGATTATACGAATTCATCTTATTTGATTTCTGTGTCTATTGTACCAAGTTCATTTTGAAAAAACAATACAAAAAGCGAACAATAGTCGCGCAAAATCGGATTTTGTTCGTAATAAACAAATAAAACCATCTTCCCGGCAAAATTGCCAAAAAGATGGTTTCCATTAATTGATTCTTATTCCCACTCAATCGTCGCAGGCGGCTTACTTGTAATATCATACACCACGCGGTTAATGTGCTTCACTTCGTTTACGATACGTGTCGAAATGACTTCAAGCACATCCCACGGGATACGCGCCCAGTCAGATGTCATGCCGTCGATTGATGTAACGGCGCGGATTCCGATTGTGTAATCATATGTTCTTGCGTCACCCATAACACCAACGCTGCGGATGTCAGGAAGAACAGTGAAGTATTGCCAGATATCACGCTCTAAGCCGTGATTTGCAATTTCTTCACGCAAGATTGCATCTGATTCACGAACGATTTCAAGTTTTTCTTCTGTTACTTCGCCAAGAACGCGGATTCCGAGTCCCGGTCCTGGGAACGGCTGACGCCATACGATTTCATCCGGAATGCCGAGCTCTGTGCCAAGCGCGCGCACTTCGTCTTTGAAGAGCGTATTTAACGGCTCGATCAGCTCAAACTGCATGTCTTCAGGAAGTCCGCCGACATTGTGGTGAGATTTGATCGTTTGCGCCGTTGCTGTACCGCTCTCGATGATATCTGTGTAAAGCGTACCTTGTGCAAGGTAGTCGATGCCTTTGAGCTTGTCCGCTTCATCATCAAACACGTAAATGAATTCATTACCGATGATTTTGCGTTTTTGCTCAGGATCAGAAACGCCTTTTAGTTTGTTTAAGAATCGATCTTTTGCGTCTACTTTAATCACATTCATGTTAAAGCCTTCGCTGAATGTTTTCATAACACCCTCAGCTTCGCCTTTACGGAGAAGACCATGGTCTACAAAGATACAAGTCAGCTGGTCGCCGATCGCTTTATGAATCAAAACAGCAACAACAGAGGAATCAACGCCGCCGCTTAGCGCGCAAAGAACCTGTTTGTCTCCGACCGTTTCACGGATTTTTTGCATTTCGATTTCGATAAAGTTCTCCATTGACCATTCGCCTTCGCATTCGCAAACACCGAATACAAAGTTTTTCAGAAGATCATTGCCGTATTCAGAGTGGCGCACTTCCGGGTGGAACTGAACGCCATACCATTTTTTGTCCGCTTTGCTCATTGCTGAGTTCGGGCAGTGATGGCTTGTCGCGTCAACAGTGAAGCCTTCAGGAACTTCTACAACCAAATCGCCGTGGCTCATCCAAACCACTTGTTCATTCGGAAGATCTCTGAACAAATCAGGTGTGCCTTCGATGCGGATGTTTGCTTTTCCGTATTCACGCTGGCTTGCCGCTTCAACTTTACCGCCAAGGTAATGAGTCATCAGCTGCATGCCGTAGCAAATTCCCAAAACAGGAATATCAAGCTCGAAGATTTTCTCGTCACAGCGGAAAGAGTTTTCATCATACACACTGTTTGGACCGCCGGATAAAATAATTCCTTTTGGATTCATTTTTTTAATTTCTTCAGCCGTCAATGTATGTGGATGCAGCTCGCTGTAAACACCGAATTCACGGATACGGCGTGTAATCAGCTGGTTATACTGACTGCCGAAATCAAGGACAAGAATCATTTCATTCACTAACTTTGTCATGGTTGTCACCTAATCTCCTCTAAGTTTTTTGACACAGAAAAAAACGAGGACAGATATGAAGCTCGCTCCGCCCTCTTTGGCAAGGCCGTTTGCCGGAGTCAGGCCAACTCGCTCCCAGACTCCGATAATATTCACTAATTCTAACAACACGTCGATAAGCGGTCAAGACCATCTTCTTTTAATTAAATTTTCCCATAACTCTCTCGAATCATTCCATAGCGCCGAAGAATCTTCATTTCTGTAAAGCGCCCTTTCATAGCTTAATGTCAGCTTTGACATGTCTTCTATGTCGTATTTTTCATCAATTCGTTTTGCATAATCACGCAGCGTTTCACTGTCTCGTTTCGGCAGTCCTTTTCTCTTCAGTTGTTTCAGCAGCGCGCCATATGCCTCAAAAAACGCGTGCTGATCACTGCGCCGCTTCAATTTCCTCACGGCGAAAACAGGAATCCATAACGAGCGGAAAACATACAGCAATACAGCTGCCACCAGGAGGACTGCAAGAACCGCAAGCGCTGCATACAAGCCCGCACCGGCATTAGTATGCGAAGCGGACGGCTTTTTAGAAACAGCTGGCTCCCGCTTTTCCTTTTGTTTTTCCTCTTTTTGCGGCTGTTTTTTCTCTTCTTTCTGTTTCTCTTTTGCTTTCTTCGGCGAGCTGCTGCTATCGCTGCCAGAGTCTTTTGTGTCAGAAGATGTAAATTGAGCCGGATTTGTAAACCCTTTAGTCGGCTCAAATGTAACCCAGCCCTGTTCCGGGAAATACACCTCTACCCAGGAATGGGCATTGTTATTTGTCACTTCGTAAATGCTGCCATTTTTGTTCCCTGCTTCTTTGTATTCGCCGGACGTATAACCCTTTACCCAGCGGGCCGGAATGCCGGCCGAGCGCAAGAGCACCACCATGGCGGAAGAAAAGTTATCACAATAACCCATTTTCGTTTCAAAGAGAAATTGATCGACATAATCTTCATCATTCTTCGGAATGGTCACGTTTTCTGTTTCATATGTGAACGCATTTGACCCTAAATAGTCCTCAACCGCTTTCACCTTATCAAACATATTGTCGTGATCCTGAGTCAGTTTGATCGCAAGGGTTCTCACCCGCTCTGGCAGTGAATCTGGAAGCTGCATGTAGCGATCGCTGAATGTGTACTCCTCACTGTTTTTTCTCACTTTTACCTTTCTCAGTTCATCCAGCTTATAGACCGGGGAATTGTACGTTACTGTATAATTCCCCATATTTCTGATTTCACCGGCTTGTTCACTGATCGGAGAAATTTGCTCCGTGTTGCCGTTCATTTCAAGTGAGACAGCCTGCTTTGGCTGAATGGTTTCCGCACCAATCGGATACATCAGATGGTTATACCCGTAGTGCTTATCGACTTTTACACGGACGGTGCGGCGCTCTGTCGCAACCTTATGGTCAAACCACAGATTTTCAACTTTTCCATTGCTAAGCTGATACGACATGCCTGTGTCTGTTTCAATCCAGCCTTTTCCGGTATACGTGTCCTTCGTTTCCACACGGAAATACGTACGCTCTTTTCCCTGCCATGTAAAAACAGGTGTAGCATCCTGCTGGAACGGGCCGCCGAGTGATTCATCATGATTCCCGTATCCGATTTTGCTTTCCCCTGCAGACACGCGGTCTTGATGAGTGATTTTTTTAAGAAAAGGCACCGGATCAGGCCAAGCCGGCTCTGATTTTGGAGCGGCGAGTCCGAATCCCGTTGCAGCCAAAACCAATACAGATAAAGGAAGAAACCATTTCAGGACAGATGTTTTTGGCAGTGTGATTCTTTCCATCAGCTTAATGCGTTCCAAGTATAAAAGGCCCAGCATAAAGAAGCCGATCAGCACGATACGGATTACGGCAAAAGTGGCATCATATGGCGTAAAGGTATCAAGAATCGTAATATACGCTACTGTCATCAAAAAGAAAAACAAAATTCTTCTCTGGTAAATCACCCAATAATGCAGGAGATAGACCAGCAGCCACAGCAGCACAAAAAACAGCAGGGTCCGAAATGAAGGAATCATGTCATTCCATTGCCCTGATTGAATCAGCGTGATATTCAGATAGACATCCTGCAAAAAAGAGCTGACCCAGCTCAAGTCGAATATAGATCCTTGATAAAACAGGATGTGTATCGAGATCAATGTAAATATGACACAAAAAGGAACGGTGACAAACCACCTCATCCTGAAAAAAGTCAGCAGAAACGTCAAGCCGATAAAGACACTAAAAAAGCCTGTATGTTTCGTTTCAGTAAAACTGTCAAGCGGCCTAAGCCACTCCCACAGCAATAAAAAAGCCAGAAAATAAAATAACAGCAAGCTCAAACGGCTTCCCTTGTGATCATCGTGCGGCATGTGAACCAGTCACCTCTCTTTCTAAACAACACGCGAAACTCGCCCGCCCCTCATGATCCGAACTCTGATTTGGCGTTTCATCATGCGTTCAATCATGACATTTTCAGCTTGAGAGAGCTCAGCATCTTTCTCTTTTGCCAGTATCACCGTAACCCGGCCGCCTCCTATTTCTGCGAGGTGCAGCATATCTTCCGTTAACTGTCCCGTGACAACAACTTGATCAGCTTGGCGAACAGATGGCTTTCCCAGCTCTTCCCGTGCATATCGGCTTATCGGGTCTGCCGCATCACAATGAGCGATGGCTAAATGCCGAAGCATGTGCTTAAAATGCTGATCCCCTTCCTGAATAGGGAAAATGTTTTTTTCCTTCCCGATGGAAGCCAGACCAGCACCCGCGCCGTTTTTTAAAACAGAATGAAGAATCGAAGCTGTCACTGAAACGACCTCTTCGAATGCGTCTGAGGAAAAACGGTCCATCAGCAGAAACAGATTTTTGCTGCGAGAAGGCTCAAATTCCTTCGTCATCAGCTGGCTCCGCCGTGCAGATGTCTTCCAATCTAACGCAGCAAACCGGTCTCCCGGCTGATAATTCCGCACACTTGCTGCGACTGAGGAATGGTGCTGATGAATAGGAGAAGAACCGCTTACACCGTCTTCCTGATGCCTCTCATTCACCTGATAGGAAAAACGCTGATAGAATGGATAAACAAACAAGGTATCATCCAGCTCAAAAAATGCTGTTTTTTCAATCAAGCCAAGAACATCCCCGGTTCGCACCCTGACAGAATGAAAGTGATGCTCTCCGCGCGGTACCCGAGCTAATTCATACGACATCGTCATGCTCCGTTTAAACCAAGGAAAAACGAGCCGTTTGGCCGCGGCTCCGTCTCGATTTAATGACTCGATACCTTCTGGCAGGCAATCTTCAATCACCATATACATCAGCGGAAATGGCAGCTTTCTTCTCAGCGTAACCGTTACGCCCAGCCTGTCCCCCGCATGCAATTGTGTTTTATCCATTTGCCTTGAAGCCTGAAAAGAACGGAGCGGATACAAGGCCAACAGCCCGGCATACAAGACAAAAGGGAGAAACGCGTAAAACAAAAACCAGCTGACAAAGCCGCCCTGAAACATCGCATAAGAAAAAACAGCAGCCGTCAATAAAGTTAATATAATCAGCTTCCAACCATATACGAGCCATTGCCATTTCTTATTCATCAGCGGACCGCCGACCTTTGAACCGGCACCTTCACAGCTGACATGATCTCCCTTACGATCGCTTCTGCCTGAATCCCTTCAAATTTTGCCTCAGGATGAAGCATCATCCGGTGCGGCAGCGTGAAAGGAGCTAAATATTGAATATCATCCGGTATGACATAGTCGCGATGATGCAGCAGCGCGTATGCCTGTGCCGCTTTCATGAGGGCGATTGAGCCGCGCGGACTGACGCCTAATTGAACAGAAGGATGCTGTCTCGTTTTCTGCACAATTTCAACGATATATTCCTTAATGCTGTCATCAGCACGGACATTTTGCACTTCCCTCTGTAAAAAGATGAAGTCTTCTTTTGCAATAACCGGCTCAAGCGTCTCAATCGGATGGCTTTTTTCCTGAAGAGATAAGACGTCAAGCTCTTCATTAAAGGACGGATAACCCATCCGAAGTTTGAATAAAAAACGGTCAAGCTGAGCTTCCGGCAAAGGATAGGTCCCTTCATATTCGACCGGGTTTTGCGTTGCCATCACAAAAAACGGATCGGCAAGCTGCATCGTATGGCCATCTACCGTGACGCTCCCCTCTTCCATCGCTTCGAGCAAAGCCGACTGTGTCTTCGGAGAGGTACGGTTGATTTCATCTGCCAGCACGATATTTCCCATAATTGGGCCGGGACGATATTCAAATTCCATCGTTTTCGCATTATAGATAGATACCCCTGTTACATCAGATGGCAGCAAATCCGGAGTGAATTGGATTCTTTTGAAATCGGCGCCGATTGACTTTGCCAGCGCGCGGACCATCATCGTTTTTCCGACTCCGGGTACATCCTCAAGCAGCACATGCCCTTTGGCAAGAAGGGCTGCTAAGCTGAGTATGGCGATGTCTCGTTTTCCAACCATTACTCTATTAATATGTTCAACTGCTTTCCCCAGCAAAGGATGCAGGTCTTCTTGATATGCCATTATTTTCCTCCTAGTCATCTACAAAATTCATCATAATGTAACCTAACTTTACCACAAAAAGCAATCTGTATAAAAAAACGATTCTAGCAAATTGTTACCAATAAAGCTGGCCAAAACACACAAAAAAGCTTCCTGTGGCAGGAAGCTCCAGATTGTTGACAAAATCCTAAAATGGCTTTCATTTTAGGGTTTTGTCATCTTTTCAGCGTGATTGAAAACCCTTGAAGTCTAGGAAGGACGAGCATAGGAGCGGAGCGAATGTTCTAATTCGTGAGCACCGAAGCGCAGACCTGACAACGAATGCGAGGGTTTGTCGACACGCTGAAGCTTCCTGTGACAGGAAGCTCCATTATTTTTGTTCTAAAGGCTCCATATGAACATGCGAATAATCAATCGCATGCTCCTCCTTCATTCTCCGCTCAATTTCATTGGCTATATCGTGGCTTTCCGTAATATTTAAATCTGCCGATACCTCAACCACCACATCAACATGAACCGTACTGCCCAAGTATCTTGCTTTTATGTCTTTTAAACGGCTCACACCGGAGATTTTTTCGATTGTCTGTTTATAAGCGGAAATGTCCTTTATGTCGAATCCATCTGTCAAAGAGTGAGATGACTCTTTAAAGATATCCCATGCGGTCTTGCAAATAAGCAGACCGATCACAAACGCAGTGACCGTATCAATCCAAGCAAGATGGAATTGAGCAGCCACAATGCCGATAAATGTGCCGATACTGACGAATGCGTCTGATTTATTATCAGCAGCCGCAGCAAGGAGCGCCTGGCTCTTCACCTTTTTGGCCAGCCTTTTATTGTACCGGTAAACGATCAGCATCAGGACTGCCCCGCCCGCTGCCGTCCAAGCCGCAATCATATCTGGCGTCTCTTGTTTAGCAGAAAAAATAGATTCTCCGGCGCTGAACAGCACTTGCAGTCCGACAACCATCATAATAAACGATGCGATAAGCGATGCAATCGTTTCCGCTCGAAAGTGGCCGTATGGATGATCTTCGTCAGGAGGCTTTTGAGAGATGCGCAGGCCAATCAGCACAGCAACAGAAGCAATAATGTCAGTTGTGTTATTTAACCCGTCTGCCGTAAGTGCTTCCGAGTGAAAAAGATAACCGATGATCAGTTTAATTGCGGAAAGAACTAGATACGCGGCAATGCTGACCAGCGCTCCGGATTCTCCCTTTTTCAGTTCATCATATCTCTCCATACAAAACCTCCTCTCGCTCACATTTTCCTATTATTATCTTACAAAGCTGATCCGCAGTGGGTCTACAGAAACATGATTCACCCGCCACAGAAAAATAGTGACGAAGGAACACTTTTTCTCTCATCCAATTTATTTGCTCCGCCAAAAATCCCATCAAACCCAAGGACACCAGTGCTTCTCGCATTCTATCGAATTGTAAATATTACGCAAAATCACACAGCGAATAAAAAACGAAACATTTTTTCCACACATTCGCTGAAAGCGCAAACAAAACACTACAAATTTGAAATAAGCTGGTATATTTTCTTACACGAATTTTCGACAAACTGTATATTTATGATAGAGTTTCAATTATCATAATATTCAGTAATGATTGCATTTTAAAAGGAGGTAACTTATGAACCAGTCTCAATCAGGATTAAAAAAGGAATTAAAGACCCGCCATATGACAATGATTTCGATTGCCGGTGTAATCGGAGCCGGCCTATTTGTAGGCAGCGGTTCAGTGATTCACTCGACCGGTCCGGGTGCCGTTGTTTCTTACGCGTTAGCCGGATTATTGGTGATTTTTATTATGAGAATGCTCGGTGAGATGTCTGCCGTAAACCCGACGAGCGGATCGTTTTCTCAATACGCTCACGACGCCATCGGACCGTGGGCAGGATTTACAATCGGCTGGCTGTACTGGTTTTTCTGGGTGATCGTCATAGCGATCGAAGCCATTGCCGGTGCTGGCATTATTCAATACTGGTTCCATGATATTCCGCTGTGGCTGACAAGTTTGATCTTGACCATTGTGCTCACCCTGACAAACGTCTACTCCGTTAAGTCTTTCGGTGAGTTTGAATATTGGTTCTCCCTCATTAAAGTTGTGACTATCATTGCTTTTCTAATCGTTGGTTTTGCCTTTATTTTTGGCTTTGCACCGGGCAGTGAGCCAGTCGGTTTTTCGAATCTTACAGGCAAAGGCGGATTTTTCCCGGAGGGCATCAGCTCCGTATTGCTCGGCATTGTCGTTGTCATCTTCTCTTTTATGGGAACTGAAATCGTTGCCATTGCAGCAGGGGAAACATCCAACCCGATCGAATCTGTGACAAAAGCCACCAGATCCGTTGTATGGCGCATCATCGTCTTTTACGTGGGCTCAATCGCCATTGTCGTGGCGCTGTTGCCATGGAATTCAGCAAATATTTTAGAAAGCCCTTTCGTCGCTGTACTTGAGCATATAGGAGTGCCCGCAGCCGCACAGATTATGAACTTTATCGTCCTCACAGCCGTACTCTCTTGCCTGAATTCAGGTTTGTATACCACATCCAGAATGCTGTATTCACTTGCAGAAAGAAATGAAGCGCCGCGCCGTTTTATGAAATTGAGCAAAAAAGGCGTTCCCGTACAAGCCATTGTGGCCGGGACATTTTTCTCTTATATCGCGGTCGTAATGAACTATTTTTCACCGGATACCGTCTTTTTATTCTTAGTCAACTCATCAGGCGCAATCGCTTTACTCGTCTATCTTGTCATCGCCGTTTCCCAGCTGAAAATGCGGAAAAAACTCGAAAAAACAAACCCAGAAGCATTGAAGATCAAAATGTGGCTCTTCCCTTTCCTAACCTACTTGACCATCATCGCCATTTGCGGAATTTTAGTGTCCATGGCGTTTATTGATTCCATGAGAGACGAGCTGCTGCTGACAGGCGTCATCACGGGAATCGTTCTGATTTCTTACCTTGTGTTCAGAAAACGCAAGGTGAGCGAGAAAGCGGCTGCCAACCCAGTCACACAGCAGCAACCCGATATCCTGCCTTAATGCTGATCAAATCCTAAACGGCCTGCCGTTTAGGATTTTGTTATTTTCTTCTTCGGGCGGGCTGCAGCACGAAGATTTTTTGTAACCATCACGTCCTTATTGTCATTAACTATAGTACCAATTTGGAAAATTTAGATAAGGACAGATGAAAATGACACTTGAAAAATTTGTGGATGCTCTCCCAATCCCAGATACACTAAAGCCAGTACAGCAATCAAAAGAAAAAACATACTACGAAGTCACCATGGAGGAATGCACTCATCAGCTCCATCGCGATCTCCCTCCAACCCGCCTGTGGGGCTACAACGGCTTATTTCCGGGACCGACCATTGAGGTTAAAAGAAATGAAAACGTATATGTAAAATGGATGAATAACCTTCCTTCCACGCATTTCCTTCCGATTGATCACACCATTCATCACAGTGACAGCCAGCATGAAGAGCCCGAGGTAAAGACTGTTGTTCATTTACACGGCGGCGTCACGCCAGATGATAGTGACGGGTATCCGGAGGCTTGGTTTTCCAAAGACTTTGAACAAACAGGACCTTATTTCAAAAGAGAGGTTTATCATTATCCAAACCAGCAGCGCGGGGCTATATTGTGGTATCACGATCACGCCATGGCGCTCACCAGGCTAAATGTCTATGCCGGACTTGTCGGTGCATATATCATTCATGACCCAAAGGAAAAACGCTTAAAACTGCCTTCAGACGAATACGATGTGCCGCTTCTTATCACAGACCGCACGATCAATGAGGATGGTTCTTTGTTTTATCCGAGCGCACCGGAAAACCCTTCTCCGTCACTGCCTAATCCTTCAATCGTTCCGGCTTTTTGCGGAGAAACCATACTCGTCAACGGGAAGGTATGGCCATACTTGGAAGTCGAGCCAAGGAAATACCGATTCCGTGTCATCAACGCCTCCAATACAAGAACCTATAACCTGTCACTCGATAATGGCGGAGATTTTATTCAGATTGGTTCAGATGGAGGGCTCCTGCCGCGATCTGTTAAACTGAATTCTTTCAGCCTTGCGCCTGCTGAACGTTACGATATCATCATTGACTTCACAGCATATGAAGGAGAATCGATCATTTTGGCAAACAGCGCGGGCTGCGGCGGTGACGTCAATCCTGAAACAGATGCGAATATCATGCAATTCAGAGTCACAAAACCATTGGCACAAAAAGACGAAAGCAGAAAGCCGAAGTACCTCGCCTCATACCCTTCGGTACAGCATGAAAGAATACAAAACATCAGAACGTTAAAACTGGCAGGCACCCAGGACGAATACGGCAGACCCGTCCTTCTGCTTAATAACAAACGCTGGCACGATCCCGTCACAGAAACACCAAAAGTCGGCACAACTGAAATATGGTCCATTATCAACCCGACACGCGGAACACATCCGATCCACCTGCATCTAGTCTCCTTCCGTGTATTAGACCGGCGGCCGTTTGATATCGCCCGTTATCAAGAAAGCGGGGAATTGTCCTATACCGGTCCGGCTGTCCCGCCGCCGCCAAGTGAAAAGGGCTGGAAAGACACCATTCAAGCGCATGCAGGTGAAGTCCTGAGAATCGCGGCGACATTCGGTCCGTACAGCGGACGATACGTATGGCATTGCCATATTCTAGAGCATGAAGACTATGACATGATGAGACCGATGGATATAACTGATCCCCATAAATAACCCGACAAACTTGCCTCTAGCAGGCAAGTTTTTTCTTTATGAAACCTTTGGCCCTATTTATCGTATTACGTAAAAACAACAAAAGGAGCTGCTTTTTATGCTCACACACGATCTACATGAAAAAACAAAGCATTACATTTCCATTTATGCTGAATTAAAAACAAAATTAAAATGGAAAGTTTCACACGATCAGATATTAATGCTCATTTCTTCTGCATATATTGTGAATAAAAGAGAGTTTGATTTTCAGCGCTTTTATGATTTGAGCAGCTATATCAAATCAAACATCGGCAGCTTCTCAACACTCAATTCACACCACCGCTTTACTGTTGCATCTATTCTGGACATTCATTTTCAGCATGAGGCAAAACAAACATTTCAGACTTTCATCGATGTATACAATGAAATGGTGAAGCTAGGGTATAAGCGGGATATGTTCACATACCTTTCCGCTCTGATCTTGCTCACCGGCAAATCTGAAACGACAAACCAAAAAGAACAGATGAACATGGGGCTAGCTGTTTATCAGCAGATGAAGAAAAATCATTATTTCCTCACTTCAACTCAGAATGTTCCGCTTGCCGTACTGCTTGGAGAAAACGGAAAAGGTTTGCAGGCGCTACAGAAGGCGGAAACATGCTATCAACTGCTGGCAGCCAACGGCTTTAAAAAAGGACAGTACTTACATCAGGTCAGCCATATTCTGGCCTTGCAAAGTGAAAAAGAGCCCGAAATGCTTGTTTCCGCTTGCAAACAGATATATCAATCGATCACTGAATCTGTCAAAAAAACAAAGGATTATCATTATCCAGACCTTGCTCTCCTCACATTTCTGGAAGAGCCAGATATCAAAACCGTTTTGTGCATCACTGACGAATTAAACCAGGAAAAAGCTTTTAAATGGCAAAAGGAAATGAACTTTAAAATTGCTGTCAGCCTCTATCTCAGTGAGCATATGGAGAAAAATCTGCTGATGGAATCAGGACTATACACCGCTATCGAAACAGTCATTCAAGCGCAGCAGGCAGCCGCGACAGCTGCCATCATCAGCTCAACAGCAGCCAGCCATACTCATGATGGAAACTAAAGGAGGAGAAACATGCCATACATCATATTAGAAGATCAGACACGCCTTTACTATGAAACACACGGGAGCGGGACGCCGATCCTGTTTATACATGGGGTGCTGATGAGCGGACAATTTTTCCACAAACAATTTTCGGTGCTTTCTGCCAATTATCAATGTATTCGTCTTGATCTTAGAGGACACGGCGAATCTGACAAAGTGCTTCACGGCCACACCATTTCCCAATATGCCCGTGACATAAGGGAATTTCTAAATGCAATGGAGCTTGATCATGTCGTTCTTGCCGGCTGGTCAATGGGTGCTTTTGTCGTATGGGATTATCTCAATCAGTTTGGGAATGATAACATTCAAGCCGCTGTGATCATCGATCAATCCGCTTCGGACTATCAATGGGAGGGCTGGGAACATGGTCCATTTGATTTTGACGGCTTAAAAACAGCGATGCACGCCATTCAAACTGACCCGCTGCCTTTCTACGAAAGCTTCATCCAGAATATGTTCGCAGAACCGCCTGCCGAGACCGAAACAGAATGGATGCTGGCAGAAATCCTCAAACAGCCGGCTGCCATTTCTAGCACGATTTTATTTAACCAAACGGCCGCTGATTACCGGGGCACCCTCCAAAACATCAATGTGCCGGCATTGCTGTGCTTCGGGGAAGACAAGAAATTTTTCTCTACAGCAGCTGGGGAACACTTGCGCAGCAATATTCCAAACGCGACACTCGTTACCTTTCCTAAAAGCAGCCATTGCCCGTTTTTAGAAGAGCCAGATGCTTTTAACAGCACACTCCTCTCCTTTTTAGATGGGGTTATTGGAAAGTCATAAAGAAAAAGGAATTAGGAGATTAGGGAAAAGTATGAGACAATAGGAAATGTGCAGTAAAATACATGAGGGAAGAAGTGACTTTATGTCTTACTATAACAAACGAAATCAAGAACCGCTGCCAAAGGAAGATGTGAGTACTTGGGAATGCACAAAAGAAGACTGTAATGGCTGGACCCGAAAAAACTTCGCCAGCAGTGATACGCCATTGTGCCCTTTGTGCGGAAGTAAAATGGTCGACGGCATCCGTTCATTAGTGAATCTCCAAAACAACAGCCAAACGAAAACAAGCTAGTTCTTCCCTATAACAAATGCAGTCTCCCGCAAGCAAACAAACCCCGAACGGAGACAAAATTCTATATTTCAGAATAAAAGCCTCTCATTGCAAGAGGCCAAATACGAAGAAAGAAGCCCAAAACTGTAAACGTTTAGGGCTTTTTTGTCTGTTTTAATGGTATAATATGGATATAAGAGGAGTGATAACGTGATCTCAAACCAGCAGCAAAAAGACTTGAAAAAAAGAGCTGCGTTCAAAAAGCTGAATGTTGCAATGAACTCATATGTTGAACTTCTGTTTTTGTCGGTACCTCTGATTCATATCTTTAAATGGCTCGGATCATTAGCCCTGCACCTCATCCATTAAAAAAGCCACTCAGCTCATGCCGAGTGGTTTTTATTAGTTAATCACAAAAAAGCTGTTGATGATGCCGTTCGGATTTTCCCATACTTTTTTGAAGGTCTTATTCTCAAGGCTATAGGAATAAATCGTCCGCACCTTAGCTTCACGCCCTGTTTCGTCCTTCAGCTTTTTAGCCCCCTTGGCTTCGGCAAGAAAATAAATGTTCTTCCCATCCTTAGAAAACTGAGGCTGTGCGTCAATTAACAGCTTAAATGATTTTTGATTTGAGATGATGCTTTCATATTTTTTCGTATCCGCATTGAGCATTTGAATAGAAGCGGTTTGCTCCGTTCCTTTTTGCGTATATGATGTGAATAAAATACGTTTATCATCATCAGAAACAGCAATATCGCTGATAAATTGGTTCAGGCTTTTCAGCTCATTAAATTTATTTTGGCGGCCTTCCGCAAAATGAATCGTTGTCGGTTCAGGGTCGATGCCCTTTTCGTTTGCTTCATCTGTTTTCTTGTAGTCTTCTTCTACAGAATAATGAAGCAATGCAAATGAATCGTTTTTTTGGTTATAAAAGAAGCTGCTGACGGTGTCATCCTGATCATTAGCGGCAGGATAAAGATTTTTATACTTTTTCGTCTTCAGATCAAAAGCGGCGATTCGAAAATTGCTTTCGTCCGCTTTTCCTAAGCGGAAATAGATGGTTGAACGGTCCTTTGATAAAAATAAACTGTCCGCACTCTCCGCGCCTTTATAAAGCATCGTTTTTTTATGAGACTTCAGATCCAATTTAAAAAGCCTCATTTCATTCTGTTCATTATTGCCCGTATAATAGAGCACCTGCTGTTTTTGATCCAAGGCAAATGCCGGATAGCTGGTCAGCTTCTCCTCATGGATCACCTTGTCATTTTCATAATACTTTGTCAGCAGATCCGTATCTGTAATTGAAACCAGCAGCTCATCACCGCTTTCGGTATTGACTGAAACATCAGCAGCCTTCTCATGGCCTTTATCCTTTGCAACATAAAACGCAACCCCCGCGGCAGCTGCCGCTATTATCACTGCTAATAATAATATGATTCTTTTTTTCATCTTTTATCTCCACCAATAGAAAAAGCAAGAATGTGACTTCTTGCTTTCCAGATTATATATGTACATTAATAGCTGTAATGCCCCGCTACTTTACCTTTGCTTAATGGGTATCCAAGCGCTTTAAACGCTTTAGGGCTAACATCCAGCACTGCATTAGGCATTCTGCCAACATCATTTTTATAAACCGTAATCACCTTTTTAGGCTTCGCTTTTGCATAAGCTCTGATTTTTGTCCCGTTTCTAGGAACATCAAATCCGATTTTGGTCGCACAATCCCAATGTCCAAGTTTCTTACCTGAAGAGCCTTTTTTCCCGACTCCATTATACCAAGTAATATTTCCGTTCACATGTTTCGCACTGGCATCTGATGAAAAACTAAAAGCTCCCAAAGTACTTCCTACTAAGATAAAAGCGGCTAAAATGACTTTCTTCAACATTTCGTCCCCCTGTTTGTTAACATCTAGGAAGATTATACACGATCAACCAGCTATTTTTTATTTCAATATCCTTACAGTAATGTTACAAAGTCAAAAAAGTTACCTCTGCTAAAATAAACCATGGAAGATTATCCTATTATAATAGCAGTATTAGAGTTATAATTATTGATAGAGTAGTTGTCGCATTCAATATGAACGAACCATTACCGTATTGTTCAAACCAAATTCATAGCTATGTAAACGATTGATACTCTCATATAAAGAAAAAAGAGTGTGCGAGACCCTTTTTTCTTTAAAGTTTCTTTTTTTCAAAAAAACGTAGATTATATTATATAAAAATTTCATTTCTTTTTTGGTTTTAAAAATGGCGATTTTGTGAACAGTTCATATTGACCGGTGCGGAATTACTCACATCAAAAGTTATAGGAGTGGTAATCCATGAAGGCAGCAAGATGGCATAACCAAAAGGATATCCGTATTGAACATATCGAAGAGCCAAAAACGGAGCCGGGAAAAGTAAAGATCAAAGTCAAATGGTGCGGCATCTGCGGAAGTGATTTACACGAATATCTGGGCGGCCCGATCTTTATTCCGGTTGACAAACCGCACCCATTAACAAATGAAACGGCACCTGTCACAATGGGGCATGAATTCTCCGGTGAAGTTGTCGAAGTCGGAGAAGGCGTTGAAAATTATAAAGTTGGAGACCGCGTTGTAGTCGAGCCGATTTTTGCTACACACGGCCACCAAGGCGCCTACAACCTTGATGAACAAATGGGATTCCTCGGCTTAGCCGGCGGAGGCGGCGGTTTCTCTGAATACGTCTCTGTGGATGAAGAGCTTTTGTTCAAACTTCCTGATGAATTATCATATGAACAAGGCGCGCTCGTTGAACCTTCTGCAGTTGCTCTATACGCTGTCCGCTCAAGCAAACTCAAAGCAGGCGACAAAGCGGCTGTATTCGGCTGCGGCCCGATCGGACTTCTTGTCATTGAAGCGCTGAAGGCTGCCGGTGCAACTGATATTTACGCTGTTGAGCTTTCTCCTGAACGCCAGCAAAAAGCTGAGGAGCTTGGCGCGATCATCGTTGATCCGTCTAAAACAGACGATGTAGTCGCTGAGATTGCAGAACGTACAGGAGGCGGTGTTGACGTAGCATTCGAAGTCACTGGTGTCCCAGTGGTGTTACGACAAGCCATCCAGTCCACTACAATTGCCGGTGAAACCGTCATCGTCAGCATTTGGGAAAAAGGTGCTGAAATCCATCCGAACGATATCGTAATCAAAGAACGTACAGTAAAAGGAATTATCGGATACCGCGACATCTTCCCGGCTGTATTGTCATTAATGAAAGAAGGCTATTTCTCAGCCGACAAACTCGTAACGAAAAAAATCGTACTAGATGATTTGATCGAGGAAGGCTTCGGGGCTCTTATTAAAGAGAAAAGCCAAGTCAAAATCCTTGTTAGACCTAACTAATTTGAAACCAAAAAGAATCCGCACTCGGGTGCGGATTCTTTTTTAAATTATCCAATCACTTCAGCCCCAGAATCCTTCTTTGCCCCGCTGTGATCATAAGCGCGGAAGTTTTCCTCCAGCTGCTCAAGCGAAAGCCCTTTCGTTTCCGGCAAAAACCTCTTCACAAACAAGACAGAGCAAATTCCTAATCCAACGAAGATAAAGAACGTTGTGGACAGCCCGATAGCTGCCAGCAATATCGGAAACGTGAAACTGACTGCAAAATTCACCATCCACAGACAGAATACCGTAACACCCATTCCCAGTCCGCGAAGGCGAAGCGGGAAAATTTCAGATAGCATCAGCCAAGTCACTGGTGAAATGGCGCCCTGCTGAAAAGCAAGAAATGTGACCGTTAATGACAGGACTACATACGGAAGTGCCGGTGATCCTTCAAGTACAAGTGAGAATATCCCGATTAGCAATAATGCTGTTGTCGTACCGATCAAGCCTGTCATCAGCATCGGCCGGCGCCCCACTCTTCCCAGCAGCCAGATTCCGACGAATGTTGCCAATACCGAAATCACGCCATTCGCAATATTTCCGATTAAAGCGGCTTCCGTTTGGAAACCGGAATTTCTTAGAATTTCAGTCCCATAATACATAATCGAATTCACACCTGTAATTTGCTGTACAATCGCAATCCCTAATCCAATAAACACAATACGGCGCACCCATGGGACTGAAAGATCTTTAAATGTCGCTTTTTCAAGCTGGTCTTCTTTTTTGAAAGCGAATTCAATTTCTTGCAGCTCAGCTGCTGCCCGTTTTTCGTCCCTGATTTTTTTCAATACACGCAAAGCATCTTCTTTTCTTCCTTTAGAAACAAGCCAACGGGGACTCTCGGGCATTCTGATCATGCCGAAAAACAGGAACAAGGCTGGAAGTGACGCAATGACCAGCATAAACCTCCACACATGGGAGTTGTCTCCCATTGTTGTTCCAAGGATCGCATTAAAAACAAAGGCCAAAAGCTGTCCTGATACAATCATCAATTCGTTCTGCGTCACCATCCGTCCCCTGCTTTCCACAGGAGACATCTCTGCTAAATAGGCAGGCACCGTTACGGATGCACCCCCAACCGCAATACCGAGCACAAAACGGGAAATAATCATGACCGTAACATTTGGTGCAAACGTACACCCAATCGTTGAAATAAAAAATATAACAGCGAGGAACAAAATATTTTTGCGGCGGCCGTTAAAATCAGACATCCTGCCGCCAAACACAGCACCCAGTGCCGCTCCAAAAAGAAGTGAACTGGTGACAAGGCCTTCTGTGAAGGCATTGAGATTAAGCTGATCCGGCTCTCCCATATACGGCAAAGCTCCATTGAGCACACCGGTATCATAGCCAAAAAGAAGCCCGCCGAAAGTGGAGACTAAAATAATTGTACGTAAAAATGACATTTGATTTCCTTGTTTATTCATACTGTTTCCCCCAGTCTTTTTCAAAATGCGTATGTCAAAAACTTATTCCAGGGCTGCTGCCTTCCTCACATTTCGTAAGCAGGCTTCAGAAAATAGTTGTTCATGTTTTTATCCAATAACCTCATAACCTTCCCTTCTTCTTAGCATGTCAATCCCTATGGAAGCGATTTCATTTCTCGTTAAAAGAACAATGGTCATTTCTTTGTGCATAACCTCGTTCATTTGGTATTTATTAGTCACTTAATAGTTCAATTGTAGTGATGTTATAGTGACATTTTTGTTATATCTGATATTATCATAATTATAAAAACGCTTTCAGTCAATATAAATTTCTGAAAATTTTTTACTCTATAAAAGGAAAATCACCAATTCAAGGGGAAAATGAACGTTTTTCTTCATGAAAATGTGTGAATCAAGTCAAAAATCTTGTGATTTTCTGTTCATATTGAAAAATGAGTAAGTGTTGGGTAACTCCCACCTATTTTTCTCTGTAAAATCAAACATTCGTTCAATTGTTTCAGACTCAGGATAAAAGGAAATAGAGAAGAAAATAAAAGAAGGCTGACTTAAGGGAGGCAACCAAAATGAATGAGGGTTATATCATTGCAGGCCTTTTATTATTGACAGCGGGGATGATTGATTTTTTATGGACCACGTTATGGTTAGAGAGCGGTGCCGGCCCGATCACAAGATGCCTGTCTGCCTGGCTGTGGAAGGGCTGCCGCAAAATCAGCGGTGACCACGCAAAGGTTCTAAGTATGGCTGGTCCTCTGCTGTTATGCCTGACGTTAGTGATATGGATCAGTCTATTTTGGAGCGGGTGGGTTTTGATTTACTCGAGTGACCCTCACTCACTTATGGAAACTCAATCAAAAGAACCGGCTTCCTGGTCAGACCGAATTTATTTTTCCGGCTATGTCATGTTTACATTAGGAAATGGCGACCTCGCTCCGAACGGAGGCCTATGGAAGCTTGTCACGATTATTGAAACAGCTCAAGGACTGCTTACCATCACATTTTCTGTCACGTATTTGATTTCCGTCTTGAGTGCGGTTAATCAAAAACGCTCCTTTGCCCAAAGTGTATTAAGTCTAGGGCATGACGGAACTGAAATCGTCCATAATGCATGGAATGGCAAAGATTTTCACGACATTGATTTTCTTCTTGTCGCTGCCTCATCAGAACTGGGAAAGCTGACCGCTCAGCATAACGCCTTCCCCATCCTTCATTTTTACCACAGCACGCAGCATCAGGAATCATCCATTATAGCTGTTGCTGTATTGGATGAGGCTCTAACCATTTTCAAATACGGAATTCCTGAACAATATCAGCCGAATCAGCTTCATATCAAAGAAGCGCGCTCAAGTATCAAAAACTATCTGGATACCGTTCATACTGCCTATATCCATCCTGCAGAACAAGCGCCGCCAGAACCAGACATCTCAAAGCTTCAACAATCAGGCATACCGGCTTTATCAAAGCAAACATTTCAAATTGCCGTCAATTCAATAAAGGAACGTCGTCAATTGCTGCTGGGAATTATCCAAGCGGGGGCTCGAAAATGGCCTGTTCAGGAGCAAGCAATAGGTAATGCTTATTCTCCTAAATAAAAAAGTCCCGAGTGCTGATCACTCCGGACTTTTCACTGTATGATTCTTATACAAGCTTCTGGCCGCAATTCGGACAAAAATTGGCTTCGCCCGTTTTTGTTCCGCAGTTTGGACAGAAATTCGGTTTGCTTCCGCTGCCAGTTGACTGTGGGCCTGATGACTGTGCCTGCTGATTCTGATTCATTTGGTTCATCATCTGATTGGCCATATTCATTCCCATCATCATTCCAGCCATATCCGAAGCCGCTCCGCTTCCGCTCATCTTTCCGGATGCCATTCCATCCGTCATTGATATTTGCTGGTATCTGTTCACATCCCCAACCATACCGTAGGAAGCGTTCTTTGTAATCATATCTTGAACCTCTTGAGGATAATTAAAGCTCATGATTTGAAAACCAGTGACCGTCATCCCGTCGCTTATTAATTGCATATCTAAGTCCTCTTGAATTCCCTTGGCAATATCAAAAGCGTTTGCTTGAAGATTAAACATATCTTTCCCTTCTCTTGTGATCCACTTCATGAGAAGCTGATCCAGAATAGAAATGATACGGGTTTTAATATCCTCTACAAAATATTGATCTTTCACGCCAGCGATTTTATCAATCAGGCTGATATAGTCCTGCACCTTGAAATTAAATGTGCCGTTTGCGCGAATGGGCATCCCGCCTGGCATTCCCGCTGCCGGAATATTTATCGCCTGTTTTGTTCCCCATCTTACGGTAAATTCCTTCGTATTGACAAACAGCACCTCAGCTCGCATGCCGCTGTTAAAGCCAAACTTAAAGCCCTTTAACGTTGAAAGGAATGGAATAATTTCTGATTCAATATCATAATCGCCATCATCTTGAAAGACTCCTTCAACCCGCCCATTGTTCAAAAAGACAGCATCCTGTCCGGGACGAATGATTAAACGGCTCCCTTTTTTGATTTCACGATTGTTCCATTTATAAAAAATCATATCATCTCTAAATTCTTCCCACTCTACTACATTCGCTAATTGATTTCTGAAAAACGACATTACGCCTCTCCCTTTCTCTATTTCTTACATTTAAAAACTGCCCCGGCTCCCACTGTATGACGTGCCGCCTTTCGTAACACCGCCATCGCTGCCGCTGTCTTTATCTGATGGTTTTCTTTCTCTTGTTACAGTCGTTCTAATATAAGTGTCGTATTGATCAATCACATCAGACGTACGCTGATCCATATATGTACTTCCATTAACCGTTACTTTGCCGCCTGCATGATAAAGCATGATTGAAACCGCAATTCCCCCGACTGCGATGGCAGCAATCAGCTGAAACCACCATGTAAAGAATATGTTGTCAGGGTTTACTCCCGGTTTTATGCCCATATCTTTATAGGAAAGCTGAATATATGTCTCAAAAGCTTCAAAATAATTTTCATTGGATAAATCAGATGAAATCGTATTTCTGATGCTATTGAGCCTGCTGTTGTCCAAATACTGTTCGGCTTTTTTAAAGCCTGCGATAAACACTTCTCTGTTTGTCATATCAATCGTCAGAATGGCTGTACTGCCTTTTCCGTAACGATCATAAAAATCGCCGGTATAGTCTGCAATATCTTCACCGTTTGTGCTTTTGGTCGTAATAATGATGAAATCAGTGTCCCTCTTTGCACCCAGCTTTGCCGAGAGAGATTCAAGTTTTCCGATCTCCGCTTTTGACAATAGATGAGCGCGATCGTACACATGCTGCTGCAATTCAGAGGCTCTTACCGCTTCGATACCCAGTAAAGGCATCATGATGAAAACAGCCAGCACAACAAAGATCGCTTTCCCAAAAAATCCACGCATCAAAATCCGCCTCCCATCATCAATGAGACGAGCTTCAACGCAAGAAATGTCCCGCCTGCTATTCCGCTAAACCATGCAGCCACTTTTCCTCGACTGATCGGCGGCTTTCCAACGACCTTTCCTGTTTGCCCGTTCATCGCAAAGATATGCTCCGCTCTTTCATAATCGTAACTGACCATCCAAACAGGAAGCAAAACGTAAAAGCTGTTCACGTTTTTCGTGTGAATATGTTTGTCCCTCACATTGACTGACGTATATCCGGAAAAAGTAGAATGGATGTATGAATCTATATAACTGCTGATTTTCTCTTTTGCCCTCGGAAAAAGCTCCTCATCGGTATAATTGTACTTTTCCGCAATATAACCGGCCAAATATGCCGTTTGAAAGTCCTTCAGCTCTTCGTATGAATAAGGCTCCAATTTGTCCATTAATTCGTCTTTCATTTTTTCAGAGGCATCGACAGGGATTTTCAAATAATCGAGATTGATATCACGAAACGCTTCAAAGTGCTCTGTTTCCGTGCAAATATAATCCCCTTCTTCATATTGATGGACTCTGGTACAGTTTGCTCTCACCTGTACTTCACTATTTAAATCAAACATCCAAAATGGAATATACATGCCGGTGATGCTTTTGATACGATCAGCAGACATGAAACCTCTTGGTGTCAGAAGGCCTTTTTTGCACCACTTTCGAAATGCCTGCTCCGCTTCTTGCTTGCTGATTGTAAATGGAATGACCTTCGCCGGCGCCAAATGTCCTGATAAACGATCGGCAAGTATTGCAGCACCTCCGCAGAAGCTGCACGTCGTTGCTGTCGTTTCAGCTTCCGTGATCAAAACGGCACCGCAGTTTTTACATTGATATTCTTTTGCTTCATCATCAGAAAACCGTGCCGCAATGTTTTCTTTCGGAAGGCTTTCAATATTGTCCTGTCTTCCGCAGCTGCTGCAGGATAACGAGCCGGTTTCACTGTCAAATGCCATATCACTGCCGCAGTTCGGACACTTATAAGATATTATCATTACCGTTCCCTCTCACATTTTATGATAAAATGACGCCGCAGCCGAAAGCTGCGGCCTCCTATGTATTACTTATCGAGCATCATTTTCGCTTTTAACGCCGCAAGTTCATCATCAACCTGGCTTGAACCGCCAGTGTCATACTTTGCAGACAGATCAGCCATATCATCCTGCGGAGCGCTGTTCAGTTCAGCCATTGCATTGGCCTGATCAAGTGCCTTATTTACTTTGTCCTCCATTCGGCCGAATGCAGACATTGATTGGCTTGTACTTGAAACAGAAGCGCCCAGTTTGTTCATTCTTTCTTGCGTTTTCGCTACTGCCCACTTCGCCTTGATCATATTTTTGCGTGCTTCCAGCTCTCCAATGTCAGATACCAATTTGTCATGCATCTTTCTCATCTGTGCGGCATTGGTTGCAGCAATTTGATTCGCCGCCTGCAGCTCAGAAAGCTTTGACTCCAAAGATGTTTTTCTTTCAAGAAATTTTCTCGCATCGCTCTCATTCCCGGCTTGCAGCGCCTTCATTGCATAGCTTTCCATCTTTTCCATATCCGCCTGGCATTCGTGATATTCTCTTTTTGCTCTCTGCTCCTCAGCCATAACAGCTGCTGTTTCTGCCTTAACCTTAGCCAAATCGCTATTCATATTTCTTAAATATTGATCTACCATTTTCTCCGGATTTTCAGCCTTGTCCAATAAAGCATTGATATTCGCAGACATAATATCTTTAAATCTTCCAATTATACTCATTATATCGTTCCTCCTAAAGCTAATTCGGTAACCCTTGTTACATATACTATTTATTATCGTTAAAAGTTTCACTTTTTTAATAAAAAATGACATTTCAAACAAAAAATATACAACTTTTTACCTGAACAAAAATGTAAGCAATAAAAAAAGATGCCCCCAAAAGTCCAAAGACTTTCAAGAAACATCTTCAATGATTTACAAAGAAACTCCAATCTCATCCAAACTCGGCAGTGCATCAATCGCTCCAATTTTAGTGCACACAAGAGCTCCGACCTTATTGGCAAACGCCACAATCTCACGCAGTTTCACAAAATCAGCATCTACAGATTGAATCTGATCCGTGTTTGCCAATTGATATAAAGCCGCACCGACAAAAGCATCTCCCGCCCCTGTTGAGTCAATTGATGTCACCGGAATGCTTGGAATGATTTCACGGTCTTTTCCATTGGAAAGAAGCGTTCCGCTTTTCCCAAGTGTCACAGCGACAATGTTGGCTCCGATCTCATGAAGGATCGCAACTCCCTTTTCATGATCCTTCACACCGCTGATAATCTCAAGTTCCTCGTCACTGACTTTCACAAAATCACTTACAGCGATCGCTTTTTTCGCAACACTTACAAACTCTGAGACTCTTCCCCTCCATAAATCTTCACGGTAGTTAGGGTCAAACGAAATAAACTGTCCATTGTCTTTCGCAATCGACATCAACCGTAAATAGGCTGAGCAAAACGGATCCGATAACAGTGCCGTCGCAGAGCCGAAATGAAGGATTTTCGCTTCGTTTAGTTTTTCCTGGTCAATGTCCTCCAGCGTAAACAAAGCGTCCGCGCCTCTATTAAAAACAAAGTCACGCTCTCCATTTTGTTTTAATGAAACAAAAGCAAGCGTTGTAGGCGCTTTCTCATCCATCACCAGCATAGAGGTATCGACATGTACAGCGTCCAATGTTCGCTTCAGAAAATACCCAAACGGATCCTTTCCTACTTTTCCGCTGAAAGCGGCGTCTCCGCCCAGCTTGGCAATCGCTGCCGACACATTCGCCGGTGCCCCGCCGGCACTTTTCAGGAATTGGCGCCCTTCCATTAAATCAACGTCAACATCGGTACAAAAGAAATCAATCAACAATTCCCCAATACAAACTACAGAATGACTACGCATATTATCACACTCATTTATAAAGTCTAGATTACAGTCTCAGTATATTACTTTTTGCCATAAATACAACATTGAATATTAAAAATTTTACATCTATTTATCTCGCAGACCTTTGCTCCAGCTCAGAGATGATGTGTTTATATCTTTTTTCCGTTAAAGGATAGAAGGCGATAAGAATAATAGAAAGCAAAATGAAAAATCCCGGAATCAAAGCATTCATATTTTTAATCGCATTCAACGACGCAACTGTCTGGTCTGTATTCGCCACATACCCGGCGATTCCTAAATAAATGGCCGAAAATGACCCGGCTAACGCAACACCCAGCTTATTAATAAAGCTCATGCTCGAAATCACAACACCATCCGCGCGAATTCCGGTTTTCCATTCCGCATAATCGACGCAATCCGCAACCATTCCCCAAGCAAGCGTATTTAAAGGCGTTGTGAAAAATCCCGAAGCGAAAAGCCAAATGAAAATGAGTGGAATTGAAGAATACGGCGTAAAATGCAGGCCGGCATAAGAAATAAGCGATAGAGCTGCCGTGATAATCATGACTTGTTTTCTGCCCCACTTCTCAGAAAAGAAAGGAATAAACAAATTGCTGATCAGCGCTGCCCCGAAAAATAAAACGGTGCCCATAAACACGAACTCTTTATGGTTTACGTTATACGTAAAATAATACACCATCGTGCTGAGCTTAATATTAAACCCGATCGCAAAAGCCAAAAATGATGAAATTAACATGAGCAAGGGTTTGTTTTTGAATAAAACGGATAACGTCTTTTTGATCCCTTGTTTTTTTCTCTTTTTAGGCTGAATCCGCTCCCGTACAGTAAAGAAACTAAATAGATTCAAAACGATGCTGACAGCCGCATAGATGAGCGCCGTCATCTGAAATCCAAACGCCTGATCCTCTCCTCCGATAGCAGTTGCAAGCGGTGTCGCACAGGAAATGGATAAAAGAATGCCGATATACACCAAAATCATCCGGGTTGTGGTCAGAACCGTTCGTTCCTCCACCGAATTCGTCATCCGCCCCGTTAAGCTGTTCACCGGGATCGTTTGCATACTAAAGGACATCCCAAGCAGAATATAAGTGACATACGCATATACCATATTTCCGGTCTCACCGAAATGAGGCGTCGTGAAACATAAGAATGTGAATAGCGCAAAAGGAAATGCCACCCACAGCAAATATGGCCTTGCTTTTCCCCACCTTGTATTCGTTTTATCTAAAATCAATCCCATGATCGGGTCAAAAATAGCATCCAGCACACGCACAACAAGAAACAAAGTTGCGATTACCGCAGGCTGAATGCCGCCGACGTCTGTATAATAAAATAATAAGTATGCGTTTACAAACTGAAAGATAATATTATACGACATATCGCCGAATCCATAACCGATTCGTTCAAACCAGGACAGGCCGGTGCTGGATTTTGACTGATGCTTCGCCTTCAATGCCGTTACTTTTTCTGTTCCAATCATCATTTCCCACCCCAAGAATCCGTTTTCATTTCCAGTAAACAAGAGGGAGAATACGAAGATCCTCCCTGTTCACTCAGCGATTTGGATACACCATCACTTTTAAACATTCATTCTTAAATTGAAGCGCCCGCTCCATCGCATCTTGCGTCTGCTCCAGCGAATATTGGTCCGTTACTAGATGCTTCGTGTCCACAATGCCTGAAGCAAGAAATTCGATTCCCTTTGGATACGTATTGGCATAACGGAAGATCCCGTAAATATCAATCTCATTATCCGCAATAAACGGCACGTTGAGCGGAATCTCGTTCTGTGAAGGCAAACCGACAATCGCCAATTTTCCGCCCCGGCGCACAGAAGCCAGTGCGGATTGCAATGCCGCTGGATTCCCTGCTGTTTCCCAAGCAACATCAACGCCTCTATCATTCGTGATCGTTTTAATCTCTTCAAGTGCATCCTGTTCACGTATATTAATAATGTGAGTCGCTCCCATTTTTTTCGCAGCTTCTAACCGCAGCGGCTCTAAGTCGGTGACAATGATTGTGCCTGCCCCAAATGCTTTAGCTGCGGCAACAGCCATTAACCCAACAGGGCCCATCCCCATAATCGCAATCGTTGATCCGGGCTGTAGCTTCGTTCTGGCCGCCGCATGGATACCGACAGAAAACGGCTCGATCAAAGCAGCTTCTTCATAAGAAAGTGAGTCTGGGATTAAAAAAACAAAGTCCTGACGCATTTTAATATATTGGACAAACGCACCGTCTACCGGCGGTGTAGCCAAAAACTGTACATCCGGGCAAAGATTATAGCGTCCTTCTTTGCACGCCTCACAGCGTCCGCACGTAACACCCGGCTCTACAGCGACGCGGTCTCCCACCTTGAATTGATCGACAGATGATCCGACAGCGGCAATTTCACCCGCACATTCATGCCCAAGGATAAATGGTTTTTCCACAACATAGTTGCCTATTCGGCCATTTGTATAGTAATGCAGATCAGATCCGCAAATTCCGACAGCCATCACCTTAATCAACACTTCATCATGATTGATATCAGGCACAGGCAATGTTTCAATTTTGATCTCTCTTGTGTTGTGCATAACAGCCGCTTTCATGTTTTGAGGTACTGTGTGAGTCATTTGGCAAGTTCCTTTCTTTAGAAAATAAAATGTAAGTGCATACATTTTTGTTTTCTCTGTTACTGCCCCCATTTTATCTGCTTTTTAACACGTTCAACAGCCTTTCCTGCTGTATAAAAGGACAGCGGCACTGTACTTTTATTTTTTCATATACAAAAAACGCTGGATTGATAAAATAGTACTAATAGGAGGTGCAGGCTTATGGCTGAACTTGAAAACCGAAAACAATTTGCACAAATGCTGGCACCTGGCGTCAAAACGCTAAAACTTCATCCTGATTATAAAGTCAGAAGGAAAAAGAATGAAAAAACAGGACAGTCTTACATAGATAAAATCGCACTCCAGCTGGGAGTCTCCCCAAACACGATCAAAAGCTGGATCGGACAGATGGGGGCAAACTACATTCCCGGAAGAATCGACGACGGAAAACTGTTCGGAATGATCTGGATCATTCTCGAAAAGACCGACTTGGATATCGAGTGGTTGACCGACTTGCTGGAAGCCACCACTATCCCAGTCATCAAACCCGCATTGCCTGTATGGGCAGCATCCTGTTTGAAAAAAGCGAAAATACTGCGAAAAGACGGATTATTCGGGGCTCCGAGTGAAGGCGAAATTGAAAATGTAGTAAAACGGCTGTTTCATGACAGACCCGGCCAAGAAACGAATGCGCTTACAGAACAGCCCATCACGCATAATTTACCCTCACGCTGGTCCGGACGCTTTATCGGACGCAGCTTTGATATGGAAGCGATACGGCAATGGATGCTTTCTCCATCACCAGTCTGTTTAATCACCGGCTGGGCCGGCATGGGAAAAACCACAATTGCTCTTGAAGCCGCCTATTCCTGTGTCGACGATACTTCAGTTTGGCCGGCATTCAACAGCATCATCTGGGTCAGCGCTGATTGGAAAGGATTAAGCTTTAGCGATTTTTTAAATACGATCGCCTATCAGCTCGGACGCAAAGAACAAATCGATAAATCAATCAATGTAAAACGGTTTGTCGTCCGCAATGCGTTAGCCAATTACACTAGAGAAAAACCGATCCTGCTGATCGTTGACAGCATTGATACTGCAGAACGTGACATTCATGAATTTATCACCAGCCTTCCGCAAGGCGTAAAAGTTCTCCTTACAGCGCGGGAAAACGTAAAGCAAACTTATCGGGAAAGCTTCGGAGAAATGACAGCCATTCAGCTAAGCGGTCTTGACCAAACAGATGCCCACGAATTTTTTCAACAAGAAGTGCATCACTGCTTACAAACATGCAACCTCCCACGTAAACGGGAAAAGCTGGAGCAGCTGTTACATCTATCATCTGACCTGAAAAACGAATTCATTTCAGCGACTGCCGGAAACCCGAAAGCCATGGCACTCAGCATTGCCTATATGTCAGACGATGACATCCCCGCTCAGCAGCTGATTCATGAGCTTGGAAAAGCAGGCTACTCACTGCTGGAATTGTTTGAATTCCTCTTTGGCCGCACCTGGGATAGATGCAATGAAGATACGCGAAAGCTCTGGCAGACGCTTTGCTTTTTCAGCAAGCCGCCTGATGAAAAAAGCCTGGCGGCAGCAGCCGGATTAGACGCCCGCCGTTTTCATTACGCTATGGAACAAATGCGGTCATATGCGCTGATTCAGCCGGAACGAAGCCAAGGCAGGACACAATACTTAGCGCACCAAACCGTTGTCGCTTACGGAGAACAGCACTTGTCCGAACAGCACGAATATGAAAAAGAAGCCCGCAATCGCTGGGCGCACTATTATATTGATTATGCCGAAACCCATTTAAAGCGGGAACAGCCCAACTCTATCTATTGGAGCTACCTGCTGGGACGGAACTTAGATCAAATGAAACAAGAATGGCCAAACATCTTAAAGGTCATCCAATGGGCAAGTGAAACTGAACAAAAAGAAATCCTAATCGAACTCATCACCCGCATTAGCCATTTTCTAAGCAGAATCAACCTGCCCCTGCGAATCGAATACGGACGCAAAGCGGCCGACGCCGCCCATCACTTAGGCCAACACACACGAGAAGCGTACTTCCGAATCGACACCTCAGGCTGGGCATTGATGGAAGTCAATGATTTAGACGGAGCGCTTCAGCAAATAGAAGCCGGGCTGAAGATTCTTGAACAATCAGACGCTCACGATGCCTATGATCTAAAGGTTTGGGGACATGCACTCAAAGCAAGGCTGTTTTTAAAAGACGGGCAACAGGAAAAAGCAGAGACAATTTTAAACGAAATCGAAAATCAACCGATTTCCCCTACCATTCAACACAGAGTTCTATTGGTTCGCGGTGACTTAAGCTTTGCGAGAGGTTATCATGTAGAAGCCATTCAATTATACGAAGCGGCAAATGAAATCAGCTCCACATACGGCGGCGAAAAAACGATAGAAGCCTATTTCAATCTGGGTGTCGCTTACGTGAAATGTGATCAGTTTGAAAAAGCGGAAGAAGCCTTTGAGCAAATGCTCTATGACAAACATAACGCCAATCAAGTTGAACTGATCTACTATCACTACGGAATGGCGCAGCTGTTGTATCGTAAAGGAGAGAAAACGAAAGCGGTGGAATCTAATCAGAAGGCGATTCGTTTGATTGATTCGTGGGAGCCTGCGATTGGGATTCGGGGAGAGGTTGAACGATTAGCAAGGGCAACTAAAGAAAACGAGTAGTACGTAGTTCTGTCAGCAATCTCACTCAATTTCTTTATTATAAATAGGAAAGGCCAACTGAAGTCGCAGTTGGCCTTTCGTTTCTTATTAAAGTCTACAAATGTATCAAACCAGTTTTTCTCGTATAAAGGAAAGCGTATCATTTGCCAGCTTTTTGCGACAAAGAACAATACCGGAATGACCACAATTGTAGACATATCTTGTAGGTCTCCCCCAACTTTCCCATAAATAATCTGCATCTTTCAAGTCAATATATTGATCATGTTTAGCAGAAATCAGCAGTACGTTATCTTTATTAACTTTCGGCAAGGCTTGACTAGGATCTGTGATATCCCAATATTTTATTAACTCATTATAGGTCACACCATTTTGTTCTAATTCTTCTCTTATGTATTTACCTGGGATCGTGTTCCATATCGAATAAGAAAGGCGATTGGCATAAAAGATAGATACCACTACATCAATTTTCGATTCCAGGGTAGCAATTAGATTAGTAACCCATCCCCCAAGGCTTACTCCGACTATGATAACAGGCCCTTTTTTATTTGCTTTTATCCAGTGAATGAACGCCCGTAAATCTACAATAGCCTGTCTTGTCGACTCAATTGTACGATCAATATTAACTAAGAATAAACAGAAAGGAAAGACTGATTTATCATGGTATATTCATTTAAAAGAGACCCTTTAGGATACTTAAGAATAGTTCTTCCAACAAGAACAGAACTAGAATACTTTTCCGATTTCATTGAAGATATTGTTTCAGTAGAGGAAGCTGATGAATACTTTAAATATTGTTCAAGAAGTATTGAATGGTTCTTCTGAAGAATATGAGATTCAATTAAACACCACTAGATTCATTCAAATCAATTGAAACATCAGCTATATTTGCACTGTAAAATTCCTCTCTATCATTGATATCGACTGTAAAAGCAGCAGAAAAATGTTTATCTATGCTTCTTTTTCTGTGTAAATCATATAAAGCCAAACGATCTATCATTTTTGAGACATGCACTATTAAGTCCTCCTTGATAATATCAGAGTTGATAATTAGGTTGTCTATCTCCATAGCGTCGGGACGGATTTTATTAAGGTACTGTTGGAAGAATCTAACTCCATCGACAGTGAATTTTTGGGGATCAGATGTCATTATTCTGTCGCTCTTTATATTTAACATAAAAGACGAGTTCCTTATTGCAAGGAAAACATCGTCTTTTAGCTAAAAAAGCAAAGAAGCACAAGATTTAACAGGATTCCTCTTTGACAGTGCTTTTCTAGGGGAAACAGTCTAAGAGTGGGTGGCACTACTTATTTAGATAACTGGGTCTTTTTTGTGTCGTATGAGAGTATACCAATAGGGTATCCTGTCTGCAATAGAGAGAGAAGCGGTCCATAAATGAAATGCCATGTAAGCTTGTACACACTACACATGTTTATTTATACATCAAAAAAGAAGCTTCTCACAAGTTCGGTGAACTCATGAGAAGCCTTGAAAATTTGCAAATGGCCAAAAGGGCATCAAAAATAAAAGTCCGTTGCCGACAAACCCCTGTTTATCAAGAGTTTTTTGTCGGTTTTACATCATGCAACCCATTCATTCCGACTAATAACAGTTGAAAATAGTATTAAAAAAACCAGCTCAAAATACTGTTTTTTAGACTTAACATTTAATGCTGATAAATATTTTTAAAACTATAGGAGGACAAAACCGAGGACAAGTATTATGTTATCGGCTTTTAACCTTCTAGAACTAATTTTTATCACTTAATCTTTTTGTAAACAAAAACATATTACCATACAATGTTGAAGTTATAACGCTATGTCGTTTTTTTGACTTATTAATTTCACTTACAAATTTAAATAAGTCATCAGTGGAAAATGTTTTATTTTCAAGATATAAGTTATAAACTTGTTCAGCAGAAATATAAACAAGAGTTACAGCGGCTATATCAAGAAAATCAAAATCAACAGAACCAAATACTTTAAAGGTATTGGTTGAATTAGAGGAAGGAAACAGAAAAGCATTATGTTTTGTTTTACCTCTGGACAGTTTTTCAAGTGCCTTATCATATAACAGCTGCTTAGTTATATCTTCAACCCCAGGATTCCCCTCCAGCTTTTTTCCGTCAAAATTTATATTATAATATTTAGCATCTAATATTAAAAAGTATTCTTTTGAACGGTATTCGAAAGCCTTAATAATATCGGGTTCTAGTGTTTTTTTCTCTTTATTAACCTCTATATCCGTAAAGTTAATCCAATTTGGCCTTGATATCTTTTTTACGTATTCATTAACATGGGAAAATACGGTCTTACATACTTCCTCCCATACTCTGTGAAAGTATTTTGTTCCATACAGAGAAAGAGTGGGTCGTTTAGAAAACTGATTCTCTTCCCTATCAATTGCGGTTTTCAATGCCTTTAACAATTTAACGTCACGATCAACATATGTGTTCACGATTTCTTTATTTATTACTGAGCCAAAAAAATCAGCGTAGTCCAAAATTTTCATACCATCACAGGATTTATCAAATTCTAGTCCCGTAAAACCTAAAATGACTCCGAAATCATTAAAATATTTACTTAAAGCCCATTTATGAATTTTAACTATCAAGTGATACTCGTCTTTTTGTACCACTTCATTATAAGTACTGAAATAATATGGAACTCCCTTTGAGAATACTGGGGTAATTTCATTAACTGTCTTACTCCAATCTATAATTCCTTCTCCATCAATTTCATATTCAGTAAATTTTTTTTGATAATACCCATTCAATGAGAAATCATTAAGCAAATAATCTGCTATCATAAAGTCGGAGACTTCATCACTATCTAGCTCCGATACGAAATAATCAGATTCCCGGCTTTTATTTAAACCTGAATATTTTTTAAAAATCTTCAGCAACTTATTAAACAAAGTCCGCTTTGAATGTTCATCTAAGTGCCTGTTACAGTATTTAGGCAAAATGAATATTACATTGCGCCCATTAGATATAACACCTACATAGTTAAATATTAAATCCCCACTAGAATCTTCATATAATATACCTTTACTTTTGAGTAAAGCTAAATTACCACCGAGTACACGTACAATCCTTTCTTTATTGTATTTTTGATCTTCAAAGAAGAACTTACTTGACTTATCCATAGTTAATCACTCACAAAAGACGAATCATCTATGTCAAAAGTAAAAATGTTATCCGAGCCATCATATTTTTCAATTAGCTCAGAGAAAGTACTAGCATTTAAAAAATCAATCGTTGGATTATGCTTGAAAACATCTTCCTTCAAATAATAAAGCAGTTTATTTTTAAATACATTCTGATTCCACAGTTCACTTTCTTTCAGGAAAAAAGGTCCAAGCAGCTTATCCTCTGGTACTTTTCCTTTAAGACGCTTATTAATAATGTCTCGGAAATCATTCCACATAATTACTTTATTATGACCTTTATATCTGAGGCTCAGCTTCCAAGAGTCCACTGCCTTTCTATACTTTTCCAACTCTAAATATTCAAATGACCACCTTCTCTTAAAAGCGGTATCGAGCGGTAAAACACCCTGATCCGCATTATTCATAGTTGCCCAAATAAAGAAATTGGATGGTAGCTTAATCATTTCATCTTTAATTCCGTTTCTCGCTAAATAATTCATAATGTCCGGCCCGAATGTAACAGGATAATCACTTTCACCGTTTTTATTTCTGTCTAATAATTGAAAAATATCACCAAAAACACTTGCTGCATTGGCACGATTAATTTCTTCGATAATTAATATAAAATTAGTGTATCTATTTTTCAGAGCTTTAATTAATACATCGATAAATGGGCCAGGAACAAATTGATAATCAATCATTGGCTCAAAGTTTTCCATCTTATCCCTAAAGTTTGAACTAAATATCTCTTCCTCACCGCTTAATTTTTTATATATAGGAACCGGTTTATAAGCACCTATAAATTGTCCATATGTATAACCAGGGAAAAAAGTAACTCGGGTGAATACATATGGATTATCACCAAAGATCTTTCCCACTTCCCTTTCTAGATAATTACTCTTCCCTGTTCCTGGTGCACCATAAATAATCCTATTCCTAGGAATACTGCGTAAAACGCTGAATTTTGGTAAAGTGCCTTTTTTCTTTTCTAGGCTCAATAATAAATCTGAAGTTTGTTTGGATATTTCCATCAGTTCATTTCCCCTATTTAAAGTTTATCGCTTAGTTATTTTCAAAGTCTTCCGGTAAGTCATCCGATGATGTAGTAGCGTTCTCATCAACAATGTCCCCAGATACAAATCCCTCACTTCCATTTTGGACATTTGGATGTAAGTCTAGAAATGAAATCAAATCTTGTTCAATATTTACAAACTTAAGCAGTGAATTCTTATCAACAGGTTCATTATATTTATGTTTTATCTTACACACCACAAGATTTTCAACGACTTCAATTACTTCCAGTCTGCGTGTGATAGCTGATGAACCATTAGTATGTGAAGCCGTCCAAATCATATCACCAATTCTATAGGTTTTGTCTTTATCTTCTACAAATTCCACAATAGAACCATCTTCCTCAATATCAAGGAAGACTACATAGCTCTTTGCACTTTCCTCATCTTCATTTTTAGCGCTTTTGTTATTTTCCTGGGCTGGGGATTGATTAGCTCGCGGGTATTCTTTGAGTTCAATTCCTGGAATCAATTCCTCAGCCTTTTCCTTTAATTCAAAATCGTTCTCGAAAACTAAGAATGCTAGCGGATACACTTTGGTTTCACCCTCAAATACTAAAAAAAGTAATATTCCGTCAAAAATCGTGCCCCTTTCTTCCCCGTTACAGAATTTAGATGAGGTTGTAATTGCACTATTTCTCGTTCTTATAATTAGTTCATCTAATTCCGAATCGTCCACAGAAGGTATAGAAATAAAAGCAACTGCCATCCGGGTATGTTTATTCCGTTGATTTCCTTGAGCAAACCGAGTGTCCAAATTGCTAATCCTTCTTGATGTTCCCGTTACATACACTTCATTTTCACCGATCAAGAAGGCTTCTGAAACAATCTTTCGTATTTCGTTATACTTACTAGTACTGGTACTAGATACTCCGGCAGGGTAATTCCCTAATAGAGTTTCATAAGCGTCCTCTAATCTTTTTATAAAAGTCATTGATTTTACCCCCATAAAATCACACAAGCTAATATGTATGTATTTTCTAATTAATATAATTGTATCATAATAAATAAAGAGGATGGAATTGTTTGAGAGACCAATTCAAATATCGAATTGGTACTGATTGGGGCTGTCGAAAAAGAAATTCCTCGCCACCATGATCTCATCAAATTTAGAGACAAAATAAAAAAAACCAACTATAACTAGACATAATCAGACAAGAGCACTCGATTTATGTCAGAAAGTCGTCGTTCGAAAACCTCTAGACTATATTATAATGAACAATAATGTTATTTTATTGTAGGTCAATCATAGGCTGGAAAAACAAAACAGAAAAATGGCTACAGTTTAGTCAACTTGCACCGAGCTAAAATCGGGGTTGGGTAAATCAGGAAGGAATGAGAAAGACCTGGAAGATGCTTTTTATAAGGAATTTGGGATATGGAACAGGAGGCATGCGCGGGGAAATTGGAGCTGGAACAAACCGGATGACATCTATACGTTAAGGAAAGTTTCTGCTGGGTTGGCGGCTTTTATAATGGAAGCCGCCAGGACACTGGCATCCAGCGCATACGTTTTCGAGTCATTAAGGCCTACAACCGTGTTAAGTTTGCAGTACGTCACCTTCATGGTTTTGCCGGTATTGTTGTGACTGCGAGCCATAACCCGCCTGAATACAATGGATATAAAGTTTATGGGCCAGATGGCGGCCAGCTTCCTCCTAGCAAAGGGCCTGATCAAAATATAGCGCAGAGGTGGACAAGGCATACCTTGAACTATTTCAGAAAACTCAAATATTTAAGATGAAACAGACATCAAGGTTGTATTTACGCCGCTTCATGGTACAGCAAATCTACTGCAATGGCCTTGGCGGCAATGAACTACAAGCATGTAGCGGTGGGAAAAGAACAGGAGCAGCCTGCCCTCTGTTTTCCACTATCACCAGTCCAAATGCTGAAGAACATGCCGCGTTTGAGCTGGCCATCAGGGAAGGCAGCAAATTGACGCCGATATTTAATTGCAACAGATCCCGATGCAGACAGGCTTGGAATTGCTGTTAAAAATGAAAATGGTGAGTATACGGTTTTAACCGGAAATCAAACCGAGCCACTTCTGCTCCACTATATCTTAACCCAAATAAAAAAGAAAGGAACACTTCCATCTAATGGGATCGTTCTTAAAACGATTGTTACCTCGGAGCTTGGGAGGGAAGTTGCAACCTCTTTCAGAGTCGAAACAATCGGTGTATTAACGGGATTTAAGTTCATTGCCAGAAAGATTAATGGCTACTACAAGACAGGAGAACATAATTTCCTCTTTGGGTACGAAGAGAGCTATGGCTATCTGATTGGCGACTTTGTCCGAGACAAGGATGCTGTTCAGACGGATGTCCTTGCAGTTGAGGTATGTGCTTACTATAAGAAAAAAGGATTTCACTATACGAAGCTCTCCTTAGTATTGAAGAATATGGCTACTTTCAGGAAGGCCTGCGCTCATTAACACTAAAGGGAAAAGAAGGGGCAGAACTGATTCAGCAGACCCTCGCTGCCTTCCGTTCTGAATTTGGCCAGCTTTGGTTCCGTCAAGGTTACCACTGTTGAGGATTACTTGACCGGAATCGAGAGACTGTGGAAGGCCCTGAGGAACTCATGGGCCTTCCACAGTCAAATGTTCTTAAATGTTTTCTTGAAGTCGGATCCCTGGATGTGCCTGCGACTTTCAGGAACAGAACCAAAAATCAAATTCTACTTCAGGGTAGATGAAAGTCTTGCCGAGACCCGAAACCCCCAAAGAATTGAAAAGGAGTTTATGGAACTGGTCGAATAAAAGATGGAATAATGCAAAAAAAATTAAAGATAAAAAACGGAGCTGGTTTTATCCAGCTCCGATACTTTTTAGTATGCTCTCTTTAATGTGAAAAGTTAAACCTTTTGAAGTTGCCTATCCTTACAACGTTCTAACGAGTTAATAAATTCATCCGAATAATTTACATTTGTACACCTGGCTGCTCTACCTAAAAAACCGTTTAATGCCCTAGCAGATAAAGGTTTTAATGGATGATTTAAAAACTCTGAAATAGCTATTTGTTCTGTGTTTGCAACCCATTTTGATACGGGAACTTTATACTTTTTATCTCCGTACCCCCATGCTGCACTTGGCCAAGTCTTGGTCACTAATTCACCTTCAAAATCTGATATCGACCCTTTTGGCTGACTTAAGTTTTCACCAATCCATTTAGAAACCCTTACCGAAACAGCATTTCCCACCAATCTCCATCTGGCACCTTCTTTTATATCCTTACCTGTTTCAGTAGTGATATTTGTCCAATCTTCCGGGAATCCTTGTAGGCGCTCAGCATCCCTTATATTAATGGTCCCTACTATATCCTCGTAAGGAGACCAAACTGCAGGTGGAGAGGCTATACCTACAGACGATCCGCATTTTATAGGTGGAACTGCTTCACGTGCCCAGCCGACACCTCTTAACCCTTCCGTCCAATAAAAACCATAATAGTTGGAATGATCCACAACAGAAGGCTTTCCATCTAAATCTGGTTCTGAATGATCCTGTGAAAAAATCACATCTTTTGGATCTTCAAATAAAGAGGCTAACAAAATAACTCTATGTCTTCGTTGCGGTAAACCAAAACAACGAGCATCAACAGTTCGATATGCCCAAGTATAACCTAATTCAGAAAGGACAGATGTTAAATATGACATAGCTTTACCACGGTTTAACCTTAACATATATGGGACATTTTCAATTAGTATCCATGGAGGGCGATTTGCATGTTCTTTCTTTTCTATAAGTTCAAATAGTTTCTTAACTAAACCGGAGCGTGATCCGTCAATCCCTTCTTTACCTCCAGCTTGACTTAAATCTTGGCATGGAAACCCTGCCGCAACTAAATCACAGCTTGGTAACTCTCTAATTTCATTAATATCATCTTCTATCTTAACGCCAGGGAAGTTTTTTGATAAAACAGCTTTTGCCAAAGGATCAACCTCACAAAATATTTCTGTTGTATGTCCTGACTGATGAAGGCCAAGCTCTATTCCGCCTATGCCGGAGAATAAACTAACAACTTTCAAAGATATCAACCTCAAATCTTTTTATCTTAATTGATGTAATGCTAATAAATAGGATAGTTTGGAAGGCACAGCATTACCGATAACGTCTTGATACTGTCTCCTCCGAAGGTCACCAAAGTTAAAAAAGTCCGGGAAGAACTGAATCCTAGCTGCTTCATGGGGAGTTATCGTTCTCTTTAACAAAGAATGAACAAATCTCCCTTGACCTGTTGATCCAAACCCTCTGGTTATAGTGGGAGCAGGTCTATCCCAATACATTCTGCCATACACAGATTTGTATGAATGTGGTTTTAGCCGATGACAATCCGGTCTTTCTGAATTAGGTAATTCAAACAAGTTATTTTCAAAAAGATATTCTATTCTCCTTTTGTTTTCCAATGAATGCTCGGAAGCAGTGTTGAATATATCATCACCTACATTTTCTACTAAATCTGATATTGCCCAACTAATTGGCCTACTATTGGTTGAATAAAATTCATTTATTTGATTTAAGGAAGATACAGGAGTTTTTGAAGCAAAAATAAAATATCTACGACGTGCTTGTGAAACACCTAGTTTTTCAGCATTTAGTACGATTTCATCGAAGTAATAACCTTGTGTCTTTAAATGATTCTTAAATTCTTTAAAAGAACCAGATTTATCATGAATAATTCCTGGTACATTCTCCACTAATACTGAAGAAGGTTGGAACAACTCTATAACTCTACTTACTCTCATTAGTAAAGCGTTTCTAGGGTCTTTTCGTCTAGTATGGTTATTAAGATCAGAATGCCCTTGGCAAGGAGGACCTGCTAGAATGAAATCTATTTTTTTCACCTTATCTTTTATTCTTTGCTCTTCAACAGTTAATGGAGCACCTAACTCGCCATTAATATGTTTTTCGATGGATTCATTCAAGCTAAAATCGGGAGAAAAGTTTTTTTCGTACACAGATAAGGCAGCTTCGTTAAGATCACAAGCAAACGAAAATCTTGGATTTATCCCCAGGGCACGGCATGCCTCCCAAACCCCTAAGGATAGACCTCCACATCCACTAAATAAATCCGCAATATTTATACTCTCAGTAGTGAGCTCAGTATTGGGTCTGTTTTTCATACGGAGCCAAGATTCATCGTATAATTCATGAAGGTTCTTGTTTTCTAAATCTTGGGTGCTAAGGACCGGAACCCGTGATGTAACTCCTGAACCTGATCTACGGATTATCTTTCGGACTAAATCTGTACCATCTATATAAAAATTTTCTATGTTCTCATCTTCAATTGCCAATGATAACTGTTTATTTTCATTTAAAATAAAATTTGTCATTATATCACCCTAAGACATTATTTTCATTCTCAGAGAAAGTACCCCATACAAGAACGAATGTTCTTTATCATTATACCTTTTATACAAAACTTTTTCAGTAGCTTATATAATACTTTAAATTCATGAAAGAATGAAGGTTTTTGCTTTGGATATATCATCCTCTTGAGGGCATTTACGGTATTTTTAGTTGTAATGTGCGTTAATGAACACCTTATCATTCCTAGTATTACACTAAACTTGATCACTTAATCCTTCTATATAAGCTTGCTCACGTTACCACACCTCCATATACAATTCTAGAAGCCTTAGATCACTCTCATTCGAATTTAGCTTCTTCCTCATTCCCTGTTTTAATTTCACCAGTATGTTCAATCTATTCCTTGAAGGCCGCATTTGTTTTAGTAATATACTCAGACGCCTTTAGTCGCTCTTTAACCGAACTATTCCATCGCGTATAATAATTGTCCAAAACATTTTTACCTCAATAATGTTTGCTATGCGCTCCGCTTCTAGTTGATTATTTCTTTGCTCTATATAGTTTGAATGTCTAGTTTTGACAAGTTTTGAGAAGCTACTCTGTTGAGATTTTTCCCTTTGTTTCCGGCTAGACGCGTAGCCTCTGTTGTATTTCTAGTTTCTGTAAAGAAATCACAAAAGCGTCGTTGTCTCTCTGTCAGCTTCATTTTTTGCCCTTCCTTCTCAACTAGCCCATTATCCGCCAATGAAAAGCAACTCCCGCTTGGTGATATAACACTAGCAGGAACTATATCCTTTTTTTCGCGTCCGTTATCGTTTGAGGCTAGTTCATAATGAACACTGTTTCTTTCGATATTAGACAGTTTCTTAAAAGGGTGAATCACTCCTACACGCCATGATGAGCTATTCTTCAAAGTCCCCGCTATTCTTGATTACCGTTTTATATAAGACATTTCCTTTTATCTTAAACGGCTGGGGAATAACATTTTGATGCGATTTTTTTGTGGATTCTAAATACAATGGAAACTGAGCTTGTTCCAGTTTCCATTTGATAGCATATATGGTGAGTTTATAAAATTCCTCCAAAGAGAAATCTTTTTTATCCAGCAGAAGGTATTTATAAATCAATTCCATGGCCTTGCTAATTTCGTATGGTTCCACCTTCCAGGCTTTCAAATGTGTAGCAAATTTAAAGTATCATTTCTGCTACCAACTCTGTCGATTGGTACAGGGAATACATATTTTTCACCAGTGTTGTTGTCCTTTACATTAACAGAATTCCGTACAGGCCTCAGATAATTAGGTATTTCATCTAACTCATTAGGACTCTTAGTTACTATATATCGTCCTCAGTGTTACTTGTTGGGAAAACAATATAGCCTGCCCCAGCGATCCCAGCATCGACTATGATACCTATTTGAGTAAAAAATTTGGTTATTTGTTTAATTTTCTTTTCCCCATGTTGGTTATCCTTAAAAATAAACTGCCACCCATTAGGGTCCTAATACAATGACAATGAAAGTTTTGCGCATCTAGTAAACCTTTCACTAGCTCTCCCTGTTTTGAATCATCAATATCGATGACAATTCCGCCAGCTGGAATGCTTGCACCAATCCAATGACCTTTTCTAATCAGAATTGCTATCTCTGATCCGGATAAACCTGCGGCGACCTTCCACTTTTCTACCGGGGATTTTGCAATGGTGTATACTTTGTGGGCCCTGCTGTATCCCCTCAATTTGATTACTTTTGCACCTGGCAATAGATACTGTACATTCTCCAGTGTTTCGGAAACAAAATTATTATCACTTAGCATAATTTTCACCTCACATCGCTTATCGTTTTATTAAATTTTGCTAGTTAGGCGAAAGTGAAAGATATATCAGGCCCTCTTTTTCCTTTTAACCTCAATTGACCACCAATCAATGTATTCTTGGACTTCTTTCTTGTTAAAAAGCCATTTGTTCCCCAATCAAATAGATGGAAAATTAGGCTCGATTAAGAAGGTCTGTTGCACAGTAGGCCAGGATAAAATTAGAAATTTACAAAGCTTTTAGAATCCATCAGGATTGATTCCATCTCAAATTTATCCAATCTTTTGAAATATGAAGGGCAATTATTGACCAGTCGAGAGAAACAAAAATTATTAAACTCACTTAAAGACCAATTTGATGAAAAAAAATTAGTTAGGGACAAATAAATGGCAAAACTCAAGCAATGCGGTAAGACGTGGAGTTATCATATCTACTAGGCATTGACCCTTTAACCAAAAAACGTCTAGAAATATCCAAAGGAAGATTTAAAACAAAGAAAGAAGCCCCAGTAGCAGCCCGTCACGTAGAACTCCAAAACGACAACGGGACTTTTATTAAGGAGTCAGATATGCCCTTCAAAACATTTGCAAAAGGTTGGCTTAAGATTTACAACCGGAGTGGGGTAAAAATAAGCAGTGTACGGGCCAGTGAAAAGAAAATGATGCATTTTATCGCAGTATTGGGTCAATACCCGATTAGCAAAACACAAAAAAATGTATGAAGACCGCACGTTAGAACTGAACGAGCAATACAGTCACAATTGTTTGGGAGGTATTCATGCCTGCGGCCGTATGATTTTCCGAAAAGCTAAAACTCAAGGGATTATTAAAATGAACCCAACTGGGGATTTTCAATTACCCAAGAAGCAACAAAGCATTGGAAAAAGAGGTGCTGACACATTTTCTAAAGCTCGCTCAATCTGACGGGCTAGAAATGGACCATTTGGTCTTTACCGTACTTGCCTAGACCGACCTAAGAATTGGTGAACTTCTTGCTTTAAAATGGACAGATTTCAATGATAAGCCAGGTCACAAAGACCCTATACACCCCTAACAATCAAATTGAAAAATACCAATTGCTAACACCTAAAACAACAGGATCTGTTGATATCGTTCGAATTGATGAAACGATGTCAATCTACTAAAAAAAAATAAAATTTATCAAAATGAAATTAAGCTTAAAAATAGATTGATTTATCAAGACTCATCATTTATTTTTGAGCGGGAGGATGGTCATCCGCAATTAAGAAAGGTTATTGAGACTAGACTTAAACGGCTGCTCAAAAAAGCTGGGATAAAAAGAATGTCACCCCCCACTCTTTTAGGCATACCCATACCTCCTTACTAATTGAGGCAGGAGTAGGCATTAAAGAAATCCAGCAACAATTTGGTCATTCGGACATAAATACGACGATGGACATTTATGCTCATATGACCGCTAATATGGAGAAAAGGTCTCCCAACAGTTTAGTAAACTGATGAAAGACCTTCTCTTTTTTTATTCACGCTTTGTCTAGTTTTTTAAGACGGTTAAAACATTGATGTATAAGGGTTAATATCCCTTTATTACATCATTCCACCCATACCGCCCATGCCGCCCATATCAGGCATTCCTGCGCCGCCACCGTTTTCTTCTGGCTTGTCAGCGACAACAGCTTCTGTTGTTAAGAACATTGCAGCTACAGACGCAGCGTTTTGAAGAGCTGAGCGTGTAACTTTTGTTGGGTCAACGATACCTTTTTCGATCATGTTTACCCATTCGCCAGTTGCAGCGTTGAAGCCTACGCCGATTTCTTCGTTTTTGAGGCGCTCAACGATGACAGATCCTTCAAGGCCAGCGTTGTGTGCGATTTGACGGATTGGCTCTTCAAGCGCGCGAAGCACGATGTTGATACCTGTTTGAGCATCGCCTTCAGCTTCAACTGCAGCGACTTTGTTATATACGTTTACAAGCGCTGTACCACCACCGGATACGATGCCTTCTTCAACAGCTGCGCGAGTTGAGTTCAAGGCGTCTTCGATGCGAAGTTTACGCTCTTTCAGCTCAGTTTCAGTCGCAGCGCCGACTTTGATGACAGCTACGCCGCCAGCAAGTTTAGCAAGACGCTCTTGTAATTTTTCTCTGTCGAATTCAGAAGTTGTTTCTTCCACTTGAGCGCGGATTTGAGTCACACGGGCAGAAATTTTGTCTGTTTCGCCAGCGCCTTCAACGATTGTTGTGTTTTCTTTAGTAACGACAACTTTAGAAGCGCGTCCCAATTGAGCGATTTGAGTAGATTTCAGGTCAAGGCCAAGATCTTCTGTGATGACTTCTCCGCCAGTAAGGACAGCGATGTCTTCAAGCATTGCTTTACGGCGATCACCGAAACCAGGAGCTTTAACAGCCACTGCGTTGAATGTGCCGCGAAGTTTGTTCACAACAAGTGTAGCAAGTGCTTCGCCTTCAACATCCTCAGCGATCAGAAGCAATGGTTTGCCTTGCTGAACAACCTGCTCAAGCACAGGAAGGATTTCTTGAATGTTTGTGATTTTTTTGTCTGTGATTAAGATGTAAGGATTGTCAAGAACCGCTTCCATCTTATCAGAGTCAGTTACCATGTAAGGAGACGCATATCCGCGGTCGAATTGCATACCTTCAACAACTTCAAGCTCAGTTGTGAAGCCTTTAGACTCTTCGATTGTGATAACGCCGTCGTTTCCTACGCGCTCCATTGCTTCAGCGATAAGGCTTCCGACTTCCTCATCAGCAGCAGAGATCGCAGCAACCTGAGCGATAGACTCTTTGCCTTCGATTGGCTTAGAAATTTCTTTTAAGTTTTCGATCGCAACCGCTACAGCTTGTTCCATCCCTTTACGCACGCCTACAGGGTTAGCGCCTGCTGTTACGTTTTTAAGGCCTTCACGGATCATTGCTTGCGCAAGAACTGTTGCAGTTGTTGTACCGTCACCGGCAACGTCGTTTGTTTTGCTGGCTACTTCAGCAACAAGCTTAGCACCCATGTTTTCAAACGCGTCTTCTAGCTCGATTTCTTTAGCGATTGTTACACCGTCATTTGTGATTAACGGAGAACCGAATTTTTTCTCTAGAACCACGTTGCGTCCTTTTGGTCCTAAAGTTACTTTAACAGCATCAGCAAGTGCATCGACACCGCGAAGCATTGCGCGGCGAGCTTCTTCACTAAACTTAATTTCTTTTGCCATGTTTACAAGACCTCCTCAAATGTTTTAAGTATTGTTTATTTAAGAATTAGCCGATAACAGCTAAAATGTCGCTTTCACGTAAGATTAAGTATTCAGTACCTTCGTATTTCACTTCAGTACCTGCGTATTTTGAGAAGATAATGCGGTCGCCCTCTTTTACTTCTAAAGCAACGCGCTCTCCGCTTTCTAACACGCGACCTGAACCAGCTGCCACGATTTTGCCTTCTTGCGGTTTTTCTTTTGCAGAATCCGGCAACACAATTCCGCTGGCAGTTTTTTCTTCAGATTCTACGAGTTCAATGACAACGCGATCACCTAATGGCTTTAACAATGAAATAACCTCCTCAATAGTATGAATATGTAATTTTAGCACTCAGCACTAAAGAGTGCTAACACAATTCTTATAATAAAGAATCTCCCTTCCAATTTCAAGTGATAAGATAAAAAATTTTTCACGCTTACATCATTCTTTTCCGCTCCCTTTTCCGTTAGCTTTTTCACCCCCGTACCGATTATGTTACAATAGCTGTAGATGAACGAAACCCACTTAACAAAGGAGTACATACCATTTGAGAAAACAGTATTGGTTTATTATTTTGACATATATCATCATGCAGTTTTCCGCATTAATCGCGATTCCCTTGTTATTTAAATTCGGTTATGCCGGAGGACAGCCTACAGATGAAAATATGCTGCATGCACAAGGATTATGGTCCGTTATCAGCTTTATCGCCTGTCTCGTTGTTGTTCTGCTCATTCTGAGAACCGTTCCGAAAGAAACGCTGCGAAACGGACAGAAGGACTCAATCGGACTTTCTATCCTTTGGGCGATAGCCGGTTTTTTCATTGCCCTTTTCTCTCAAGGAATAGCAGGCTCTATTGAATATTATGTTTTTGGCATCGGAAGAGAATCAGAAAATACACAAGCGATTCTGGATGTCATTCAGGCAGTCCCGCTCATGATTATCGTTTCTTCCATCGTCGGGCCTATATTAGAAGAAATCATCTTCAGAAAAATCATTTTCGGCGCGCTGTACGAAAAAACGAATTTCTTTTTCGCAGGACTGATCAGCTCGGTTATCTTCGGTATTGTTCACGCTGATTTGAAGCATCTCCTTCTATATACAGCAATGGGCTTTACCTTTGCCTTTTTATATGCGAGAACAAAACGGATATGGGTGCCGATTTTCGCCCATTTAATGATGAATACATTCGTCGTCATCATGCAGCTTGAGCCTGTTCGTAATTACCTTGAACAGCAGAGCACACAAATGCAATTGATTATTGGAGGATTATTTTTATGAGAAACCCGGTAGTTTGGGGAATGATCTACTTTGCCGTAGGGTGCATCTTTACTTATCTTGCCGCAAGCTCGCCAGGCAGCATGTGGTCATTTTACTCCATCCTGCTGATGGTGTTCGCCGCTTACAACATCAGCATTTCTTTTAAGATGTTCGCCTTTTCATTTAAAATCAAAAAGAACCAAAAATAAAGAAAATCCATTTCTCGCATGAGAAATGGATTTTTTATTATTGCCCAGAAGACACGTCCCGATCGGCAGCACTGCTTTTCTGTGCTTTCCGATAAGCGGCCTTCGATATAAGGATACTGATTTCATATAAAATCAAAAGCGGGACTGTGACCATCATATGGGACAGAAGCTCAGGCGGTGTAATCAGGGCTGCGATCACCAGCAGCGTAAAATACGCATACTTTCTGATTTTCGCCAAGAACATCGGTGTCACAATTCCGAGCCTTGTCAAAAACATGAGGATGACCGGCATTTGGAACAGCAGTCCAAACGGAATCGTCAGCTGCAGAAGAAAATGAAAATATTCATTAATTCCGATCACCTGATTGACATTCAAGTCCTGAGAAATCCGCTTCATAAAATCAACAACAAAAGGAAATAAAATATAATATGAAAAAGATAAGCCCGCTAAAAACAGCAAAATAGAGACCGGAATGTAGCTGAGCGTTACTTTGCGCTCTTTCTCATAGAGGCCCGGGCTCACAAAAGCCCAAAGCTGATAAAGAATAACCGGCGAGGTCAAGACTATGCCGATGATAAACGCAAATTGCATAAACACATAAAGCGGGTCTGTCAGGTTAAACGCGTTAAGCGTAAGCTGCTTCGCTTCATCTGTTTCTTGCAGATACACAATAATCGGCTTTGCTAAAAAAAATCCAGCAATAAAGAAAACGACAAACGCCAGCGCTACAATCAGCAACCGTTTTCGAAGCTCAGCAATATGCTCCAGCAGCGACATTTGATTCACTTTCATTCGTGTCATCCTAACTTACTGATCTTCTTTCTTTTTTTCCTCTTCATCACTCGTTAATCCTTTAGTAGCGTTTTTAAATTCACGAAGTGTGTCTCCCGCTGCTTTCCCCAATTCAGGCAGCTTTTTGGGACCGAAGATAATCAGAGCAACGATTGCGATAACAGCAAGGCTTCCAGGACCGATCGGCATATTTGGGCTCCTCCTTTCCCTCTATTCGATTTCCTCTAAAACTGAATAATGCTTCAAAAAATAAACCAGTGACTGAAGCTCAACTGCTAAATCTATATGATGAATTCGAATGTGTTCCGGCACATTCAAACGGGCCGGCGTAAAATTAAGGATTCCCTTGATTCCTAATGCGACCAATCTGTCTGTAATGGATTGAGCGGCAACTGCTGGCACTGTAAGAATGGCAACTGATTCATCTTTTACGTGTTGTTCAAGGTCATCAAGGTTATAGACGGGCACGCCGCCTACCTCAGTTCCTATTTTACTCTCATTTATATCAAAAGCCATAGAAATTTTTGTGTTATTGTTTTTTGTGAAATTATAGTGAAGAAATGCCGTTCCCAAGTTCCCGACACCAATCAAGATGACGTCTGTCATCTCATCCTGATCAAGCGTTTTCCGGAAAAAAGACAGCAAATAATCCACATTATATCCGTATCCTTTTTTGCCAAGAGCTCCAAAATAGGAAAAATCCCTCCGAATCGTGGCAGAATCAACCTTTACGGCATCACTGAGTTCAGCGGATGATACACGCTGTTTTCCTGACGCATGCAGATTCTTTAAAAAGCGATAGTAAAGCGGCAGCCGTTTCGCCGTCGCCTGCGGAATTTTTGATTGATCCTTATTCATTTTTGGTCCTCCAAATTATACTCGGATAGTTCTCTTTTAAAGTCACCGTTTTTCCCGCCTGTCTTCTCCAGCAAGAAAGTAGGGCCGATGACCATTCCCTTATCAAGGGCCTTGCACATATCGTAAACGGTAAGAGCGCACACCGATGCAGAAGTGAGCGCTTCCATTTCCACACCTGTACTCCCTTTCGTTTTGACCTGTGCTTTTATATGAAGTATAACTTCTGCTTCTTTTATTTTCCAGTCAAACGATATATCTACCCCGCTCAATGAAAGCGGATGGCACATCGGAATGATATTCGACGTTTGCTTTGCGGCCATAATGCCTGCCACCTGTGCGACAGCCAGTACATCTCCTTTGCCGATATCGTGACTTTGTATTTTCTCGTACACTTCATTCTTCATGTGTACGCTTGAAACAGCCGCCGCAGTACGGACAGTCGAAGATTTTTCGCTAATATCCACCATCTGGGCTCTGCCCTGTTCATTAAAATGAGAAAATCCATTCATATTAAAACGCTCCTTAAACAGATCATACACTATTTTCTTCTCTATGTCTTATATGGCCAATGTATTGTTTGCTGACTTCTGGTTCATAAGCTACACTTAACTTATTATAGCAGAGGTGAAATAATATGATGATCTTACAAGTTAATCAGCTGTCCAAATCATTTGGTGCTGATACTATTTTAAACAATATAAAGCTGGAAGTCAGAAATCGTGATCGCATCGCCATTGTAGGAAGAAATGGCGCCGGAAAATCCACGCTCCTTAAAATTATCGCAGGCCAGCTTTCGTATGAAAAGGGCGAAATTATTAAACCGAAAGATATTACAATGGGATATCTCGCCCAGCATACTGGCTTGGATTCTAAGCTTACCATAAAAGAAGAGCTGCTGACTGTTTTTGACCACTTAAAAGCAATGGAAAAGGAAATGCGGGCTATGGAAGAAAAAATGGCGGCAGCTGACCCGGGTGAATTAGAAAGCATCATGAAAACCTACGACCGTCTTCAGCAGGAATTCAAAGATAAAGGCGGTTATCAATATGAAGCGGATGTTAGATCTGTGCTGCATGGTCTCGGCTTCAGCCATTTTGACGATTCTACACAGGTTCAAAGCCTCAGCGGAGGCCAGAAAACAAGACTGGCTTTAGGTAAGCTTCTATTAACACAGCCTGATTTGCTCATTCTTGATGAGCCGACAAACCATCTGGATATTGATACGCTTACCTGGCTTGAGCATTATTTACAAGGCTATTCAGGCGCCATTCTCATCGTTTCGCATGACCGCTACTTTTTGGACAAAGTAGTAAACCAGGTATACGAGGTATCAAGAGCAGAAAGCAAAAAGTATCACGGCAACTACAGCGCTTATCTCGACCAAAAAGCCGCGCAGTATGAAAAAGATCTGAAAATGTATGAAAAGCAGCAGGACGAGATTGCAAAGCTGCAGGACTTCGTAGATCGAAATCTGGCGAGAGCCTCTACCACCAAAAGGGCGCAAAGCCGCAGAAAGCAGCTTGAGCGAATGGATGTCATGTCAAAACCGCTTGGCGATGAAAAATCCGCAAACTTTCATTTTGATATTACAAAACAGAGCGGAAATGAAGTCCTTCGTGTTCAGGATCTCACAATCAGCTATGAAAACCAGCCGCCGCTTTTAACAGAAGTGTCATTCATGCTCACAAGAGGAGAAAGCGCTGCGCTTGTCGGCCCTAACGGAATAGGTAAATCGACATTGCTGAAAACATTAATAGACACCCTAAAACCAGATCAGGGAACAATTTCTTACGGCTCAAATGTCAGTGTCGGCTATTATGACCAGGAACAGGCTGAGTTGACTTCCTCTAAACGTGTCCTTGATGAGCTGTGGGACGAGTACCCCGGGCTCCCAGAAAAAGAAATCAGAACGTGTCTCGGAAATTTCTTATTCTCCGGAGATGATGTGCTGAAACCAGTTCATTCACTGAGCGGAGGCGAAAAAGCAAGATTGGCTCTAGCTAAGCTGATGCTTCAAAAAGCCAACTTTCTCATCCTTGATGAACCGACGAACCATCTGGATTTAGACAGCAAAGAAGTTCTCGAAAACGCGCTGATTGATTATCCAGGCACACTGTTATTTGTCTCACATGACAGATATTTTATTAACAGAATCGCCACAAGAGTATTGGAGCTTTCTTCAAGCCATATAGAGGAGTATCTGGGAGATTACGATTATTATACAGAGAAAAAAACAGAGCAGCTTGAATTGGAGAAAATGAATCAGCAAGAGGAAACTGATAAAACGCCAGCTACAGTGAAGTCTGACTCCAAACGTTCCTACGAGGAAGAAAAAGAATGGAAAAAGAAAGAGCGCCAACGACTCCGTCGGATTGAAGAAATTGAAACCACCGTTCAAACCATTGAGGAGAACATCAGCCGCAATGATGAATTGCTATGTGACCCTGAAGTCTATCAGGATCATGAAAAAGTACAAGCTATCCATGCAGACAATGAGAAGCTTAATCAGGAGCTGGAATCTCTTTTGTCCGAATGGGAAGAACTATCCACAGAAGAAGATTAAAAAAGTCAAGCACCTCTTTTTAGAGGTGCTTTTTATCCACAGAACATCCCCTAATAAATAAACAAAGTAAGCGCTTTATACACACTATCCACAAAATATTCTGAATTTATCCACTTTATTAACAGTGACCTCAGCCCTTTATCCATCAATATCTCTATAATTACTCACAGATATGTGGATAAATTGTGAATTGTCTGTTAATAACAAACAGATAAAAAGTCTCACGCTATTATCTCGTGAGACTTTGATAAGAAGTCAATTCAAGGCCGGGCTGGCCATTCATATCATATGCACCGCGAATTCCTTTTTCAAAAGCAATTGTACCAGCAGCAGCAATCATCGCAGCATTATCCGTGCATAAAGCTAATGGAGGAATGACAAGCGTAATCCCTTCATGCTGGGCAAATTCCTTTTCTAATGCAGCTCTGAGGCCTCTGTTTGCAGCTACTCCTCCGGCTAAAAGGACCTGTTTGACATCATATTCCTTTGCCGCGCGCGCCGTTTTGGTTACCAAGACATCGATCACACTATTTTGGAAACTGGCAGACAAATCTTCCGGAGCAATCTCTTGCCCTTTTTGGGATGCATTATGAAGCGTATTGATCACCGCAGACTTCAATCCGCTAAAGCTGAAGTTGTAAGAGCCTTCTTCAAGCCATGCGCGAGGAAGCGGAATATTGTCATTCCCTTTTTCAGCTAGCTTGTCAATTTGCGGTCCACCCGGATATGGCAATCCCATCGTCCGCGCCACTTTGTCGTAGGCTTCTCCTGCCGCATCATCAAGGGTTTCCCCAATGACTTCAAATGATCCATGTTCCTTCATATAAACCAGTTCTGTATGGCCTCCTGAAACGACCAATGCCAGTGCCGGGAACACGATGTCTTCTACAAGACGGTTCGCGTATATATGACCGGCTATATGATGAACGCCTACTAACGGAATGTTATATGCAAAGCTCAATGCTTTAGCGGCATTCACTCCGATAAGAAGCGCTCCCACCAGTCCCGGACCTTCTGTTACTGCAATCGCATCAATATCACTATACGTCATGCCAGCTTTGCGAAACGCCTCTTCTATAACCAAAGTGATTTGTTCAACATGATGTCTTGAAGCAATTTCCGGAACAACGCCTCCGAAGCGCTTATGGCTTTCAATTTGAGAGGCTACTACGTTTGAAATGATCTCTTTCCCGTTTTTCACAATAGCTGCAGCAGTCTCATCACAGCTTGTTTCAATTCCTAATACGTACATGTCTTTTTGCTCACTCATTTATCGTCACCCACATAATTAACGCATCTTCCCCGTTATCAGTATAATAGTTCTTTCTTATTCCGCCGGGCTGCATCCCGAATTTCTTATATAAGCCTTGAGCAGGATGATTCGAAACCCTCACTTCAAGCGAAAGCCGCCTTGCGTCTTTTTCTTTGCACAGTTCAACAGCTGAGCGAAAAAGCGTTTCTCCTAAAGACTGGCCGCGATACTCTGGTTTTATCGCTATATTTGTAATCTGGGCATCGTCCATCACAATCCAAATCCCGCAATACCCAGCAAGATGGCCGTCCTTTTCAATCACGAGATAATGAGCATACGGATTTTCCAGCAGCTCATGATAAAACGAATCCTTCGTCCAAGGAGACGTAAAGGAGGATGCTTCGATTTCGTATACGTGATCTATATCTTCAAGCCGCATATTTCTGACCGCTGCTTTTGTTTTCATCCTATCACCCTACTTTTGACTTTCAATCCATTTCGCTTCAGCTTCTGCCAGCCGCAAGTAATCCGGGACAAGCCCATGAACATCAGCTGCTTCCTTTTCCTTCCCGAGAAAAGCCAATTCTGAAGGGCGCGGGTTATGCTGGGCGGCAGTTCCAATGAATCCTTTTGTTCCAAGCACATCCTCGATCATCTGCTTGTGAAGAGAAGTATCATGGCCTAAAAACAAAACAGGGCGGTCCTTTTCTTTTAGCATCTCCAGCCAATCTGCCAGCATCACATTTTGATCTGGAACAACTTGCTCTAAAAGCCCATTTTTATATTGATACAGACCTGTGTACACCTGTCCCCGTCTAGCATCAAAGATTGGGCTGATCAGACCGTCAAAATGCCGGCCATTTGCCGCAAGCGTCTCAAGACTTGATACAGCACTTATTGGAATGTCTAAAGACCAGGCAAGTGTTTTGGCCAACGTCACACCTATTCTTACTCCTGTGTATGAACCAGGGCCTTTTGCAACGACAATTTTAGAAAGGTCCTGCGGTGCCATATCACAATCATTCAGCAATGAATGAACAGCAGGCATCGCTCTTACAGAGTGGTTCTTTTTCAAATATGTAATGTATTCTGCTATAACAGTGTCTTCTCGAAGCAGCGCAATGCCCAATGTATAATTTGATGTATCAATTGCTAATATTGTCATGTCTACTTAACTCCTCACAAAGCATTTCATACCGATTCCCGACAGCAGTAAAGGTAATTTCCCGCTCATCATCACCAGCTCTTTTGATGACAATTTGCAGTCGCTCCTGTGGCAGCTGTTCTTCAATTAAATGAGCCCATTCAACGAGACAGACACCTTGTCCGTGAAAATATTCATCAAGTCCCAAATCTTCACTTTCATCTTCCATTCTATACACATCCATGTGATAAAGAGGAAGTACGCCATCGTTATATTCTTTTATAATTGTAAAAGTCGGACTGTTTACAATACGTGTAATTCCCAGCCCTTCTGCAAAACCTTTCGTAAAAGTCGTTTTTCCTGCACCTAAATCGCCCTCTAATGTCAGGACGTCTCCCGGTTTAGCAAACGCTGCCGTCAGCTTGGCAATTGCTTTTGTTTCTTCTGGATTTACAGTTCTCCATTTTAATTGCTTCACACGAGTCACCCGTCTTATTTAAAATGATTATATCCCTTTTTCTCTAAGATCATTGATGTTTGATCTGTTTTTAGGATCACTTTAGATTTTGTTTTTTCCCTGACATAGCCAATCTTTGTAATGGGAAGATGAAGCGCTGCGCACTCCTGCTTCAACACTTCCCACTCCTCATTTGAAACCGTCCCTGTCAGCTCAAAATCCTCACCGCCAAACAAAGCCCATTCTTTCCAGTTAGGATGAAGCTTAGGCAAATCAGAATGAATTGGAAGCATGCTTTCAACAATTTCAATTGAAACACAGCTGGCTTCTGCAATCTCGTTCAGTTCACTAGCCAATCCGTCACTAACATCATTTAAAGCTGCCCGTTTAAAAATCGAGCATAATCTGCCGACGCTTACTCTTGGCTCAGGCCGTTTATGCCTGTGGATAAAGTAATCCGTTTCCACAGATGAGTTTTGAGGATTAGTCTCTTCCAGCAATAAAGAAAGCCCTGCTGCAGAAGAACCGATTTCACCGGTTACAAACACAATATCATTCGGTTTTGCCAAGCTGCGCAAACAGGCCTGTCCCTTTTCAATTTCACCGATTACAGTGACTGTAACGACTAATTTGTCAGCGGTAGAAACTGTATCGCCGCCAATCAGATCCATATGATATAGTTTCGCCAGTTCATTCATTCCTTCATACATCGCCTTGATTTCAGATTCAGTCCATTTTGAAGGTACCGCAAGTGATACCAGATAAAACTTAGGAATGCCTCCCATCGCGGCAATATCACTTATATTAACGGCTAACGCCTTGTACCCGATATCTTCAGGTGAGGAATAGTGTAATTTGAAGTGCACGTCTTCTACCATAGTATCAACACAAACAATTTCCTGAACGCCGTGTTTCGCAGTGTAGAGCGCTGCATCATCACCTATTCCTACATCAACGGAAGAATGGTGAATGGTCCGCGGAGTAATGCTATGTATCAAATCAAATTCATCCATGAACCAAAACCTCCTTTCAACCCTGCTTATGCCTATTTGTGCTCTTCCTAGTTTATCGAATTTTGCTGGAATATCCAAGATGTTCCCGATATAAAGAAAGCTTGGCTATGACACCAAGCAGAAGATACAGTAAAAGAAAACACAAAAAAAACGAAAACATGATCGTTTCGTTTACATTAATGGCGGTCCGGACGGGACTCGAACCCGCGACCTCCTGCGTGACAGGCAGGCATTCTAACCAACTGAACTACCGGACCATATTTGTATAGGATTATTTTGGTTGCACCCTTAGGGCACTCCTTATTTAACCATATATTTGGTTGCGGGGGCAGGATTTGAACCTGCGACCTTCGGGTTATGAGCCCGACGAGCTACCGAACTGCTCCACCCCGCGATGATAAAAGTAATGCTTGGCGGCGTCCTACTCTCACAGGGGGAAACCCCCGACTACCATCGGCGCTGAAGAGCTTAACTTCCGTGTTCGGTATGGGAACGGGTGTGACCTCTTCGCTATCGCCACCAAACAAATTGAGAGTGTTCTCTCAAAACTAGATAACAGGTGTGACATCATTCAAAAATATGGTTAAGTCCTCGATCGATTAGTATCTGTCAGCTCCATGTGTCGCCACACTTCCACCTCAGACCTATCAACCTGATCATC